>NZ_JACRSU010000001.1:0-357848 GCF_014384785.1 Congzhengia minquanensis
GGCCTCTCGTTTTAAAAATGGTTATGCGAATGTAATTTTAAATGGTGTGGAAGGCTATATTGATTCACAATTTAATTTTTATGAGGGCAAACGCTGATGTATTTAGGCCAAGGGGTAGTTGTGATGACTACCCCTTTTAATTAATATTGAAAGAAAAAAACTTGTACTTTGTAAATTTATGTGATAATATAAAGATATTAAAAGCACGATTAATAAATTTTGTATAAGATTACGAGTAAAAATTTGCTGATAACTTCGGCTATCGTGGCGAATACCACGACCCCGAGTCGAGTTATATCTACCTCCGCATGCGATACTTAGACCCCAAAACAGGAAGCTTCACCACAGAAGATCCTATCCGCGACGGTCTGAACTGGTTTAGCTATTGTAATGGCAATCCCGTTAAGTTTACCGATCCGTGGGGAACTCTTCGCGAAGGTTATGCGGATGATAACGGCGTTTATCATACAGATCCTGATGCTGAAGAATTTGGCGAAGATTCCATTACGTGCCGTTTCCTATTCAAGTGATCCTAATTTTATTAATGGATTAGGTTATTTTGGGCAAGTTGAATCGGTTTCTGATGTTGCTCAATATCAGAACACTCCTTTTCTGAACAATGAATTAGACTCTCCTTTCTATACAGATATGAAGTTCACCAATTTGGAATGGGGTGAAGAACCGACTGTTGCTGAGGAATTTGGTCTTAACAATGTAGATTGGTCTATGTATTTAGGTATGACTGGATCAATACAAATTACTGGATTTACAAAGCATGGGTTAGCACAAGTAATAGGCATAGATGGAGTGGCTAGCGTTAAAGATGCTGCTGTAATTGAAGCAGTTAAAACGCCTATCGAAGTTATATATCAAGAAGCCAATGATACGATTAAATATATAGGCGAAAATGCTGTTGTAGTTCTAAATAAGGCAGGTAAGGTTGTAACCGCATGGGCAAAAAACATATTTGGAACAAGATAAAGGATAATATATGATTTCGTTAAAAACTGATTCAATTAATTTATTATACGATTGTTACATAAAACAAAGATCAAATTTACTTTGGGTATTAGAATGCAAAGATTTAATTAATATTGACCATAATTTAGGAAATCAATTGCGTGATGCCGTTGGAGATGAATTACTTATTTATGGTTTTAACGGAGATGAGCCTAATCAATATGGTATTTTACTTGAAAGTCTTATTGATGAAATTGGTAGATTGTTTATCTATAATTAAAATTAGGAGTGCTACCCCGAATATTTAGAACAATCCAAAGGAAGTGTGGGGAAACCCAATAATGCTAATTTTACATGGGAGGAGTTAATTGAACTTGGAAAAGAATTTCTCGGAAAATAATTTTGCTATTTGTTTTCAGTTTTCACTGGGCATTCGTGGGGAATTAACAACATTTGAAAAGGAATTAAGTGCATTAAAAAATATGAAACAAATTATATACGAAAAGAAACAAAAATTTCAAAATTATTTGATCCTCTTGATGCTGATTTTTTTTGTTATCAAAAATCATGCGAATATATGCGTGATTTAGATATCAAAGAAAAACATATCGGGGTATGTCCGAGAAATTTCCAGTGGAATTTGATGAATTTTTAAATGATATTTTAATACACAAAACATTATTAAATAAGATAGGAAAACAAGCAGATTGTTCTATCAGGGTAGCCTTGCAGGCAGATGAATCACAAATATATTTTGAAATTACCCCAAAACAAATGTCTTTACTTGCTGAAATAGGGTTAAGATGCGAGTTTTCAATTATATCTTTGGGGATGGTTGCTGATATTTAAAAAACTGTTCTCAACGTGGAATAAAAACTAAATAATTTATAAAGGGCAGGCTTATGTCTGCCCTTTAAATCATTTTGAATTTAAATGAAATAACCTCTTGAATTTTGTAAACTGGTAACCAGTTAGGCTGCAATGTTTTTTTAAGTCATATCATCTCCGAGTGCATCAATAACATTTTCTTTTTTTATCTTGCGAATGGCATAAAGCATAGTAATAAACATCACAAAAAATACGCTGAATATACTAATTCCAATGCTAGCCCACGGAAATTGAAAACCAATATCTGCTCTCCCGCTTGTCAAGCCTTTATAAGCGGTGTGCGGAGCTGGTGGGCAATGTCGGCAAGCGAATCGGCCAGGTGTTCTTTTTCATTCTTTAGCGCATCGTTTTGTTCACGAATTCGCAGGGTCATTTTCTATTTTTTGCCGCAGACGTTTGATATAAACAGTTAAAGTGTTATCGTTCACAAATTCTCCGGCTGCGTTCCATAGTTCATCAAGCAGTCGTCCACGGGTAATAATACTTTTAGAATTGTTAACGAACACCAACAACAGGCGATATTCCAAGGCGGATAGATAAATTTCCACACCGTCTTTTTTTACAATGCCACTCGCTGTATCGACAGTAACCACACTGGCTTCATCGCCGGAGGCAGTGAGAAAAATTACGGGTATATCCTGCACTTCTTTAATTTCGGTGCAGACCGAAAAGCCGTTTCCATCCAGCAGAGAAACGTCAATCGGCGCCAGGTCGAACAAGTTGTCCGATAGAAGGGCGAGGGCGACGCGCCGGCGCGCGGGTAACAGCAAACCCTTCCGAATGAAGCAAAAGCACAAGATTTTAAGCAATTGCCTGATCGTCTTCAACCAAAAAAATACGTTTCATTTTTCATTTCACTCTCCTTAGCACTTCGAAACAAACCACCTTTATTATAGTTCTTTTAACAGAAATACACAACCCAAAATACAACTTTTTTATGCTCAGCAAATAAATACCTGCCAAAACGGTTACACTATTTTCTGAGGTGAATGAGCATGAATGATAAAAACAAAAAATGCGGTGCGGAAAAAACCGCTACCAATAACCAGTGGACTTCAACGGCACAGGACCGTCCGACTGACAAATCGGAACGCAGGGATGGCCCGGGCGGAGAGGATGCAGATTAACTCTGCCCTCTTTACATATTTCTTGTAATGCTAACTATAGGCAAGTTTTATGTTGCCAATTTTATGTTAGCATTTATTTATAAGGAAGTGATGTGTATGAAAGAAAAATATTATAAGATTATTGGTGAAAATATTGCGTATTACAGAAAGAAAAAACATTTAACGCAAATCGGTCTTTCTATGAACGCAAATGTGTCCAGAGCCTACATAAGTCATCTTGAGGCAAAAAACATGAATCGGGTGCCTTCTTTAGACATGCTGTTTCACCTGTGCGAAATTTTAGACATTGAGCCATATCAGTTGTTTATTGAGCCAAAGGAACAAATAAAAAAATAGCTGTTAAAACAGCTATTTTTTTACATTCTGCTATTCTTTAGAACTTTCAGAATTTTTAAAATTTTCAACGCACACCAAGGAATGTAACATTCTATGGTCTTTAATTTCAAGAACTTTAATGTGCAGGCCATCGCTGTCAAGTTCAAATTTGCTTCCATCTTCCGGAATAGATCCAAATTTGGAGAAAACATATCCCCCAAAAGTTTCAAATTCGTTATCTGGATTTAAAATCACACCAAGATTTTTTTCAACTTCTTCAATTTCGGCATTTCCTGTTATGTTCCAGGTTTTTGAATCAAGCCGCTCAATGTCCATTCTTTCCCGCGGTAAAATTTCCTCGTCAAAATCCCCCACCAGCCTTTGAATTAAATCATTCAAAGTAATAATGCCTGTCATGCCGCCATATTCGTCAATTACAACCGCAAAGTAATGGCCGCTCGCTTTCATGTTTTTAAACAGCGTATCCGCTTTCAATGTTTCAGGTACGAAATAAGGAACCGTGACGGCCGAATTCATTACGTTTTCACGACTTTTGTTTTTCAGCCTGAAATAGTTTTTTGTGTTTAAAATGCCGATGACGTTATCAACCGTTTCGTCGCACACAGGAAACATGGAATGAGGACTTTCAAAAATCGTTTTTTCCCACTGTTCGTCTGTTTCCTCCAGCCAAAGCAAGGTTACCTCTGTGCGGTGCGTTGCAATCTCGTCGGCAGAAAGGTCGTCAAATTCAAATACGTTTTGAATAAGCTCCTTTTCTTCCACGTCAATGGCGCCTTTTTCACTTCCAGCATCCACCATCATTCTAATTTCTTCTTCGGTAACTTCTTCATCATCACTGTTCGGATCAATTCCCAAAAGCCTTAAAATTGCATTGGTAGACAGCGTTAAAAACCAGACCAACGGCGCAAATATTTTAGAAATTGCCGAAACCAGGGTCGAGATTTTAAGAGCCAGGGCTTCCGCGTTTTTCATGGCAACCCGCTTTGGAACCAGCTCGCCGAAAACCAACGTAAAATAAGATAAGATTAACGTAATTAAGACAACAGAAATGGTGTCCAGAGTTTTTTCTGAAACAGGCACGCCAAGGCTCATCAATCCGCTTACCAGCAAATCGGAAAAATTGTCCGCCGCAAAGGCGCTTCCTAAAAAGCCGGAAAGCGTAATTGCCACCTGAATAGTGGCCAAAAATCTGGCCGGCTGAGAAGTGAGCCTAGCTAAGCGCATAGCCCTTTTATTCCCCGCTTCTGCAAGCTTTTGCAGTTTTGTATCATTCATGGATATAACAGCAATTTCTGCACTGGCAAAAACAGCGTTCAGCGCAATTAATAAAACCTGCAGCAGTAATTGCCAAAGTAATGTATTACCCAATTTATTTCCTCCATTTTATTTTCAGTCATTATTTTTATACACAAAAAGGCACAACCCTACGTCAATAGCTGCTAAAGCCGTAGGTTATGCCTTACAAACCGAATATAAAGCTTTATAAAAAAAGAATTTGCAGTTTTATCATCTTCATCGCAACTATCCATGTTATCAAACATCACCTCCTCACTTATTTTAGAAACAGTATATCACAAACTGTATAAAATGTAAATATTTTAATGTTAAGTATTTGTTAAAAAATTTATTTCAACCGCGTTGTTTTGTTTACTTCTTAAATTAATCTCTAAAATATAAGTCTCTTGTATATACCTTATCCAAAACATCTTCAATATCAGGGTGGTATCTGTTAGCAAGAATAACATCTGACATTTTCTTAAATTCAGCTAAATCTTGAATTACCCTTGAATGAAAGAAAAATTCCTCATGTAATGCAGGTTCATAAACAACGACTTCTATTCCTTTTGCTTTTACTCGTTTCATAACGCCCTGAATAGATGACTGCCTAAAATTATCAGAATTTGATTTCATTGTTAACCTGTAAACGCCAACAACTTGTGGATTTTTTAAAATAATTCTATCAGCAATAAAGTCTTTTCGGGTTGTATTTGCAGCAACAATGGCTCCGATAATATTGTTTGGAACATTATCATAGTTGGCCAACAATTGTTTGGTATCTTTTGGAAGACAATATCCCCCATAGCCAAAGGATGGATTATTATAAAAATTACCAATTCGCGGGTCTAATCCTACCCCCTCAATAATTGCTTTTGTGTCAAGATTTCTCACTTCTGCATATGTATCCAGTTCATTAAAAAAGGCTACTCTGAGAGCAAGGTAGGTATTCGCAAATAACTTAACCGCTTCTGCCTCACTAAATCCCATAATTCGTGTTTCAACATGTTCTTTTAGAGAGCCATTCTTTAGAAGTTCAGCAAATGTATGCGCGGCTTTAACACAATTTTTATCATTATTATCAGTCCCCACAATAATTCTGCTGGGATATAAATTGTCATACAATGCTTTGCCCTCCCTAAGGAACTCGGGACTAAACAAAATTTTATCTGTTTTATATTGCTTGCGGACATGCTCTGTATATCCGACAGGAATTGTTGATTTTATTACCATGAAAGCGTTTGGATTAAATTTTAAAACAAGCTCAATTACCGCCTCAACTGCAGAGGTATCAAAGTGGTTTTGTTGAGGGTCATAGTTTGTAGGTGCTGCAATAACTACAAAATCTGCATTTTTATACGCTTCTTCTGCATTATCAGTTGCAGTTAACGATAAACTTTTTGATGATAAATATTCCTGAATTTCATTATCAGCAATGGGAGATTTTTTGTTGTTTATCATGTCAACCTTTTCTTTAATAATATCAATTGCGGCAACTTCATTGTGCTGGGCTAACAAAACTGCAATAGATAATCCTACGTAACCTGTTCCAGCAACAGTTATTTTCAATGAAAACACTCCTTAAATATTATAAAATAATTTATACCATTTAACCAAATCTGTTAACTCGTCATAATAAAACAGCTTCTCATAGAACAAACTGATTATAATCCAAAATCTTTAATTAATTTCAGTCTTTTAATTTCCTTCCGTGAAGCATGATTTTTACTAAAAAACACTTTCCATACGCCTACAGTTGCTCTCATCAAAAAGCAAAACGGATATAATAATGGATATCGATTTAAAATCGGATACTTTTCTTTCATCGTTTTATTGCTCACTACTACATTTCTCCTCATACCCCCTGAATTTTTTGTAAAATGATAAATTCTATAAAATCCTTTTTTGTGCTTGCTAATATATTTTGTTTTACCATACTCATGATAAAGCATGCTATCATTGTTTCCAGCAGAGACTAAAAAATCCTCTGCCAAATTAAGAATAAGACTATTATATTCCTTTGGTACCTCATAAACAAAATCAGCTTCGTTAAAGTGAAAATATTTTATCCCAAATCCAATACAAATTAATAAAAACTTATGATAGTGTAACTTGTGTAAAATATAATTCAGTTTTTCATAATTAATTTCATTTTTATATGCTTTTAAATAAAGTAAATTATCCATAAGTTGACGTACTGTTACCAAACCGGATATATAATGTTTAATAAAATGGAGAAAATTAAAAATCAAACCCTCTGTAATATTTAGCGTGCTGCATTGAATATTTTCAAAATCAAATTGTATTTTTTGATTCGAAAAACATCCCAAATCAGAAAACCAAAGTTCTGCAATGACTTTATCAAAATATTCTGTATGTAATTCAATTCGGCCATATACTTCGCTGATGCATTTTATATGGTGAGAACCGAAAGCTCGTTCTAAAATTTCAAATCCATTTTCCGCAAGAATTTTGCAGCTTTTTTTTTCATCTTGACTATCAATATATATATCAATATCTGACGAAATTCTTGAAAACGGTTCTGCGTAAAGCTTTGCTAATGTCTGCCCCTTTAAAATGCAACATGATATTCCATTATTTTCAAGTTTTTTAATTACTTCCGCCAATTTTACTGTTCGTAACAAATTATGATAAACTTCTAATGCTACAGCACTGTCTGAAATTTTAAGATTATCATTTTCCCATTTTTGTGCACCAATCACAATTACCGGCCAAACCCGATTGTCCACTGCATATTTTTTTATGAGAGGAATGTCATAACTTCTATTTATATCTGGCGCAATATTTTGGGCAGCACAGGAAAATAAATAAAGCATATTTTCGAACTCATTCGTCACACGAAACATCCTTTCAATTATCCATCATTTTCATTTCGATATTTTATAATTTTTGCCGGAACACCTGCAACGATAGCAAAATCAGGCACGTCTTTTGTAACAACCGCACCAGTCCCTATTATAACACCATTTCCAATAGAAATTCCCGGCAGAATCGAAACTCTGCCTCCTATCCATACGTCATTGCCAATGATGACGGTTTTTGATTCTTGATATCCCTGTTGAATCATTGGAATATCTGTTCTAGTAAAGTTATGATTTTTTGAATAAATAACGCAATCTGGTCCCATCATAACATCAGTACCTATTATGCACTTTCCACCAATGCAACATCTTTGTCCTAAACCCGAATTATCGCCAATTTCTACTTTTCGTGAAAATGTCGCATTATTTTCCACGTTTACATTTTTTCCGCATTTTGCAATAAAGTTTCTAACACAAAAATATCGAATTTTTTTAAAATATTTTCCTAAAAATAATACCTTTGAAGAGGGGAGGTGTTTTGCAAATAAAATATATATAGCATAAAAAAACAAACTTTTTAACTTCACAAGAATACTCCTTTTTATCAGTCTTTAAAGGATTTGAAATTAAATTTATACTCTTCCATAATAAGTGAAATTGCAAAATCGTTTTGATTTTGATTAATATTTTTTTGTGCCAAAGTGACATTTTGCGATCCTCTTATTACAAACAGCCACTGTGGAAAGTCGTTTGTATAAACGGCTTTGGTTCCTTTTTTAAAAGCCATTGCTTTTAACCATATATCGTCCGAATAATAGACATATTTTTTTATTTTCTCCACACAAAAAACATCATTATCAACACTATTTACAGGGAACAAGGCACCTGCACCATGTGTCGGACACAAACAGTTGGTTGGCGTGTTTAAGTATATTGCTTCTTTAACCCATTCTTTATAAGAACAAATTTTTCCGTCTGCAATTTTTATTTCATGGCCGCGATTACAACACACACAGTTTGGATATTCTTTATTTTTGTCTATCAATCTTTCTATGGCATATGAAGGATATAATAAATCATCATCAAAAGTAATAATCTTAGAATTGGGAAAAGTCCGAAAAGCATAATAATATTTTTTATGTCCTTTTAAATCGTCATCTACCAGATATATTTCTAATCCGCGCTTTCTTTGCCTTAATAAAGTTTTTGGCAAATGATTAATGCTGCTAAATTGCTCTTTTGAAAGCCATAGAATGATTTTATTTGGTTTTACAGTTTGATTCATCAGTGTTTCAATAGCATAAAAAACCGTGTGAATTCTTGCCGGAAAGGATGTTAATGAAACAATTACTTCTATCTCTCCATTATCTGTAATACCATTTTTCTTTGAAAATCTATTTTTTAAAGTGTAACGGAACCTTATGTAGATATTCGTAATAATTCCTATATATTTATAAAGTTTTATTTGTGTCTTTTTTGGCTTTCCTTTTGAAATATTAGCCAACAAGTCATACATTTTGTCCAACATTTGAAACAGCCCCTATTACACATCATTTAATTTAAGCCATAACATCTTTAGTTTTTTTTGCATTAAAGAAAAGTAAATAATAAAACCCATTCCAACACATATACAGGATCTAATATATAAGTTTTGAATATTATTACTAAACAGCATGTTTAGTATATAAACAATTACTCCAAGCAAAACATTAATAAAAAGAATTTGTCCTATTTTTTTCCAGGGAATGACATCTTTATATTTATAACCAATAACGTTTGCTGTATAATACAATTTTAACGCAATTCCGAAAAACTCGCTGATTAAGGTTGAAACTGCAGCGCCAATCATTCCAAACAATTTTAATAACAAAAAATTAAGAACAACATTTATAAGCAAAGTTATAACCGACGTTTTTAATACTAATTTTGTATTATTTGTTGCATTTAGAACAATTCCCCAAGATGTAATCTTAACCAAGGATGTAATTACATACACTTTGAAAATATTATTTCCTTCAAGATATTTTGCTGAATATAATATATTAATTACTATATCTGAAAAAACAAATAATATCATACAGGCAAAGCATAATACAACAGCTGATAATTCAATTGATACGCCCCAGGCTTCAATAGCCTCTTGTTTTTTGTTTTTTCCTATTAATGACACCATTTTAGGAAGCATCACCGTCGTAACGGCAACAGTCAGTAAATTAATTGGAAGTTCTTTTGAAACATTGGTATATACCGCCATCGCATCAGTACTGTAAAATCGTCCTATCATCAACTTATCCAACTCAATATTTAGGGTTGATACAATTGCCGCAATTCCCAAAGGAATACAATATTGTAATATTTCAATAATAAGATTTTTTTTAATTAATATATTTAATTTGCCCGACATTCTATATGCAGCATAATATAATCCAATAACAAATATTGTCTGAACGGCAATATAAATAATCATATAGGTATAAAAGTTTCCGTTATTTAATGCGAATAATACAACAGTTATTAAAAGCATAATACTATATAAGAGCCTATATAACATAAGATATGCAGTTTTATGATATGCAATAAATAAATTATCTGCAGAATTATTAAAAATGCTTATCCAAGGTAATAATAACACTGCAAATTTATATGTAAACAACATATTGTTATTGAAATACTTTACTACAAATGGGTATAACACCAACAACAGAATCGCAATTATTATGCCAAGCAACGAACCAAACGTAAAATATACAGATAAAAATTCTTGCCTGCATATTTTATCCTCCGTTCGGTTTAAAAAATAATTTATACTAGCCGGTAACCCTAAAACAAAAATAGAGGTTGCAATTGTTGCAATTAAATAAATTTGTGAATATGTTCCATATTCAGTTAATGTTCTGAATCTCGATAAAAACATAGTGATAACCATATTTATTAACATAGTTATTACTTTAGTAACGGTCAGCCAAGCAGCTTCTTCACCCACCTTCATAATATCATACCTCATTTTGCAATACATTAAGTATTCTTTTCAAGAATTTATTCCAGCTAAAATTCAAACGAGTCGATTCAGCACAATACTTACGCATTTTTTTATATTCAGCAGTACCATAAATTGTATGGGCTTTATTAAGTGCACGTACCAAAGAATTCAATGAATAATTCTCACAAACAAAACCGTTTTTTTCATTTTCAATCAGTTCGCCAACAGCTGTAAGTGTTTTACCTTCTTCTGTTTTAAAACCGATAACAGGTGTACCGGAGGCCATTGCTTCCAATATAACATTTCCAAACGATTCATAATAAGACGGTAATACAAAAAAAGATGCTTCACGATAAAACAATTCAGTATCTTTTCGAAACCCGGTAAAAAAAACATTTTTTGTTAATTGCAGCTTTTCAACCATATTTTTTACATACTCCAAGTCATCTCCTCCACCGACAATAATTAGATAACTATCTTTGTAATTGGATTTTTTAAAAGCTTCGATCAACATTCTTATGTTTTTTTCACGGACAACTCTTCCAACAAATAAAAAGATTTTTTTATTTGTTGGTATAGAAAATTCGTCACGAATTGTAGTTTTTTCAGTATTCATTGGAATAAATTTTTCTGCCACACCGGGATGTACTACTGAGACCTTTGTCGTATCACCGATAGCGTGATAAATCTGATTTTTCATATTATTACTGAAAACGACAATATGTTTCAGTTTTTTCAGTGCTTTAAGCTGAAAAAAACTTTCTTGCTTTAACTGAATATATCTGATTAATTCTAATATAAATGATTTTATATTTTCAGTTTCTTTCCTTTTTAAATTGTAATATTTTATAACACCAAGAGGTATATAAACAATTTTATTGCTATTATAATAATGACTGATTGCATAGGAAAGAAGATTATCTCTTGAAATAATAAAATCGGGTTTTTCATGTAAAATAATATTTTTTAAATCTTTAAAAGCATTTTTATATTCTAAATAAGGATGAAACAATACTGTTGCTTTTTTAAGATACCGACTGGGTTTATACCGAATAACTTTGCAAAAGTTGTTATTATCCTGTTGAACGCTATCTGTTCGTTTCTTTGCGACAACAATTGCTTCGAATCCCAGATTGTTCAACTCTTTCGCCATATAATAGATGGTGCTCTCTACACCGCCAATGACGTCAAAGCTATTTCTGTGCAATATGATAACTTTCATTTTGCCCTCCGGTTACTGATTAAGATATTTTACAATTTTTGCAGGATTACCTGCGACAATTGCAAAGTCCGGAACATTTTTTGTAACAATTGCTCCCATTGCAACAATTGCACCCTTTCCAATGTGAACACCTTTCAAAATTGTTGCGCTTTCACCAATCCATACATTATCTTCTATAACTACAGGTGCACTTCTTGAATGTTTCCACTTCCAAACATCATCATCAAAAAAATTATTGCATATGTTTATTCTTTCACTTACAGACGTTGGATGATTATTATTGTCGTAAATGGTAACATTATTTGAGATAATAACATTATTTCCAATTTTAATATGATTAACTGCTCCAATACGTGTATTATAACGTACAGTTACATTATCCCCAATTTCGATTATGCCGTTATCTTGCGTGTGATAATTTCCAAATAATACGCAATTATTCCCAAAGGAAATAGAATACTTATAATCGTAACGGCATGATACATAAAAGTCAAAAACAGTATTATCTCCTACAATACAACATTTTTTTATGTTAATTTTTTTTATCCAGCACAAAATACGATTTATATATCTTTTTTTTAAATTCATCTTTTTCCAATTTCCAATCACCGATATATACCTCCAATCACTTTATATCAACTTCTTCATGTTCTACACGAATATGATATTCTATAAAAGCAATCGCAAATCCTATTGTTCCCCATAGAGAAGTTAATTGCATCATTGAACTCGAAGAAATTGCGCCAATCGGAAATAGTAAAACTGACCATTTTAAAAAAAATGCTAAATTCCTATCGTTACAATTTTTTAAATTATTTTGAAGATATTTTAATTTCCGTATAAAATAGAACATTGATAAAAAGAAAAATATAAAAACAAATATTCCATAATCAGCAAGAAGCTCAATTAAAAAGTTATGCGCTACGGAAACATGACCAACATTATAAAAATTTTTAGAATACTCATTCATAACAACTCGGTGACACCCTGCTCCAACCCCTAGCCCAACAGTTTGCAAGCACATTAGTACACCATTTTTTGCTAAATTAATACGAACCAATCCTGAATTTCCTTCTGTTGATATTGAAGTTTGTAAATTTTTTGCATCTAAATCAACCAAAGCATCTTTAAGCCAAGTAGAAAACTGCGGTACACTGCTTAACACAATTGCTATAGCAATTATTGCAAACAAAATTCGACCCCATTTATCCTGAAACATTTTTAATACGGTAACTAGAGAAAAAATTAATATAACAATTAATATTGTTCTGGATTGACAGGCTGCAACACAAATGAACGTTGTTAATACGCTGTATATGGACATTATTTTAAAAAGAAGTCTTTTTTCATATATCATACCATAAAGTATAAAAGGAAACATTTGAAGTAAAAACATAGCAAAATCATTTGGATTTCTATAAGTAAATCCAGGCATATATTGCAATTTCAATCTACCCTCAGTGTCAATATAATCTTTTAGCAAATGCTTTCCTGTGCTTGCTTCCCAAAGTCCAATGGTTGTTGCAACTACACTTAATATTATAAAAAAATGTACCATTTTATATATTTTTTCTCTTTCGTCTATATGGTCAATCATAACACAAAAATATAAAAAAATTAACAGTATATAATAAATATATTGTATACAAAGCTTTTTGTCAGGTGCCCATATAAGTGAAAAAATGGAATACACAAACCATATAAGCATAAATTGAAGCATCTCATTTGTCTTACATATATTTTCTAATCGTAAATTTTTATGATTCCACGCAATTATAAATGCAATAGCAATGCAAAAATGATACAAGGAAGCTACGCCTACATACAACACTGATGACAATATTGTGGAAACAATTGTAATATACACAAATAAATTTTTGAAGTTAAGAGCCATTTTATTGGAATATCCTTTCAAATTGTCCTTTTGAGTTCACCAAATTTTCTCGAAGTTGAACTTTTATTGACTTTTTTTGCGAAACAATATCTTTAATCGCATCTTTGATTCCTTCAACAGAATTATGACATATATATCCGCTGTTTTCATCAATAAGTTCTCTTACAACTGGGAGATCTGTCGCTAAAACTGGCGTTCCAACTATCATAGATTCTGCAGCTACCATAGAAAAAGTTTCATGATAGGAAGAAAGCAAAAACCAATCGGCGGCTTTCATGTACGGATACGGATTTTCCTTGTATCCAAGTAAGATTACTTTGTCGTGAATGTTATAATTATGAATTAAATGCTCAATTTTAGCATATTCAATACCGTTTCCAGCTATATACCATTTAAATTTTAATCCTTCTTTCCACAACGGCAACATAGCCATTATCGTCCTCTCAATTCCTTTTTCTGCTACAAATCGACATGCCGAAAAAAAAACTACCCCTTCATCACAACCAAATGAAATTGATTCCGACAGACTTTTTTTACGAATTTCGTCTACTGGAAGATAGTTATAACAATAATCGCATTTGGATTCTAATTCAGGAAAAAGAGAAAGGAATGATGTTTTTGTTGCTTTAGATACACAAATTATTTTATCCAGCTGCGAATAAATCTTTCTATTCTGCTTGGTTCCTAAACCCGTTGCAACAAAATCACTATGTATCCAGCCCATTTTAACATCTGAATCGCATTTTTTTAAAATAAATCTAACAAATCCACTCACCATTGTTTTTTTGTTGGTTTCATGGTGATATGCTACGGCATAATCATAGTGCACTTTTAATTTTTTTTGAAACAGGAATGCAATTGATATTGGCAATGAATTTCCGAAAACTTTTGACCAAGCAGTGGATAAAATTTTAAAAATTATCTGAATTATATTTTTAGTTTCCAACACTCTTGAAAAACTCATCCCCATTGTTTTAACCAATAAGCTAGGTTTTAATATCTTGATATCAACAGGTATTTGGTTTTTACATACGTCATCGTTGTTGAAAATTAATAAATCAATCTGTATATTATTGTTTATAAGCTGCAATGCTTTTAGCATATTTACTAAAGCATGTTGTATACCACCAAGCTCAAATGATTTATTAACAATCAAAATTTTTTTTTTCATATTATGTTTAACCTTTACATCAAAAACTAAATTAAATACTCTTATAAGAAGTTAATTCAAAATATTTCTCCAAATATTGTTTCATCTGAAACTTTGAAAAAACACTGAATTCTGATACTCTACGATTAGTCAGACTTCCTTGGAATATACTATCAATCTTTGTTGCCGGGTGTATCACTAATTCTACGACATCAATATTGTTGGAAATCATTCTATCTCCAAAGTCCATCTTAATGAATGATTCTTTTGAATCAATAAAAGTAGCCAATCCATTTGGCGACTTAACACCTTTATGTATCATTTTACGCTTCCAAGAATTTAAAACAACGAGCTTTAAATTTTCCATAAAATTAAATTTTAAACTATTCTTTAAATTATTCTTTGGTTTAATCCATACTTTCTTATGATATCTCATTTTTTTTATATTTAACTGCAAAGCAAGCGTAAAGAAAAAATCAAATGCATACAAATTAACATGTACATTTTGGTGCGTATTCCAATACTCTGGTTCACCAAATAATCTTACATATTCATCATACTGTAGAATTAATTCTTGGGTCAACTCCGTTAAATTAATTTTTTTATGTTTCATTTTTTCTACAAATATTGACGGTGAAAAAAAATTACCGTTCGCATCAACTAAAGTTGACACATTTTTGGGATCAGAAAGCGGTTTTCCGCAACTAACTGTCCAATGAAGTCCGAACGATATATGCGGATATTTTCTTTTTACCTCTATGGCTGATGAATAATAAGGCATATTCATCATCACATTTGTCGACGTAACAATTCCGCTTTTAATGCATCGTTCAATCCCTTCATTAACACCAGGCGACATGCCATAATCATCAGCTGTAACAATCAGTTTCATTAACCATAACTCCTAAAAAAATGTTTTAACGCTTGTAAGTAATGCTTAGTAAATGTTGCAATATAGAATAAAAAGAAATTACTATTTGCAATTTTTACAAACAACGATTCTGAATGATTAAATGAATAATTAAGTAATTCAGAATTTATAATCTTAAGTAACTCTTTATGAATTTGTGCATTTTTTCTGTCTTTTCTATCTACACATTCCCATATTTCTATAATTTTCTGACAATTAAAAATATTTAATACATTAATACCAAATGTTGAAAATAAACAGTTCTCATTTCCTGCCCAACGCCCGAGTCTAATTTCTTCAGAAAATAAATCGCAAATATATTTCTTATCAAACTTCTTTGAAATTTCCTGATACCATTTTTTACTCTGCTTTAATGCCTGTAACGATGTATTATGCACCTTACATGCATAATAACGATACCCCATAAAAATTGGTGGAATGTTTTTATGAAGCGAACTTTTCCCAATTTGTCCGAGGATATCTCCATTTAAAATACATGAGTTTCCTGCATCCTTTATTAAAGTTGCAATCAACTGTAAGGTATATTCTGAATACATTCCTTTACCAAATATTTCGTTTGCTATATCAAATTGTTCGGCTGTTGGTATTTTATCTTCAATCAAAAAATGCTTTATTTTATATTTTTTTGTAATCTGCATAGGAACTGCCAAGTCTGAATCAGTTAAAGACATTTTATGCGTCATTGTATAAGATTCAAATTTTTTCCCTAGCAAAACCGCAAATACTACTCTGCTGTCATATCCCCCGGTTAACGGACATTTAATTTCAAAATCATTAATAATTTGGTTCTTTATATGATTAATAATCTCTAAACTCTTTTGGGCCGCGATCTGAGGAGAAATGATATTCTTTATATCTTTTTTCGTTATTCTAACACTGCAATTGTTTTTTATTTCGTAATAATGATTTGGCAATAATAAATAAACGTTTTCATGGAAGGTTATATTGTTCGGAAGTGTTTTAGCTTGGTCACTACCTTTTAACATATAAAGACTATTTTTAGATAAGTTACATTTAGCATATTTTGCGACTAAATATTCATGCGATGAAATATGCTGAATTTTCTTACTATTGGTGTAATATACAGGCAAACTGGCTGTTGCGTCTGTAAATACATAATAAGTTCCATTTATATTCAAAAAAATTATATATTTACCTGCCAATCTTTTAGAAAATGATATAAACATATCTAATGTTTTTATCTTTTTTGCTATATAATCTGAAAGATTTCTTGGTTCAATAATACCGTCACCATCGATACAATAGCCAATTATAACAACGGAAATGTAATCTGTGATAGCATATTGAAGGTTAGTTTTATTGCTGATATATATATTCCAATCTAAAAAAGAAATTTTTTTATCAAATTCAGAAACATTAGATCCTTTATTATTTGTCATGTAATATGTAAATACTGCATTTTTAAATATTGCATCAATTTTGTTCATTTGTAAATCTCCCAAGTAAAATGGAATTATAAATTTCGCAATAAGTTTCTGCAATACTTTTCCATGAAAATTTTAAAACTTTTATTTTACAATTTTCACAAAAAACATCATAATTTATTAATATTTTTTTTATAGCGCGAACGATATCATAGATATTTTTGGGATCAATGTGGTATCCTACCGTGCCCTCTTCAAACTGTCCGTCAAAACCTTGTCCAGCAGTGTAAATCACAGGCAGCCCCTGACTCATAGCTTCCGCATAAACCAAACCAAAAGATTCTGTAAAAGAAGGCATTACAAAAATATCATTCTTTCTGTATATATCAATCAATTCTTCTTTTGGCAACGGTTCTAAATAATTGGTATTTTTATCGGAAATAATTCTATTAAATACTTTTTTGTTTTCAATTTTCCCGATTACAGTAAAGCTAATTTTATATCCTTCTTTTTCTAAAATTTTAATTGCTTTTTGCGTGGTAATTATATTTTTATTTCTATCAATTCGTCCAGCATAAATCAAATTCAATTCTTTATTCATAAGTCGGCAGGTATGCGGTAAATCCATATTTTTCACTAAATGATTCAACCAAAAGTCATCAATTCCATTTGGAATGACATATGATTTTTTCAATAATTCTGTCTGATACTTTTTGGGAACATATTTATTAAATATTTGATTTTTATAAGAATCAGACAAAAAGAAAATTGCAGCAGCATTTCGCATAATTTTAATTCCGCGCCTGCGCAGATGTACCATATACTTCAAAAAGTAATTCACATCGGTATTGCGTATTGCCACCACATATGGAACACGATATGTTTCCGATAATCGCATAGCGCAGTTACCATCAGTAAAAAGTGTATAAGCATGTATACAATCAAATGTTTTTATATGAAATTGAGAATCAATACTTTTCAATATTTTAGTCTGCTTATGATCAAAAACTAACCTATCCCATTTTGCAAAACATTCCGAAACCGTAACGTTGGAATTGGATTTTATTACAGTTTGTGTTTTGTCATAAGTCGGAACAAAAATATGATTTTCAATATTTAAATTTGTTAAATGCTCAGCCATTATTTGGTGTAGTGGCGTTCCTAAATAATTACAATTTATATGTAACAATTTCATACAACACCGTTCCTTTGAAGATGAAATTTATAATCTCCAATAACGCAGTCCCTTGCTTTTGAGATCACTTACTTTATACAACCCCTTTACATCAATCAAAATTTTTTCATTTTGCGGAATATCTTTATAAAGATTGTTGATATCATCAAGAGTCATTGCTTTAAATTCATTATGTGCTACAGCAATAATAATACAATCAGCATTTTTCACATCACTCATTGTTTTTAAATCAACGTCATATTCTGTCTTCGCATCTTGTTCGGTTGCCCAAGGGTCAACAACAACAGGTGAAATTTCATATTCCTTTAATCTTTTTATAATATCGGCAACTTTAGAATTTCTAGTATCAGGACAATTTTCTTTAAACGTAAGTCCCAAAATAACAACCTTTGCCGATTTCGGCGATTTTCCTGCTATAATCATCTGTTTAATTGCTGCATCTGCAACAAAGGCACCCATTCCGTTATTAACCTTTCGACCGGAAAGGATTATTTGACTGTGATAACCAAGCTTTTCTGCCTCATAGGTAAAATAATAAGGGTCAACACCAATACAATGGCCACCGACAAGTCCTGGTCGGAAGCCCAAAGCATTCCATTTCGTGTTCATTCCATCTACAACTTCATTTGTATCAATATCCATACGATCAAAAACCATAGCCAATTCGTTCATAAATGCAATATTTATATCGCGCTGGCTATTTTCCACCACTTTAATCGCCTCTGCTGTTTTAATGGTTGAAACTGAATGCGTGCCAACTTCAATGACTAGGTCATATATTTTTTGAATTTGTTCCAGAGCTTCCGAATCGCTGCCAGATACAATTTTATGAATGTTTTCCAATCTATGAATTTTATCTCCGGGATTTATTCTTTCTGGTGAATATCCAACCTTAAAGTCAGCGCCGCATTTTAAGCCAGATTCTTTTTCTAAAATCGGTATGCATATATCTTCTGTAACACCGGGGTAGACAGTAGATTCATAAACTACAATTGAGCCTTTGGTTAAATGCCTTCCAACTGTTTCGGATGAACTGATTATCGGTGTTAAATCTGGTGTTTTGTCTTGATTTATCGGTGTAGGCACAGCAACTATTATAAAAATGGCTTCTGACAATTTCTTCGCATCTGATGTAAATTCAAGCGGAGTATTTTTTATAATTTCATCGCCTACTTCAAAGGTAGGGTCTATTCCATTTTTATACTGTTCAACTTTCATTTGATTATAGTCATAACCAATTACATTTATTTTTTCTGCAAAAGCGACAGCAATTGGCATACCAACATATCCCAACCCAATAACCGCAAGTTTTCCTTGTCGATTTATAAGTTTCTCATAAATAGATTTCATTTTTTAATACTTCCTTAAAACCTGATTATAAAATAATTATATCATTAAATAAAAATTAAGTCAACCAAAACATAACGGCTCCAATTTGGGGTATAATAAGGTTTAACATGAGATTTTTTTGGAGGTAGAAAAATGGTTTCAGGTGATACAATTGAGCTCTTAAAAGAGTGTGACGCAGGTATAAAAATGGGAATTCGTGCAATTGACGAGGTTATGGACCGCGTAGACAACCATAATTTAGAAAATATATTGCAGAATAGCAAAGAGAAGCACGAAACAATTGAGGATGAAATTAAGGAGTTGCTGAATTCCTACGGCGATTCAGGAAAAGATCCATCTGCAATGGCAAAAGGCATGTCTTGGCTTAAGACAAATATGAAAATGTCCATGGATGAAAGCGACGAAACAGCGTCGGACTTAATTACGGACGGCTGCAATATGGGTATAAAGTCTTTGCAGAAATATTTAAACGAATATGAAAGCGCAGACGACAGGGCAAAAAGCCTAGCTAAAAAAATTATTGCAACAGAAGAAACACTTTTAGAGGATTTGAGAAGCTATCTTTAAAAAAACGGAAACGATTTAAAAAATCGTTTCCGTTTTTTCTAATTGTTTGTTACATAAATTTTTGTTCCCAACGGAACGTAATATGTAAGCCATTTAATATTTTCAGGCCGCACCCTGACACAGCCATGGGATATCATTTTTCCAACCCGTGCGTCGCGGTCGGTACCGTTGTTATTAATTAATGTGCTGTGAATTGCATAACCGCCATAAAACCGCATAATTGGCCCTACATAATATCCGTCATACTGCCATCTGGTCTGATATTGATAATACCGATACTGTCCCGTTATCGTTGGCGTGCCCGGCGCTCCAATGGAACATTTAAAATATTTAATACATTTCCAGCTTCCGGCTTCCCTTAAAAAGACAGAAACCATATAATTTGATTTAGAAACCCAAATCAAATAATCGGTATCACTCCAAATATGGTTGCTATTCACAATATCTTCCGCTTTTCCTGCCCAGGTATCAATGGAAAAAAGCGGGCAAACAGCTATGTGCGCGCCGTCAGACACCGTTAGCTGGCCATCTGCATCACGAAATGCATAGGTCTCCACAAAAAATTCCTGTCCCAGTGCAAAATCAACATCGCAATAGTTGAGATATTTGATTCCGGTTGTGGCCACCAGCTTAAATTTAGCGCCAATTTCATATTCCGGAACTGGAAACTCCAGCGTCAATCTGCCTGCGCTGTTAATTTCCGTGTGCTGGTTATAAAGCCATTCTCCGGCTTCGTTAAATATATTAAAACGCAACGTAGAAGGTTTTATCTCGCCTTCCGGCTGAACAACATCAACAACCAGCGTAAATTTATTAGATGTAATTTTCCCCTCTGCAGATACAGCGGAAAAGCACGATAAAACTGCAGTAAAAACCAAAAGGAATGAGAAAATGTTTTTCTTCATAGAAGCTCCTATTCTGTTGTGTCAAACAACAATCAAATTTTAATCTTATATAGTTATAAATATACCATAAGCACATGACTAAGTCAATTATTTTTATGAAAAAGCACCCGCTAAAATAGCGGGTGCTTTTGTTTGCATTCTGTTCATCACTGTTTCTTCGGTTTCATAAACATTTGCTCAGCTGCCATCGCCAATATATCTTCGACATCGACAGCGTCTGGAGGGAATTTACACAATGCATCAGACACTTCCCGAAACTTTAAAATTTCGTCAGAAACTTTTTCTGGTTTTAAATCAACATACATTTTTTCCAGCAATTGAATCAATTGCTGGTTTGTTTTCTCACGTGCATGTACAATGCCAGCGATTGCCTCTGCTGCTATCCCGTCTACATTATTTACGGAGTCTATGGCTTCACGGATGTAGGCAATATCCTTCATGATTTTATCAATTTGTTCCAGCACATATTCCATAGTTAACACAGATGTTTGATTTTCTGGTTCTCTAACAATATTATTTTCCATATTATCCTCCAAACTTTTATTTGGCGGACACGCAAGGCAAATTTTATTTTCTGATAAAAAGCGTGCCCTGCCTTTTTTAACAAGCCCTTTGGCCCTTTTGGGAAAAGTCGCTTCATATTCATTTCCATTTTCATCAACCACAATAATGTTTTTTGCTATGGGTATCATCCCCTTTATCGTTGGTGAAATAGGCGGCATTACAGTTTTTTGTTATGGTTGTCCTCCCCTTTGCCGTAATTGTATTATATCATCATTTCTTTTTTTCGTCAATAAAAAAGTCAGCTGAATCAATCAGCTGACTCTTAATCTTGGTCTGAGTGGGGAGACTTGAACTCCCGGCCTCTTGAACCCCATTCAAGCACGCTACCATCTGCGCTACACCCAGACAACGATAATTATTATAGCAAATAAATTAAAAAAAGTCAATAGGATTTTACGATATAAATAAAAAAAGTAGCGCCCTAAAGCGGTTGCTTCAAGGCGCTAAACTTATAACTAGTTTAATTCAGCAAAATATTTAATGGTTCTAACCATCTGGCTTGTGTAAGAGTTTTCGTTGTCATACCAGGAAACTACCTGAACTTCATAAAGGTCGTCTGCAATTTTCGAAACCATAGTCTGTGTCGCATCGAACAGTGAACCGTAGGTAATTCCGATCACGTCAGAAGATACAATCTGATCTTCGTTGTAGCCAAAAGAATCAGAAGCAGCAGCTTTCATAGCAGCATTAATTCCTTCAACCGTTACATCTGTGCCCTTAACAACCGCTGTGAGGATTGTTGTTGAACCTGTGGGAACAGGAACACGCTGAGCAGAGCCAATGAGCTTTCCGTTTAATTCCGGAATAACCAGGCCAATTGCTTTTGCAGCGCCGGTTGAGTTCGGAACGATGTTCACAGCGCCGGCTCTTGCACGTCTTAAATCGCCTTTTCTGTGAGGACCGTCAAGAATCATCTGGTCGCCGGTATAAGCGTGAATTGTAGACATAATGCCGGACTGGATCGGAGCATAATTGTTTAATGCGTTAGCCATGGGGGCTAAGCAGTTTGTTGTGCAGGAAGCAGCTGAAATAATTTTGTCTTCCGGTGTAAGCGTATCTTCGTTAACGCTGAAAACAACTGTTTTAAGGTCGTTGCCCGCCGGTGCGGAAATAACAACTTTTTTAGCGCCTGCATCGATATGAGCCTGCGATTTTTCTTTTGAGCAATAGAAACCTGTGCACTCTAATACAACGTCTACGCCAATTTTTCCCCACGGAAGGTCCGCAGCCTTAGGCTCTTTGTAGATAATAATTTTTTTGCCGTCAACTACAATGTAGTCTTCGCCGGCTTCAACTGTATGGCCGTCATATCTGCCCTGAGAAGAGTCGTATTTTAACAGGTGAGCAAGCATTTTCGGATCTGTTAAATCGTTAATTGCTACAACCTCATACCCTTCTGCGCCGAACATCTGTCTGAATGCTAAGCGACCAATACGACCAAAACCATTAATTGCAACTTTTACTGACATATTTTTACCTCCTAAAGTATTGTTATATATTTATCAAATATATCTTACACCATAATGACAAATTTTTCAAGTCCTCTAATTCAAATTTTTACAATTTATATAAAATTTATTCAGCGGGCTTATAATTTTTCAGGACTTTTACAGTTTTCATTACCGGTTTTTCAATAAGCGTCTCGCCGTCTACCGGACTGTTTGCAATTTCGTCCACATACTCCATACCCTCAACCACTCTGCCAAACGCCGCATAATTCCCGTCTAAATAATCGGCGTTACCGTGCATAATGAAAAACTGGCCGCTTGCGGAGTCTTTTACATTTGTTCTTGCCATGGAAACCACGCCCCGTGTATGGGACAGGCCGTTTTCAAATCCATTGCTGGAAAATTCGCCTTTCACCGTTCTTCCCGAACCGCCCATACCGTCGCCGTTAGGCGAGCCGCCCTGAATCATAAAATCTTTCACAGCGCGGTGAAATGTGAGGCCGTTATAATATTTGTCATTTACCAGCTCTAAGAAAAACGCCACCGATTTCGGCGCATATTCGGGTAATAATTCAATAACGATATTTCCGCCTTTTTCAAGCTCTATTTGAACATATTGTTTTTCCATTTGTTTGTCTTCATCTCCTTTTTTTCCACAACCTGAAAATGGTATTACAATACACATCATTGCCAATAAGAATATGGCAATTTTTCCTTTGCTCATACGCAAACCATCCTTATAAAAATTTTTCACAAGTTATATTTTACCATAATTTTTCAAAAAAACAAGTGAAATTAAATAAACTTTTTGTTAAATGTGAAAGGAAAGCGGTTTTGTCAAAGAAACATAACAGCCGCTAAACTTGCTTTCAGCCGCCTTTAAATCCGGCATAGTCTCAAAAATTCCAAAACAGGTAGCACCGCTGCCGCTCATTAAGGCGCATACTGCACCCAACTCTTTTAACTGCTGCAAAACCTTTGTTATTTTGCCGCACAGCGAGGTAGAAACCGCTTGCATTACATTTTTCATATAATGCGACGCAAGGTGCAAATTACCCATTTCAAGGGCGCTGATCAACGCACGGTTGTCAACTGTGCTGTAAACCAAATTCTGATCCACCATGTCATAAATGGTTTTGGTGCTTATTTTCTCATTTGGATTTACCAAAAGAATCCAAACATTCTCCGGAAGACCGGCTACTGAGGTTAAAATTTCACCAATTCCAGTGGCCAAGGCTGGCTTTTCTTGGATGCAAAACGGCACGTCGGCACCAAGACAAAGTCCAAGCTCCATCAGCTGTCTTTGGGAAAGCTGCAGCCCGCACAGATGGTTTACCGCTTTCATAACAGCCGCTGCATCTGTGCTGCCTCCCGCCATTCCGCCGGCTACAGGAATGTGCTTTTGAATAAAAACATCAAACCCGCAATTTAAACAAAATTGTGAAATCATTAGTTCACATGCTTTATACGCTAAATTTTCCTGTCCATCAGGAACTTCAGGATTATCTAATTTTACAAATACAGCGCCAGAGCTGTTTTTGTCTACCGATACAACGTCGCACAGCGCCACAGACTGCATCACCATGGAAACATAGTGGTATCCGTCTTCCCGCCGTCCGGTAATGTCAAGTGATAAATTTATTTTTCCGTGTGCATTTAAAATCAATGTCAATGCTCCTTAATTTACGAATTCAAATTCAATGTCATAGAGCTTAACTGTGTCTCCTTCTTCAATACCGGCCTCAACCAATGCGGCGATAATGCCGTTTGTGCGGAGGGCATTTTGAAAAAACTGAAGCGACTCATAGTCGTCAAAATTTGTGCTTTCTATAATTTTTAAAATCACATCGCCCTGAACGGAATAAACGTTATTTTGCACGCTGATATCAAAGTCTTTTCCCGCCATCTTTACGCTTTCAAAATCGTCTTCCTCCACATCAAATTCCGGGATGGGAATTTCTTTTAGCTTGGAAGCAACAGTTTTCATAAGTTCCTGGGTTCCCTTGTGGGCCGCGGCAGAGATAAAAAATACCTCAATACCGCGCTCCTTCATGGCATTTTCAAATTCTTTCTGCAAGCTGTCGTCATACAAAACATCCATTTTGTTCCCAACGGCAATTTGTGGTTTTTGCGCAAGTGCGGGGTTAAACTTTTCCATTTCCTCACAAATAATATCAAAGTCTTCTACAGGGTTTCTGCCCTCTGTTCCGGAAATATCCACAATGTGAAGCAAAATCCGCGTTCTTTCAATGTGCCGCAAAAATTCGTGACCTAAACCAATGCCGGTGTTGGCACCTTCAATAATCCCCGGAATGTCGGCCATAACAAAACTGCCCGCCTCCCCTGCCGTTACCACTCCCAAATTAGGCTCAAGGGTTGTAAAGTGGTAATTTGCAATTTTGGGCCGTGCACTGCTAACCGCAGACAACAGCGTGGATTTTCCCACATTGGGAAATCCCACAAGCCCCACGTCTGCTAACAGCTTTAGCTCTAAGGTGAGCGTCCGTTCCACGGTTTTTTGGCCTGGTTTTGCAAACTTGGGAACCTGGCGGGTAGGCGTTGCAAAATGTACGTTTCCCCAGCCGCCCCGGCCTCCTTTTGCAGCAATAAAACGGTCGCCGCTTTTTTTTAAATCGGCAATAATTTTTCCACTCTCTGCATCTTTCACCAGCGTACCGGCAGGAACAGAAATCAAAATATTTTCGCCGTTTTTCCCTGATGATTTTTTTGCGCGGCCGTCCTGGCCGTTACCCGCTTTATAAATTTTTTTATACCGAAAATCCGTCAGTGTGGAAAGCTGTGCGTCTGCCACCAGCACTACATCGCCGCCGTTTCCGCCGTCGCCGCCGTCCGGCCCGCCGGCCGCCACATATTTTTCACGGTGGAAAGAAACCAGCCCGTTTCCGCCATTTCCGGCCTTTACTGTAATTGTTGCAATATCTGCAAACATAAGTTCACTCCTTTTAAGGATTCTGCAAAATCAAAGACGCATCTTTAGCGTTAAAAATGGTAACACTCCCGTCCGTACATAAAATAATATACACAGGAAGTGGCATAACCGTCTTCGCACTCATATATTCGCTGGGAATGTATAAACAGCCTTCAATTCTGTAAATCGTCTTGCCGGCTGAATTGGTTTGGTACATAAATTCCAAAAGAACGGATGTCACATTGCAAAACGTTTCTTTGGCGGAGGTGTCGGCGTATTCGGTGTAAAACCAGGTACCCTCCAGTTCTAAAATGCCTGCATTGTCCGCCTTCGCTTTCAGCCGAACACCTTCTATTTTATACTCATTGTATCTTGGCATTATTTCAAAGGTTAGTATGCCATTTTCTAAATGCTTATTATACATAAAATATGTTTTTCTGTCAAATCCTAACTGTTTTAAATGTTCTTCCGCAAGCTTATCCGTTCCGCGGCTAAGTGCGTCCGCCTCAATATTTTCAACGTTTCTGTTGTTGCTGTAACGAATTTTGCTTCCGCTTATCGAAACAACAGCGGAACCAGACCTATATTCAAAATTGTCCGTCTTTTCATATTCATCCCCCAGCAGCTTCTTCACCGTGTTCTCTTTGTCAGAGGCTGCGCTTTTCATGCTCACATGATAATCTGCATATTTCTTTTTCCGAATTAGATCTTCACTGATATGAATTCCGTGCTCCGACAATGCAGTGACCGTACTTTCAATTACCTGTTCATCAATGCTGTTTGCACTGTGCTCCAAAAGAATATAGGTTGTAAAAAGCAAACTATTCACAATTAAAAATAGCACAATTAAAATTGTCTTTGTTCTGCCCCAATTCATAAAATACTCCTATTGTTTTAACAGAATTGTCACTTTACCGGCAATGCTCAAATTACAGGTCGAGAAAAAGAGAGCGCCAAAAGGCACTCTCTAAGCCCTAAATTACTTTTTCTTCACAATTGGCAGCGTAATCAGAACCGATGTCCCCTCGCCGGGTTTGCTGTCGATATGGATTTGCCCGCCATGGGAGTCAATAATGCTCTTTGAAATTGCAAGTCCGAGGCCTGTGCCGCCAAGCTCACGGCTCCGCGCCTTATCAACACGGTAGAACCGTTCAAAAATTCTGGATAGGTCTTTCTCGGGAATGCCAATGCCCGTATCCTGCACTTCGATTTGAATTTCATGATACACCTTTCCGGCCCGGACTAAAATTTTTCCGCCGTTCGGTGTATATTTAATGGAATTGGATATGATATTGTAAAGTACCTGTTCCAATTTGTCACTGTCGCCATAAAATTCCGGAAGCTCTGACGACTGCTTAAACTGCAGCCGGTGACCCTTTTCGCTGGCTACCAGCGTCATTGTGCTGACCACATCGTGAATCATTGCTTTCAAAGAAAAAACGGTTTTATTTAATGACGCAGAATTTTCCAAACTTGACAGCACCAAAAGGTCTTTCACCAGACGAGTCATCCGGTCTGTTTCGTTTAAAATTGTGTTGGTAAACGCAGCGGCCGTCTTATTGTCTTTTACAAAATCCAGCAAGGTTTCTGCATACGATTTCACAGTTGTCAGCGGCGTTCTCAACTCGTGGGACACATTCGCCACAAATTCCCGGCGGGAATTTTCAAGCTTTTGCTGTTTTGTAATATCATGTAAAACGGCAAGCACGCCGCCGGTTTTATTTCTTTCATCATCAAAAACTGCAAAATTTACCTTCAGGGCAATATTGTCCTTTGTCACTTCCCGCTCGCAGCTTCGTTTTTCCTCAAGATATAGCAGGTCGCCGATGAGAATATCCGCGCCTAGAATAGAAAACAGCTTATCAAAACGATATTGTTCCACATTCTCAATATTCAGCATTTTTCTCGCTGTGGAGTTGATATGAATAATTTTTCCATCCGTTCCAAAAGCCATAACGCCGTCCGTCATGTTCTGCAAAATTGCCTCAATTTTGTTCTTTTCTGTGGAAATATCAGACAGCGTTCCCTTAAGCGTTGAGGACATATCGTTAAAGGTTTCCGCAAGGATGCCAATTTCATCGTCTGCCTTAATATTTTCCACTCTGGGGTCAAACTGCCCCTCAGACAGACGCTTTGCCCGTTTCGTGAGATTTGAAATCGGCGTGGTGATGGCCCGGGATAGAAAATACCCGATAATTATGGATATAATAATCCCCAGGACGACGGCCTGAATGATAATCTCAAAAATGTGTTGAATAATTTTTGTCAGCTCTTCTTTGGTATCCTTAATGTAAATTATCTGTCTCCCGGATGGAGTATCAACCGGCACGGCATAGTCCATGAACTGCTTCCTTGCGTTCGTGCTGTTTCCTACATTACCAGTCAGCGCCGTAATAAAGTTGTCCGAATCCACATATAGGCCGGAGCTTCCCGCAGACGAGCCGTCCAGCACCGTGCCCGAGTCTGCGGAAATAATATAATAGTTCCGGTAAGAGTCTATTCCCAGACGGGACATGGTTGCCCGCATGGTATTTTTCACAAACTCCGTGTCGCCGGCCGCACCATTTTCCAGGCGCGCTAGAAAGCTTTGGCTGAAAGTGTCGGCCATTTCACTCGCAAACATGTCATGGTAGAAGACAGAAACACGCAAAACCAAAAACGATCCTGCCACCGTCATAATTGCAAGCACCAAAAGCACAAACACCATAACCAGCTTCCACTGCAAACTTTTAAACATTCCAACGGATCCTTTTTTTGATTTCATTTCCGGAAATAATAGCCAACGCCGCGTTTGGTCAAAATATATTTTGGATTGCTGGAATCGTCTTCAATTTTTTCACGCAAACGCCGAACCGTTACATCAACCGTTCTCACGTCTCCGTAAAATTCATAGCCCCAAACGCTGGATAGCAATGCTTCCCTAGTAAAAATGCGGTTGGGCTGTGTCACTAAAAACTTCAAAAGCTCATACTCTCTTAAGGTAAGGTCTAAAACGTCGCCGTTTTTAATCGCTTCATATTGGGTGGCGTTGATAATAAAATTCTCGTCCACCTTAATCTTATCATCCGAATCGCCGGCAGCGTCGCTGGTCACGCGGCGCATGTTTGCCTTCACCCGGGCAATCAGTTCCCGCACGGAAAATGGTTTTGTGATATAGTCGTCTGCGCCGAGCTCTAAGCCCAAAACCTTGTCTACCTCCTCATCACGGGCGGTTATCATTATAATGGGAACATTTAATTTTTCGCGGATTTTGCGGCAAACATCAAAGCCGTCCATTTTCGGAAGCATAATGTCTAACAAAATCAAATCGGGATTTTGTGTCAGTGCGCACTCTAAAGCACTTAACCCGTTATCCGCAGTTAATACGTCAAAACCCTCTTTTTCAAGATTAAATTTTAATATATCCACGATTGGCCGTTCATCATCTACTACTAATATTTTGCGTTCCATTAAGCAGCGTCCTTTCGTACAAACTGTATATATTTTATCAGAAAAAAGTTAAAACAACAAGTATTTTCGTATATTTTAAATGATATTGATCAGCACCTCCGAAAGCTTGCGTTTCGGAACTGTAAGCGTTTCACCGTCTAAAAAATATTTTACGTCATCATGTTCTAATTCACTGCAAACAGGATGTTCTTTTTTATATCCCAACGCAACCATATACAAAAGCTCCAAATTATCTGGAGCGCCTAAAATTCTACAAATTTCTGTCCGGTCAATGGCGCCCATAATGCAGCAGCCAACGCCGTCTTCCTCTGCAGCCAGATTCATTGACATAACAGCGGCACCGGCGTCAAATTCCGCGGTTGACGAAGCAACCGTTTTGTCTTTAAAAATGGCAATAAACGCGGTTGGAATTTCATTTGCATCCGGCAAATAGGATCCTTTTAAATAAGCCGCCCATTTTACGTGCTGAAGAAGTTCTTCAACGCATTGCTGATTATGAATAAGCATATATTTTAGCGGCTGCATATTTGCGCCGGACGGAGCCAGACGAGCACTTTCAATATATGAAATTAACAATTTTTCAGGAATTTTTCTTTGACAAAACTTTCGAACCGTTCTTCTGTTTTTTATCAAATCTTTTACATACATATCCATTCTCCAAATAATTCACTTAGTTCTTATTATAAAATATTTTTATAATGATGTCAATTGAATTCAGGAAAAAGAAAAAAAATATATTTTATGTTGAAAATTAAAATTAAATGTAATATAATAGAATAGAATATATTTTCTAAGGAGAATACAAATGCGAAATATCCTCTCCGTTATGCTAATTTTAATGCTAACTGTTTCTAATATATACAGCATTTCTTACGCTGAAGAAAGCACAAAGAGCACAGAACCGCAAACAACACAAAGCAGCAGCGATAAAAGCAACCGCAAGAAAACTGCAGATGACAGTTCAGATAAAAAGACGGACACGAGCGACAGTAATAGCAACGAACCCGATGACGCGTCTAATTCAAAAAATGATGCGGATAGCAATGAAACATCGAACCAACCAGACGTACAATCAGACGCCGCAATTTTGATAAACAGCAATACCGGCAAAGTTTTATATGAAAAAAATTCGAATAAGCGGATGTATCCCGCCAGCACCACGAAGATTATGACGGCATACATCGCGTTAAACCGGCTGGATTTCACGTCTGAAATCACTGCCAGTAAAACAGCAGTCAGTATCGCCAGCGACAGTTCTAAAATGGGGATTATTGAAGGTGAAGTGTTAACTACAGAAGAACTGTTATATGCGCTTTTGGTTCAGTCTGCAAACGATGCGGCCAATGTTTTGGCCGAGGCTGTTTCCGGTTCCATTTCCGATTTTGTTAATTTAATGAACCAAACTGCCCAAGATTTGGGAATGTCAAATACGCACTTTGCAAATCCCCACGGTTATCACGACGATAACCACTACACCACCGCATACGACATGTCAATTATTGCGCAGGAAGCAATGAAAAACTCTGTTTTTGCAAAAATTGTTTCAACGAAATCTGTCGAAATCCAACCGACAAATAAGTACGATAAGGTACGAAAGTTTTCTACAAGGAACTCTTTAATCAATGTAAGAAGTAGCTTAAAACTGCAATATCAATATGCCAACGGCATTAAAACAGGATATACTGACAGTGCCGGACAATGCCTTGTTGGAAGTGCGCAAAGAAGCGGAATGGATTTGGTTACGGTAGTGTTTCACGCACCGGAAAATGATCCGGAACGGGCATTTATTGACACAAAAAATTTGTTTGAATATGCATATTCAAAATATCGCATTAAAACCGCTTTAACTGCCGATGAGCTTGCCTCAACCTGCAATGTGAAATGGGCCGCCGGCAAATCCCATTTGGTGCTGAAAGCCAATCAGGACGTTAAAATACTTTTGCCGCGCGAAAATTTTAATTCTGAGCTTTTAACAAGTGAAATTAAGATATACGATGGCATTGCCGCCCCCATTAAAGAGGGGGAGGAATTGGGGGAAATTAAATATTATTATGATAAGCAGGAGGTTTCCACAGCAAAGCTGTATGCAAGCCGTAATGTTTCGAGAAGCTATGTAAAACAATTTTTGTCTTATATTCTGAACATTTGGTTTTTGCTCATTTTGGGCGTAGTTGTTGTAATTATTCTTTTAAGGCGCATAAAAGAAAAGCGACGTATTGCCAGAATGCGCCGTTTCAGAAAACAACATAACAGGGGTGGTAGGTGATCATGGGTAGCATTACCAACGATTTTGACAAAAATGTGTTTTCATCCAATTTAAAACGGCTAATGAATAAAAACAACTTAAAAAATAAAGATTTAGCTACTTTGCTTGGGTTATCAAAATCTGCAATTAGTAATTACATCGCTGGAATTTCTGTTCCTAGAACCGAAGTGCTGTCAAAAATAGCACAGGCTTTTGACGTTCCAATTGAGACGCTCATAAAAAAGCCGCCGGAACCAGTCAACCAGAATTTTAGAGAAGATAAATTTGATGTCTATCAGGTCCCGCTCTTTTCAGACAAGCTTGTTTCCGCTGATATCATTTACAGAAACGACAATTTTAACGGTAGCCTCACCTTCCCCTTTCCGGTTTATGGGGACATGGATTGTTATGCCGTTTATATTTCAGACGAGCTTTTGGCTCAGTCGGGAATTACGAAAAAAAGCATTGTAATATTTGCTTCTTGTTTAGAGACTAACAACGGTGAGCTTGCTGCTGTTTTATTAAAAAGAAACATGAAAATCGCAGTCAGGCGGGTTTTTTGGGAAACCAACAAAATAACCCTTGCTACAGACCAAACATCTGAAAGTTTTAAATATAAAAGCAAGGACGATGAGATTGTTGTGCTGGGTAAGGTTGTTTTTGCTACTTTTTCTCCAAACGCATAGAAAAGACGGTGAACCAATTTATGGTTCACCGTCTTTTCTTTATATTTATTTTTCAATCCAATTTTCATCTGTGCTGGCAATTTCAATGTTTTTGACCAGCGGTTTCACGTTTGTTAAATCGCCCCAGATAAACACTTTTGCCATCGTGGGCACACCCGTATATGCAATATTAGCAGTAATCAAATCGGCGTTTGAAACAGTACTCTGATAAATTCCTACCAGTTCTTTCGCGTCGTTATACAGAGCAACCATGGCGGTGCCAGTGTACGGCGCGTCAAAATATGCGTCAACTGCCGCAGTGTTTGATGTTTTATCTACTACAACAGAATTTACACCCGATTTTGCCAGGCTGATGGAATAGAGCCTGTTAACACCCGGTATGTTTGCCGATTCTGCGACAATTTTAAAGGTGTGACTGCCAGCTGTTAAATAGATTTTTTCTGCTGTGGTCTTTAAAAAGCTTGACCCGCCGCTGAACGGCACAGGTACATTTACCGCTTCCCCACCGTCAACACTGAGCGTATAAAACGCATTGGGCACAGTTTCGCTTGCTGCATGGTCTTTAATATATGCGCTGAAGTCGTAATATCCGTCGCTTTCTGCAATGAATGTGTAGGTATATGCCAGGCCATTCATGAATACGGTGCTTCTGCAGGATTTCCCGTCAATTATCTGTTCTCCGCCCTGTCCAAACTGATTGATATAAGACCATCCGGAGTTTTTCGGACCATCTGCAGTAGCGTCCCAAGCACGGATAATCACCTCATTGGTGCTTCCAACTTCCGGGTCCATTCTGCTTACCCAAAGCTGATTTACAATGCTCATAAAATTCTCATCATCTGTTATCTCAACAGGCGGTGTGGTGGACGATGTGCTCTTATAACCGTTATTAAACTTTAAGGTAAAGGTATGTTCACCTTTATTAAGCTGCACACCATACATAATTAATTGACGGTCAATTACTCTGTTGTACGAAACGTTGGTATTATCGTAAAGCGGCACTTTATCGCTGTTTGTGCCATTGCTTTCAATATATTTATGCATAAAGCCTGTCAGCGGTTCCGAACCGTCATCTACATAAATATCAAAACCGCACTGAGGGGTTAAGGAGTTCATATAGACCGTATAAAGCCCGTCCTTTTGAATATTAATGGTATATTTAATTTCGCTCCCTGCTCCAAATCCCAGAGATGTGCCCTCATTTGCTGCGCAGACATCTCCGGAACTAGACGTATAAGAAAACAGGTCAATTGCTGTGTCTCCCTCTGAAGCAATGTCGGTGATAGCAGGATTCTGTGTTAATTTCTCGCGGAAAGACAGTGTGCTTATTTTAACACCATCAGTTTTCGAGGTAATGGTCAGCGTATGCTCGCCATCGGTAATTTCTTTATCTTCAAAAATCGTGCCATATTTCATCAGCGGCGTTTCCACTGGAGCTTCCGCGTCTAATACATATTCAATGGATGCCCCTTCAGGTACTTCAATTTTCTTAGCATACAGTTCCAAAGTCTTTACAGTGTCGCTTTTAAATTTGAGCGAAATAGACTCGCCATTGTTAATGGTCCAATATTTGTCTGCATTAATGGCTCCAGCGCTGCCGGCAAAAAAAGGTTCCGTAGCAAAGACAGGCGCACTGGTGTCTGAAACATCTAAAACAGACATGTTGTTTGCTTCTGTTTGCAAGTCGAACTTAATTGCACCAATGTAAGCTCCTTGCTGCGAACCGGCAGTTGAAATCTTTAAAGTATGCCTTCCACCGCTCAAATAAAACTGAGATGTAGTTTCAAAAAATTTTTGTCCTGCCGGTTCAACTTCCTTTGAAAAGGAGGTAATCAAAACACCGTCTAACGAAAAGTGATTTTGAATAATTTTTGTTCCGGAAAAGCCATATGTTCCGGTATAAGTAGTAATCGCATAAACCCCTGGAGTTTCCACATCTAACGTATATTCCACCCAACTGGTGCCCGGGTGCATGGAACGATACTGCGAGTCTTTTCTTGCAAGGTCAACTGCAGCATAATTGCCCACAAGCGTATATTCAGGGTCAATTGCAGTCGCGCCTTCAAAAGAAGCAGGGATTCTGACAATGGCAGCATTGTCCGTAATGCTCGTGTTCGTAATATCTGCCGGAGAAATAGCTGTTTTATCGTTAATAGGAAGATCCAGACACCTGAAATCAACAGAATATAAGGGCGCCAAATCCGCCGAAGGCGTGATTTTTACGGTATACTCCACACCTGCGGTTAGGTCAAAATTTCTCGGGGAAGCGCCTGCAGCCCCGTTGATCCGCTCAAGCACTGGGTTTATGCCTGCCATCTGACTGTGATACAATGCTTTATAGCTTGGCACATCGTAAATCACGCCGTCGGAATCTTCAACGGAAAAGGCGATGGTGTTAGAACTATCGCTAACCTGAAACGACTGTGGTCTTAAAAACCAAGCAGAATAGCTGCCCGTTTTCTGGGGCGTAAAGGTAAACGAATATTCCTCTCCGGCCAAAACCGTTACTCCGCTTGCCGGTTCCCCGTCGGTTGTTGTTGTGAATTCAATTCGGGAAAAGTTGGTGTCTGCGTCTACCTGTTTGACACTAACTGTGCTTTCCGCGCTAACCTGCACGGCACAGGTTGCCAAAACCATTATTAAGGATAACAGCATGGCAAATTTCTTTTTAACATGAAATTCCATAAAATCTCTCCCTTTCTTATTTATTGAATTTAGTTTATTGTATCAAAAATTTAAAATAAAAGCAAGTAAATTTGTGCATTTTATTAAAAGAAAAGAAATATTTTTTACTAAAACTTTACAAAACGCCAAAATTTTTCATAAAATTTAAATTTCTTTTTTTCTTTTACATTATTTTAACATATTATATCTTTCAGTTTTTACAAAAATAAAAGATAATAGTATTGTCAAACAGACGATTGCACAAACTACTTATAAAAAGGAGAAATGATTTATGAAAACAAAAAAATTTTTAGCAGTTTTAATTTCAGGTATTTTAATGGCGGCTCTTCTTTCCGGCTGCGGCACAAATAAAGGCGGTGACAATTCTGCAGCGAACACCGCTGGAACAAATTCAGAAGCAAAGCTTTCCGGCACAATCAAAATGGCAGGCTCCACTTCAATGGAAAAACTGGCCAATGCACTTTCAGAAAGTTTTATGGCAGAAAACCCCAAGGTGTCCGTCACAGCAGAATTTATTGGTTCTTCTGCCGGAATTGAGGCCGTAACCTCTGGTTCTTCCAATATTGGCAATTCCTCAAGAGCTTTAAAGGACAGTGAAAAGTCAGCAGGGATTGCAGAAAACATTGTGGCAATTGACGGTATTGCGGTCATTGTTAACAAAGGCAGCGCGGAAGAACTGACAAAAGACCAGCTCGTCAGCATTTATAAAGGCGAAACAAAAAACTGGAGCGATGTTGGCGCGTCCGGCGGCGCAATTGTAGTGGTAGGACGTGAAGCCGGCTCCGGCACACGGGATGCATTTGAGGAAATTCTTGAGTTAAAAAATGAATGTGCCTATGCAAATGAATTAGACAGCACCGGCGCAGTGATGGCTAAGGTTGCTTCAACTCCCGGCGCTATTGGGTATGTTTCGTTAGATGTTTTAGACGACTCTGTAACTGCATTGAAAATTGATGGTGTAGAGCCTACCGAACAGAATATTAAAGACGACAAATATTTGTTGTCAAGACCGTTTATTATGGCGACAAAAGGCGAAATTTCTCAGCAGAACGAACTGGTAAAAGCATGGTTTGACTATATTGAATCCGATGCTGGCCAAAAAATTATCCAAAAGGTGGGTTTAATCACCGTAAAATAAGGACCGGTGCAGAATGAGCAATCAAACGTCAATCATAAACAAAAATAATAAAAAATCCGTAATTGAGAATGCGGCAAAAATAATATTTACCGCATGTGCATTGGTTGCAATCTGCGCCGTATTCTCCATTACGTTATATATGATTTTAAATGGACTTCCGGCCCTTCAAAAGGTCGGTATCACCGAAATTCTCTTCTCCTCGGTATGGAAACCAACGGCCGCCGCCCCCTCCTTTGGAATCCTTTACATTATCCTTACATCCATTGTCGGAACTTTTGCGGCAATCTTAATCGGCGTTCCCATTGGAATTCTAACTGCGGTATTTTTGTCAGAAGTTGCCCCGCCAAAGCTCATTGCCGTCGTAAAACCTGCGGTTGAGCTTTTGGCAGGCATTCCTTCCGTCATTTACGGACTTTTGGGTATTATGATTTTAAATCCCTTGATGTATAAGCTGGAGCTGAAACTGTTTGAAGGCAGCACAACGCACCAGTTTACCGGTGGTGCAAACCTGATTTCCGCAGTTTTGGTGCTGGCAGTCATGATTTTGCCCACCGTTATTAATATTTCTGAGGCTTCCCTGCGGGCGGTGCCGGGATATTTAAAATCAGCGTCACTTGGATTGGGCGCCTCAAAAATACAAACTATTTTTAAAGTGCAAATCCCCGCTGCAAAATCGGGAATTATGACCGCGGTTGTCTTAGGAATAGGCCGTGCAATCGGCGAGGCTATGGCAATCACCTTGGTTTCTGGCGGTTCTGTTAATCTTCCTCTGCCCTTTAATTCCGTCCGGTTTTTAACCACGGCAATCGTAAGTGAAATGGGATATTCAGAAGGCACGCACAGGCAGGTGCTGTTCACAATCGGTCTGGTTCTGTTTCTGTTTATCAGTCTGATAAATCTCGGACTAACCAAATTTTTAAAGAGAGGGGATTTAAAAAATGGATAACTCTCTCACAAAAAGAAGAAAACGTGTATCAGATAAAATATTATATTTTTTTATTTACCTTTCTGCGGCATTTTCTGTGTGTTTGCTGGCAGGCATTATCATTTACGTCTTTGTTAAGGGGCTTCCTGTGGTAAACTGGCAGTTTCTCACCACAGTTCGAAGTGCACTGGAAGAAACGGAAGGAATTGCCGGGAACATTATAAATACGCTTTATATCATTGTAATAACCCTCATCATCGCAACGCCCATTGGCATTGGTTCGGCCATTTATTTAAATGAATATGCCAAACCGGGAAAATTTGTGAGAATGATTGAGTTTACAACAGAGACCCTGGCAGGCATTCCCTCCATTATTTTCGGACTGTTCGGCATGGTGTTTTTCGGAAATACGCTGGGCCTGGAATATTCTATTTTAACCGGCTCACTGACGCTAACGCTCATGGTATTGCCGCTGATTACCCGAAACACCCAAGAGGCCTTAAAAACCGTTCCTGCTTCCTGGCGCAGCGGCGCTTTGGGACTGGGTTCAGAAAAATGGCACATGATTCGTACCATTCTGCTTCCCTGTGCAAGTTCTGGAATTATCACAGGGGTAATTCTGGCAATCGGCAGAATTGTGGGCGAATCGGCGGCGCTCCTGTTTACTGCAGGTTCCGGATATCTGCTTCCCCGCTCTGTCTTTTCAAAAATATTTGAATCCGGCGGAACCCTTACAATTGAGCTTTACTTAAGTATGTCAAAGGGTGAATATGACATTGCGTTTGGAATTGCAGCCGTATTGGTAATTATCGTGCTGTTAATTAACTTTTTAACCCACGCCGTTACCAAAAAGAACGACATTACAAGGAGAATGAACAATGGGTAAGATTGATGCAAAAAACTTAAATCTGTTTTACGGCGACAACCATGCGTTAAAAGACGTAAACATAAGCCTTCAGGCCAATTCCATCTCCGCTCTGATTGGCCCTTCCGGCTGCGGAAAATCGACCTTTTTAAAGACGCTGAACCGCATGAATGATTTAATTGACAGCGTAAAAATAACAGGCGAAGTTCGGTTAGACGGCGAGAATATTTACGACCCGAAAGTGGACACAACGGTTTTAAGAAAGCGTGTTGGCATGGTGTTTCAACAGCCAAATCCATTTCCGATGAGCATTTATGACAACATTGCCTATGGCCCGCGCATTCACGGTATTAAAAACAAACACGAGCTTGATAAAATTGTGGAAGAAAGTCTGCGCGGCGCTGCCATTTTCGATGAGGTAAAAGACCGGCTGAAAAAATCTGCCTTAGGCCTCTCCGGCGGGCAGCAGCAGCGGCTTTGTATTGCCCGGGCGCTGGCTGTTTATCCTGAAGTTCTGCTTATGGACGAGCCAACCTCTGCCTTAGACCCCGTATCCACCTCAAAAATTGAGGATTTAATGGAAGATTTAAAAAAGAATTATACCATAGTAATTGTAACCCACAATATGCAGCAGGCCGCCCGCGTATCCGACTACACCGCGTTCTTCTTGGTGGGTGAAATTGTGGAATTTGATACCACAGACAATATCTTCTCCGCACCAACCGACAAACGGACAGAAGACTATATTTCAGGGAGGTTTGGTTAATGCGCATTAAATTTGACGAGCAGTTAGAAATTTTAAACAACGAACTGACAGAAATGGGATTTTTAGTAGAAAAAGCGATTACAAGCGCGGTTGACGCGCTGCGCAAAAACGATAAAGATTTGGCACAGCAGGCCATAGCGTTCGATTCGGAAATTGACCAGAAGGAAAAGGACATTGAGGCGATTTGTCTGCGTCTGCTGCTGCATCAGCAACCTGTGGCAACAGATTTAAGAAAGGTTTCCTCCGCTTTAAAGATGATAACGGACATGGAGCGCATTGGCGACATGGCCTCGGATATTTCTGAAATCACCATGATGGATTCTGAATTGCTCGCCGTCAGCAATTTAGAACACATCAGCCAAATGGAAAAAGAAACCATTCAAATGGTGAACGAAAGCATTAAGGCCTTTGTAAAAAAAGACATTCAGCTGGCGCAAAAGGTGATTGATGACGACGACATTGTAGACGCATTGTTTGAAAAGGTTAAATCTGATTTAATTGAAATTATGCGAACGGATGTTTCCGTTTGCAACGGCGCTGTTGACCTTTTAATGGTTGCAAAATATTTTGAGCGTATCGGAGACCATGCAACAAATATTGCCGAATGGGTTCTATTTTCTATTGAGGGAACACATGTGGAATAGTTTCAGTTGAAATAATAATAATAAAAGGGCATTGTTTGCCCTTTTATTTTTATTATTTATTTGATTTTTTAGCGCAATTCTGATATAATGACTTAAATTAAGATCGATTCGTTAAGGAGAAAACAATATGATTACATTTGAAGATATTAAAAACAACGAAGCCGTTCGGACATATATCGCCCAAGCGGACAAATCGCTGGTTGCGCTGGGCTTTACCGAGCATAGTTTTGCCCATGTTACAACCGTAGCAAACACGTCGAAATATATTTTAGAAACCCTGGGCTACCCTGCTCACGACGTAGAGCTTGTGCAGATTGCCGCCTATCTTCACGACATTGGAAATTTGGTAAACAGAATTGAACACTCTCAGAGCGGCGCAATTTTAGCATTCCGAATTCTGGATAAAATGCAAATGCCGGCGGAAGATATTGCACTGATTGCAACTGCAATTGGAAATCACGATGAGGGCACCGGCGTTGCCGTAAACCATATTGCCGCCGCACTAATTTTAGGCGACAAGACCGACGTGCGCAGAAGCCGCGTAAGAAACCAGGATTTTACCTCCTTCGATATTCACGACAGGGTAAACTACTCTGTGAAAAAATCCGTTGTGAAAATCAACGAGGAAAAAACAATTATTAAGCTTAAATTATTTTTAGATAATCACTTTGGTTCTATTATGGACTATTTTGAGATTTTTATGGACAGAATGATTCTTTGCCGCAAGGCAGCGGAAAAGCTGGGACTGGAATTTAAGCTGATTATTAATGAGCAGCAGTTAATTTAAGGAGTGACGGAAATGAAACTTACATTGCTCGATGCCGAAACTCTGGGCGGCGACTTAAACTTCGATTTGCTGAAAGAATTTGGCGATATCGTTGTGTTCCAAAACACATTGCCCCATGAGGTTGCAGAACACATTGCAGACAGCAACGTGATCATTATTAACAAAATAAAAATAAATGAACAAAATTTAAAAAATGCTCATGACCTGAAGCTAATTTGTGTTGCCGCCACAGGTTATGACAACATTGATTTGGCATATTGCAAAGCGCACGGTATTGCTGTGTGCAATGTGGTTGGCTATTCCACACACAGCGTTGCACAGGTAACGCTTGCAATGGCTTTGTCGCTTTACACCCATTTGCCGGAATACAGCGCGTTTGTAGACTGTGGGCAGTATTCAAAAAGCGGTGTTGCAAACCGGCTTACCCCCGTTTATCACGAGCTGTTCGGTAAGGTTTGGGGCGTTATCGGCCTGGGAAACATAGGAAAACAGGTGGCGCGCACAGCAGAGGCTATGGGCTGTCGCGTAATTGGCTTTAGACGTACCCCGGACGAAGACTATCCCTGCTGCGCCCTTGATTATTTATTGCAAAACGCAGATATTATATCCGTCCATTTGCCGCTGAGCAAGGAAACACGAGGGTTAATCAATGAAGAAAGAATTGCGTCCATGAAGCGAAATGCCATCTTCATCAACGTGTCAAGGGGAGCCATAGCAGACGAGACAGCCTTGGCAAAAGCAATTTTAGACAAAAAAATCGGTGGATTGGGAATTGACGTATATTCGGCGGAACCGTTTCCTGAAAACCATCCATACACTGCCCTGCTTGATCTCCCAAACGTTTGTCTTACACCCCACATGGCCTGGGGCGCATTGGAAGCCCGACAGCGCTGCCTCAATGAAATTGTACTCAACATCAAAGCATTTTATAGCGGTGAGCACCGCAACCGCTTGGTTTAAAAAAGGAGGTTTTTAAATGTTTATCGACCATGATATGCATATCCACACACACTATTCCCCCTGTGCCGACGCTACGGCCACAGCTGAACACTACATACAAAAAGCTCACGAGCTGGGCCTGAAAAAAATTGGTTTTGCCGACCATATGTGGGACAGCGCTGTGGAATGCACAATTCCGGACTATCGAAAGCTGACCTATGAGCATATTTCGCAAATTAAGGAAGAGGTCAAGGCACTAGATGCCGGCGGCATTGAAATTCTTTTTGGCTGCGAAACAGAATGTGATAAAAACGGAACGGTGGCTGTCAGCGAAGAAGTTGCCGAACAGCTTGACTTTTTAATTGTACCGCAGTCGCACACACATCTCACTATGCCCAAAGATTGTTATGAACCCCACCGGAAACACGCAGAATTTATGCTGGAACGGTTTTATAACATAGTTGAATCACCTGTAAGCAAATATGTCACCACCATTCCACACCCCTTTTGTGCGGTAGCCTGCCCCTATGACAATCGGGAGCTAGTCCGTCTGATTACCGATCAGGAGTTTTCCGACTGTTTTCGCGCTGCCAAAGAGAAAAACATTGCAGTTGAAATTAATGCCGGGGCGTTTGCAGGTAAATCAATAGGAGAAATTCGAACAGATCCTATGCTTCATATGCTGAGCATTGCAAAGTCTGCCGGCTGCAAATTTGTGTTCGGTTCCGATTCTCACAGAAGCACGGGACACGATGGTTTTTTTAAAAACTATGTGATTGCCTGCCTGTTAGAATTAAAACCGGAGGATATTGCAGAATTTGCAAGATAACAAAAAAGCGGCTTTAGCCGCTTTTTTTATTCTTGAATTAAATCTAACAATCCCAAATTACAGGTCGTGGTAAATGGTTTCATGTCTTCCCGCCGGAATTGATTCGCCCTGCGAAGCTCCTCGTCGCAAAAGTGCAGTGCAGCAAGACGCATGGGCAGCCATTCGCGCATAACACCTTTGTGTGCGTTAAGCTGTTGATGAGGCCATAGAAACGGATTAATATAATAGGGTTTAAAAAACGAAATACTTTTTTTTATTCCTTTCCCCTCTTTGGTTATAAAGTTCCATAAATCCACGCCCTTGTGATACGCCAGTTCGCAGGTAATTGCACATGCTTCGAGATTAAAAAGCGTATAAAAGTAGGAAATTGTCCGTGTCAGTTCGTCGCTGAACGCACCTTCGTTGTTTGTCTGATTTGGAATGACGTCAGTTCGATATTTTTCAAAACATTCGTTCATAAGTGCATCATCACCCGCAAAGGCACTGAACACCGCAGCCTGTGTATTCCACCAGTTGGCATGGTTGTTAAAATAGTTTTTCTCTTCAAGTCCTTTTTTGCTGTGGTTCATCCAGTAAACATAATCGCGGAACCAGTCTTTCACCAATTCTATTTGTTCTGTGAATTTGCCGGTTTGCTCAATGAGATTTAGTCCTGCAACAACTTTAATCAACTGTGCAGTATCGATAATGCCTATGCTTCGCCCGTCACAAATGCCGCGCACAGCCTGACCATACTCCAAATGGGGTGACATTTTTGTTGCTTTATTCACAAACCAAATTTCAGCCAGCGATACTGCCTTTTGCATATACTCATCACTTTCTAAAAACAAGCCTGCCTGGGCCAAACCAGCAATAACATCACTCAGCGTTTGCATATCCTCGAAATGATGGTTAAACCTATTCGGGTTTACCTCTCCGTCTCTCCGAATATATGGCCCTCCCGGATTTTTTTCATCCGGCCACCAATAAGGGCCTTCACTGAAGTAATCGTGAGAATTTCCGCTTGCGGCAGGACTTTTATGAAAGGTAACGCTTAAAGGCGGCGTTTGCATAAGCGTATCTGCTTTATTTTTCAAAGTCTGCTGCAGCTCCGAATTACCATTTAATTTTTCTTTTATATGAATAATATCTTCTGCTTTCATAAACAAGTAGGACATGCCGGCTACCAGCCTTTCTTAATTTACTTTATGGTTAAAATCAGATAAAATCTCCGAAATTTTAATCTGCTGCGGACAAACTGCTTCACAGCTCCTGCAGCCAATACAAGCCCCGGGCTGCTTGTCGGGTGTTAACGCCTGAAGCGCCATAGGCGCAATGAAAGCAAAATCTTTTGTAAATGTATGCTCATTATAAAGCTCCAGCAAATATGGAATATCCAGTCCCTGCGGGCAATGGCTGGTGCAATAGCGGCATGCGGTGCATGGAACAGTAGTTTTGCCTGTCATTTCGTCTGCGATTTGAAACAACACCTTTAATTCGGCCTCAGATAATGGCTGCTCAGTTTCAAATGTTTGAATATTATCCAAAAGCTGGGTTTCGTCAGACATACCGGAAAGAATCATTGTAACCTCCGGAATCGTCTGTAAAAAGCGGAACGCCCAAGACGGAATTTTTGCTTCCGGTCGAAATGCCTGCAGCATGTTTTCCTGCTCCTCAGACAGCCGCGCAAGCTTTCCACCGCGCAACGGTTCCATTACCCAAATCGGAATATGATATTCATTCAGTAGATCGACTTTTTCCTTTGCATTTTGAAATTCCCAGTCAAGGTAATTTAATTGAATTTGGCAAAATTCCATGTCGCTTCCATAGGCCTCAAGAAAACGTTTCATTGTTTCCAGTGTGCCGTGTGCAGAAAATCCAAGGTGGCGAATTCGCCCGTTTCTTTTTTGCTCCATTAAATAATCGTATGTTTTATATGTATCATTATCCAAGTATGCGTCAATGTTCAGCTCGCAAACATTGTGGAAAAGATAAAAATCAAAATAGGAAACCTGACACTTTTCAAGCTGTTTTTCAAAAATTTCCTCATGCCGGCCAAATGAAGACAGATCATATCCTGGAAATTTTGTTGCAAGAAAAAACGAACTTCGGTTATACTTTTTCAGCGCCTTTCCCATAAACCATTCGGAATTCCCGTCGTGATATCCCCATGCGGTATCGAAATAATTCACGCCGTTAGCAATGGCCTCGTCTACCATCTTTTGGGCCAACGCTTCATTAATATTTGCTTCAACCCCGTTCACGGTTGGCAGGCGCATGGCCCCAAATCCAAGCATGGACAGACTTTCTCCCTGAAAATTTCGATAAATCATTTTTATCCTCCTCAACATTGTTAGTTCAAAATATACATTGTGAAAAAGACAGGCCATAAAGGCCTGCCACATTTAAGAGTGTGCTTCAATGTTACACTCTTTTGATAAAAATTTAAATTATTCATAGAAAAGATAGGTATTCTTACCGCTTTGCTTTGCTTGATAGAGCGCTTTATCCGCTCTCATAAAGAGTGTTTCAAACCTCTTAGTTTCCTCTGTTGCAAAAGCTGCGCCAATCGTACAGGTTACCTTTAAGTCATTCTGTTCTTTAATTTTTTGGGAAGATATTTCTTGAAGTATGCTTTGCAATTTTTCCTCAAGCTGTTTCCGCCCCCCGTGAAATTCTTTCAGGAATACGACAAATTCATCCCCGCCATATCTACCTAAAATATCTGTTGCTTGGAACGTCTTTTTAAGGCTATTTGAAACTGAACAAATAGCAGCTGTTCCGGTTTGATGCCCGAAACTATCATTAATTGTTTTAAGATTATCCACATCTATAACCAGCATTGCACTTTCTAAACCTTTGTCAGAAGCAAGTATATCGCTTATTTTTTGTTGCACGGTACCGCTGTTCAGGAGCCCCGTCATACTGTCAAACATGGCAAGGTATTCCTTTTCAAGTTTCAGTGCCTCATACTGTTGTACGATTCCGTAAACCAGAAGTATAAACAGTTCGGTTATAATGTAGGACACAGAAAGCAATTCAAAATTACGCGGAATAAATTTTTCTACAAGCCATATTACAGTGTTGCAAAGAGTTGCCGAAAGCAAGAATATTGCGTGCAAATAGGAAACAATTCTCTTTTTGCATATTGCATAAATGACAACAGATAGTTGCGCGATCATATAGGAAATGAGATAAACAAGGTATATTTTATGTAATATCCCATATTCTCTTACAATTTTTGTAAAACCTTCTGATTGATCAATTTCAACGGTTTTATAGTAGATAGGAAGGATTCCAGGGCTTGCAGCAATAAACAAAACTACAATACTGATTATAATTAGTGTGGGATTCAGCCATTTTGGACGGTCTATTTTACAAATAGTCAATAACATCATCAATAGAAAATAAGGCAAAAAGACTTGCCCTAAATAGGAAAGACGATTTGCATTTAAGGCAAAGTTCAGGCTTGGCGCAATGGATATTAAAAAATACCCCAAATTTGCCAAGAAAATTGATATGAACAGCAACAACAAATACTGATCTTTTTGTTTATCAACTAAAAGGCATATACCAATTAGAATAAATGCAATAATGGTTATTGTTCCATATATGGCTGACACACTTTATCCCTCCAATGCTAAAAACGGTTTATCAATCATTCGGAGATTGCCGCAATGGGGTTATATACATACTTCGGAAGGGTACGCTTAAAAAGGTGTATAAACCATAAATTTGATCGATAGATTCAATAATATATGTATATTGTATCATATTTATTTCGTCTTTTCAATAAATAGTCGAATACGCCCCCAAAAAACAATATTCTTGAGGATTTTGTTTCATATTGTCTTGGTGGAGCATAGGGGATTCGAACCCCTGACCCCAACACTGCCAGTGTTGTGCGCTCCCAGCTGCGCTAATGCCCCATTTACTTTATAAAAAATTTAACTGAAAACGACCTGCCCCACGGCAAGTCGTTTTCTTGGTGGGCCTTCAGGGACTCGAACCCGGGACCTACCGGTTATGAGCCGGTTGCTCTAACCAGCTGAGCTAAAGGCCCAAATGGTGACCCGTACGAGAATCGAACTCGTGTTACCGCCGTGAAAGGGCGGTGTCTTAACCGCTTGACCAACGGGCCACAAAAGCCTGTAACCCGTTAAGGTTACAGGCTTTCTGAATTGGTTGCGGGGGCCGGATTTGAACCAACGACCTTCGGGTTATGAGCCCGACGAGCTACCAGACTGCTCCACCCCGCGCTATTCACAACAAAGCTATTATAGCATATATATAATTGGTTGTCAATAGTAATTTGAAAATTTTATGCTATTTTTTATTCTTGGTTTCACGATTTTGTAAAACAACATATGATAGTAGTAGAAACATCAATTTTTAATATGAATGGAGATGACAAAATGTATATTCATGTCGTTCAGCTGGGGGATACTTTATGGAGCATTGCGAACCGTTACGGCGTTTCCACGCAGCGCATCATTTTGGACAACGGTTTAAATGCACAACCCTTTTTAGTTGAAGGTCAGGCGCTTATCATTTTGGTGCCTGAAATCATACATACCGTGCGCAGAGGGGATACACTTGCCTCAATAGCCTCAGTATACAACACAACAGAAATGGAACTTCTTCAGAAAAACCCAAATTTAATTCAAAACCGTCAGCTACGCGTAGGGCAACAGATTACAATTCGCTTTCAAGGCGGCAATGAGCGAAACGTTTATATTAACGGTTATGCATATCCATATATCGACCGGGAAATTCTCACCAGAGCACTTCCCTACCTTACAGATCTGACGCTGTTTAGCTATGGATTCACAGAAACAGGGGAACTTATTCCCATAGACGACCAACCGCTCATAAATCTTGCCTATCAATATAAAACGGCGCCTATTATGCTAATTTCCTCCATCACTGAAGACGGTAATTTCAGCGGTGAAAAGGCAAGTCTTTTGTTCAATGATTTACGGCTTCAAAACACGGTGATTAACAATATGATTGCAGTAATGGATGAAAAGGGCTATCTTGGACTGGACATTGATTTTGAATATGTAAATCCTGAGGACGGCGAGGCGTTCATCGATTTTGTTAGAAACACCACTGAAAGAATGCATCAAAACGGTTATCGCGTTAATGTCGACCTGGCGCCGAAAACATCATCAAACCAGGAGGGGCTTTTATATGAAGCACATGACTATGCCAGACTGGGTGCCATAGCAGACACCGTGCTGATAATGACATATGAGTGGGGATACACTTACGGCCCGCCGCTTGCTGTGGCCCCTCTCAATAACGTGCAGCAGGTGGTAACCTATGCTGTTTCGCAAATTCCATCCAATAAAATCATGCTGGGAATTCCGAATTATGGATATGACTGGAAGCTGCCTTATGAAAAAGGCGTTACCCGTGCTACCAGCATAGGAAATGAAGAAGCGATTCGCATTGCGGCAGAAAACGGCGCAACCATTCAATTTGACGAAATTGCCCAATCGCCTTTTTTTGAATATTACGCAAGAGATAGAAGCAAACACATCGTGTGGTTTGAAGACGTACGTAGTATTTTAGGAAAATTTAACCTAATTTCTGAGTTTGCTTTGCGGGGCGGTGGATATTGGAATGTGATGCGGCCGTTTTCACAAAATTGGGCACTACTAAGCCAAAAATTTAAAATTCAAAAGGTTGTGCAATAGTCTGTATTTATTTTTTTCGGAATAACCGTTGGATTTTGCACGCGTCAAAAGCCATCCGTATCAAAAGAACCCTGCAGAACAAAATCTGCGGGGTTCTTTGTTAGCGTGTGTTAGTACTTTCTCCAAACCATTTTATTTACAACGCCTGTGTAGCTTTGAATTAGTTTTACAACCTTCGTTGAAACATTTTCGTCGCTATAATCCAGAACAGGTATGCCAAAATCGCCATTTTTATTCATTTCCACAGCAGTATAAACCGCTTGCAAAACCTGTTCGGTTGTAATTCCAGCCAATACAAAATTCCCTTTGTCAAGGGCTTCGGGCCGCTCTGTGCTTGTGCGAATGCACACAGCAGGAAACGGGCTTCCAATCGACAGAAAGAAGCTGCTTTCTTCAGGCAATGTTCCGCTATCTGATACAACTGCAAATGCGTTCATCTGCAAATTGTTATAATCATGAAAACCCAAAGGTTTGTTTTGAATAACATTTTTGTGAAATTTTAATAATCATCGTAATCACCTTTACCTTCAATCAGGGTAAGGCAGTACGGATACATTGCATCAGCCACGGATTTCATCTCTTCCCGACCGTTGTCCTGTCTGAAGCTCCTCATGATCTCATACTCCTTCGGTATCGGCATCATCTGTTTGATTGTAACTTTTTCAGAACTCATTAGCGGCATTAACATCGTCTTTCAGTTCAGCGCAATAAGACATCCAAATCCGGTAACATATTTAAACTGCTGGGCAATACCTTCAGATGACAGATACGTTAGAATATGATCATGTATAAAATTTTTGTCGTTTAGTTCAGAGAAACCATCTGTATTACCTGTAACAAAATAAATTATCTTCTGATTGTATTTCCACATACTTTTTAATGTGAATCAAGGTTTCTGTAATCAAAAACCATTTTAACAACATTGAGCAACTCGGTTTTATAATCAACCCGATTTTTCTGAAAAGCAGTGTATGCCTGAGACAATGATAACTTTGATTGTTTTTTAGCCTGCTTAAGGTCAAGTCCATCAATTGAATAACAAGAGACCCCATATGGACTATCAATCGCGCCCAATGTTTTTTGAATATTCTTTCCTACCTTGTTGAGTTCTTTTTCTAAATACTTAAAAGTCAAGCAACTTTATAAAAATTTCAGAAGTGCGCTGGATACATTGTTTCTTCGATCAACAACCATATCCAAGATAATGTTTGTATCAAGAAGAATATATTTCATTAGAATCTGCCCCTCTATTCAAAAATAAAGACCAATACAAAGCGTTCATAGCTCTCCGTGCAGTTCGTAGACATACACTCCATTAACTATCAATTTCTTAAAGCTCTCAACGAGCGCAAGCTTTATCTTGAAAGATTTCAACGCAATAATATGCCTGGATGTCACTGTAAACAGCTTTCATTTTCTCCACACCATTTTATCTACAACGCCTGTATAAGACTGAATAATCTTCACCACTTTTGTAGAGACGTTCTCTTCAATGTAGTCTGGTACTGGAATACCGTTATCGTTGTTAGCGACCATATCCACAGCCGTAGAAACCGCCTGAATGAGGTGTTTTGTATCAATACCGGCTAAGATAAAGCACGCCTTGTCTAAAGCCTCCGGTCGTTCTGTAGATGTTCTGATACACACAGCTGGGAATGGATGTCCAACAGACGTAAAGAAACTTGACTCTTCGGGAAGAGTCCCGGAATCTGATACAACAGCAAAAGCATTCATCTGAAGACAATTATAGTCATGGAATCCCAGTGGTTCGTGCTGAATCACACAAGGATCCAATTTAAAGCCCGTTGCTTCCAGACGTTTCTTAGAACGTGGATGGCAAGAGTAAAGAATAGGAAGATTATACTTTTCCGCCAACGTATTGATAGCTGTGAACAATGACAGGAAATTCTTCTCAGTATCGATATTTTCCTCTCTGTGAGTAGATAGCAGAATATACTTTCCCTTCTCCAGTCCGAGTTTTGCGTGAATATCTGATTCTTCAATCTCCTTTAAATTAGCGTGTAAAACTTCTGCCATCGGAGAACCTATCACATAAACACGCTCTTTTGGCAGACCACACTCATGAAGATACTTACGGGCATGCTCTGAATAAGCCAGGTTGACATCAGAGATGATATCCACAATCCGTCTATTCGTTTCTTCCGGCAAACACTCATCCTTACAACGGTTGCCGGCTTCCATGTGAAAAATCGGAATATGCAGCCGCTTCGCAACAATCGCTGACAGGCAGGAATTAGTGTCTCCAAGAATCAACAGTGCATCCGGATGGATGGTATTCATCAGCTTATAAGAGCAATTGATGATGTTGCCGACCGTTGCTCCGAGGTCATCTCCCGCTGCGCCCATATAGACTTCCGGATTATCCAGCTTGAAATCATGGAAAAACACGCCGTTTAGATTATAGTCGTAGTTCTGACCCGTGTGAGCTAGAATCGTATCGAAGTAGATGCGACACTTGTTGATCACAGCGGCTAAGCGTATAATTTCCGGTCGTGTGCCGACAATGATTAAAAGTTTTAATTTTCCATTTTCTTTCCAGTGAATGTCACTGTAGTCCGTTCGTATGTTCAATTACTCCACCTCCACAGGCTCACCAAATGTATCCGGATGATTCGAATCAAACTGCTCATTCGCCCACATGACTGTCACAAGGTTCTCTGTATCCGACAGATTGATAATGTTATGGGTATATCCAGGCAGCATATGAACCGCCTCTATCTTCTCACCTGAAACCTCGAACTCGATAACTGGGTAAGGATTCCCGTTCTCATCCACACCAATCTTCCGCTCTTGGATCAATCCATGGCCTGATACGACAAAGAAGAACTCCCATTTACTGTGATGCCAGTGCTGGCCTTTTGTAATTCCCGGTTTACTGATGTTAACAGAGAGCTGACCACAGGATTCCATTTTGAGAAGCTCTGTAAAACTGCCGCGATTGTCCACATTCATCTTCAGCGGAAATGATACTTTCTCCTTCGGTAGATAAGAGAGATACATTGAATAGAGCTTCATTGCAAAACTGCCCTCTGGTATCTGCGGCATCACAAGTGTCTGTGGCTGCTGTTTAAAGGATTCCAGCAGATCCACGATTTCGCCAAGGGTAACCTTGTGTGTGGTCGGCACATAGCAGTACCGTACATCTGTTTTACCAATAGCAGTCACCCCGTCAAATTCACAGTGATTTTCCTCTCCATTCAGAGCCAGCAATATTTCTTCTACGAGATCATCGATATAAAGCAGTTCTAATTCCGTACTCCGATCATTCACCTGTATCGGTAGATCGTTTGCTATGTTGTTGCAGAATGTCGCCACAGCAGAATTATAATTCGGTTTGCACCATTTACCGAAAAGGTTCGGGAAACGATAGACGAGGACTTTTGCTCCTGTCTCTTTGCTGTAGTTGAAAAATAATTCTTCCACTGCGAGCTTTGATCTTCCGTAATCCGACTGTCCGTACCGACCAATCAGTGTCGCCTGGATAGAAGATGAAAGCATCACAGGGCAAGTATTGTTGTATTTCTTCAAGGTATCAAGCAGAGTAGACGCAAAACCAAAATTACCTTTCATAAATTCGGACTGGTCTTTCGGTCTGTTCACGCCTGCCAGATTAAATACAAAATCACAATCCTTGCAAGCGGATTCTAAGTCTTCCTGCGTGGAACTAATGTCATAGGAAACAATCTGTAAATCTGTAGGATTGTCTAGTCCCTTTATTTTATGTACTCTGTCTTTCCCATCTCGGATACACTCAAGACTCGCCACGAGATTCTTTCCGACAAAGCCTTTTGCACCGGTCACTAATATCTTCATAACTCTGCTCCAATCATATTTAACCTTTCAATTTATCCGTTAACCATTTTCGCTTACTGTTAATCCATTGGTTGCTCTCTACAGTTCTCCACACAATCCATAAAATAAAAAGTATACATGGTAATGTAATCGCAAATGCAGTAAGTGTAGCTTGATTGTATGAATAGCATCCTCTGAATACCTTAAATAACCCTGCCTCCAATCTTAACATCAACGGCCAATGAACCGCATACGTTGTAAAAGAAATCTTTCCAATCTACACGATTGGTTTAACCTCTAATATCTTTAGTACAAATCCATAATTCAGAATGCACCACATACATGTCGCTATACCCGCCGCGCGATAGACGCCCTCTCCGACAAAAGATGTCAAATAAGGATATACGCCGTTACTCTGCTTTGGAATGCATGCAAGAAAAGTCCCGACCAAAAATACAGGTATCAGAAAACGTTTTTTACTAATTCCGTCTGTATATATTTTGTCTAGCCATGTGGTGTTCAGGTTCACGATAATAATATAAATCCGCTACAAATGTCCCAAATATAAAAGAAAAAAATTTGGTTTCCCTGCCAAAAACAGAAAACCCGCAAAAATCACATACATAATTCTACGCCATTTCTTTTCTTTTGATAGAAGACAAAGCCTCAGCATTATTATATATCCGAATAATTCGTAACATATCGTCCAGAATGGTCCCACATAATCACTGCCCGACCAAAATGGTTTAAAAAGATATTGCTTATCACGTTGCGAATTGTTGGTTCAAAATTACAATAGCCCAAAAGAAAATCATAATTCCTGACATGCTGTGAAATATCCAAGTGAAACATTAAACCTGTAAACATAAGCACAAGCGAAAATAATGTTGCAGTAGCCACCACAGGGAAAAGTCTCAAATAACGTCCTACTGTGCTTTGAAACAAGTCAATATCTTTCTTTTTAAATACGCTGCTCGCCGTCAAAAAGCCGGAAAGCACAAAAAGTATTGTACCGCTATGTTGCCGTTAATCAGCGCAGACAACGGAGAGGAGGCAAATATCTCCAGTCCCGTCCCCCCTCGCATACTTTTCAGTCCACGACAGAGTGTACATTTCAGGATAATATGCGCATATAAAATGACATAGAATCACATTTAATGACATAAGCCCTCGCAAAACATCCAAGCCTTTCAATCTTTTCATATCAACGACTCCTTACTTTTTCTAGTTTTCCAACGCTTCTTTCACATAATCCGTCGTCAGGATCTTCTGCACGGTTCCGTCTACGTCTAATCGTTTCGTATTGTGACTGGTGTACGCCTCGTCCGCCTGCGTCTGGACTTGTCCTTCCACAAAGAACTTATCATAATTCAGGTCACGGCCATCCGGAGGCACACGGTAATAATCGCCCATATCCACACTTCTGGTGCACTCTTCATTTGTCATCAGCGTCTCGTATAACTTCTCGCCGTGTCTTGTCCCGATAATTCTCGTTCCTGTATCATCGAAAAGTTTCTGCACAGCCTTAGCCAAATCTCCGATTGTGCTAGCATCTGACTTCTGCACGAATAAGTCACCCGGTTCTCCGTGCTCAAAAGCAAACAACACCAGGTCTACCGCCTCGTCCAGATTCATCAGAAACCGTGTCATATTCGGATTTGTAATGGTGATCGGATTTCCCGCCTTTATCTGGTCAATGAAGAGCGGTATAACAGAGCCGCGGCTGCACATGACATTACCGTAACGAGTACAACAGATGGTTGTCTTCCCGGCAGCCACACGAGCGTTGGCACCGATGACCTTCTCCATCATCGCCTTACTTATCCCCATAGCGTTAATAGGATAGGCCGCTTTATCTGTAGACAAACACACTATACGTTTCACTCCTGCGTCAACGGCAGCATGAAGAACATTATCTGTTCCTTCTACGTTCGTCCAGACAGCCTCCATTGGGAAGAACTCACAGGATGGAACCTGCTTTAATGCTGCTGCATGGAAAAGAAAGTCCACGCCCTGAACAGCATTCTGAACAGATCTCATATTGCGGACATCGCCTATGTAAAATCTGACCTTTGAAGCCATCTCTGGATGCTTCGCCTGTAGGTCATGCCGCATGTCGTCCTGTTTCTTCTCGTCACGTGAGAAAATACGGATTTCTTTGAGATCAGAGTCCAGAAAATGTTTAAGGACTGTCGAGCCGAAAGATCCCGTTCCTCCCGTGATCATTAATGTTTTGTCTTTAAAAAATTTTGATGTATTCATATTTACAAACTCCTATTAAAAATCTTTAAGTATCACGATAATACTCATAAGGCCTCTTAGGCCCTGTAAATTCTTTATTATTTTATAAAGCCCCCTTTTCAAAACAGGCCATTGCATATCCATGTATAAAACAAAACAATGAAATGACACTTGGAACCGCTTCACAAACAGGTTCTAAACACCAGTAAGTCATTATCGAACTAAAAATACCCAAAATAAGCAAAGCTGCTTTCCAATCTGAACCATATTTAACAATGCAAAATGCATCTTTTAAGGACAGAATGCAGTAGACGAAAAACAGAAATGCCGGAATGATGCCGGTAGTATATGCTATATTCAGCCAAGTATTATGGATAAAATCCAATGTTGAAGAAAATCGCATTGTATATTTCCCCCAAGGGTGTACAAATATTTGGCTCAATGCAGCTGTAATCTGACCTTGTCTCGTTGATAAATCCGATACTTTATTGACTGCGTTCAAGCGAATTATCCGTCTAAACAAAGGCAAGTCAGAAATCCATGTTTTTATCCCAAATAAATTCAGCGAATAAACCATATATATAATGAATATTACCAGCAGAACATAAAACATATATTTTAGCTGTCGTTTCAAATCATAATGAAATTTAATTATTGTCACTGCAATACACAGGATCACATTGATTATCGACGCATAAACAACTGTTCGTGTTGACCCAAAGGCGTTATATAACATTCCTACTGTCCAAAGGCAAATCAACGTTATTTTCAAGAAAGGTTTATCTTGCATTTTCAGTGCAGAAAATATATAATACGTAACCCCAGCAAGCATAATAAAAAGTGAAATCTGACCTGTCATAATCCATTCAGATTTCGTCCACACATCAACGGTAGACCGAACTTCGGATGTTACCAGTAATGTTCTATTATTAAGAAAATTCATTGCCCCGTGCAAGCCTAAACCAATAACAACAACCCAAATAGGCAGATCCCATTTTTTTAAGTCAATACGCTGCGAATAGCCAATCCAAAACATAGAAGGGAAACTAAACAATATAATTGCCTTGGAAATGTTTCTTTCTCCCATTTGGTTATAAACATATATATATATTGCAGAAAATAAAAACAAAAATGCCATACGCAATATCTCCTTGCGTGGAATTATATATTTCCCGCCTATTAAAACTGAACACAGAACAAATAGAAGAAAAATTTTATAAAACATATTCATAAAATTTATGCTCATCAGGAAAAGCAATGTATATATTATTGTGTTATTGTAATCAAGGTGGATTCTAAGAAACTTATCTTCAATTCTATCCATATGGATTCAACCTCACCAGTAGCATCCGTTTTCAATTTTTCCAGCATGACTTGGTATTTCATCTATGCCTGGTTTCACCCAATATTCATTAAAAAATCGTCTTAGCTCTGAATTTTCCCAACGATTTCCCCGGATACCAAACAAAAGCTGCGTAGCTCCTCCCAAATGTATGGCTTGCTTTCCCATTCGTTTAACCGCAGCTGCCAGTGGAAATCCATACGCTCCGCATCCAATGATTGCAATATCGAAATTCAACTTTTGAATATCAGTTATCATATATTTTAACGCCTCAAACCAGTTTTGGAACCGTGTATCCTTTTCTCCTGCGATTGTTTGAATCGCTTTATAGGTAATCAATTTGCATTCAGGCCAAAACCCATCATCAAACAATTTATCTTTATTCTTAAATTGATTACTAATCGTATTTGCAAAAGGATGTACAATCAATACTTTTTTTCCAGCAAGTGCATGGGTCCAAGAAGATTCAATATCATAATACGGTTCGAAGCAATAAAGTTTTACTCCCTGCGCATTAGACGCAAATGTTTTGATAGTGAATATTTCTAACATATCATTCCACAATCCAATTACATCAAGATATTTACAATCGGATACCATCAATTGTCCAAATTGTTCTATGTATTTTTCTTCTTCCGGGAAAAAGCCCGCATTAAAGCAAAGCGTATGCATCACTTTTTTTGAATATCTGTAATCCTTATCCAGCTTTCCTTTGTACAGCTCATTAATTGCAGAGAGTTCCACAGACCCAAACCTCGCCGCCATAAATGGAGCGTCTTCGCAAATCATACGGCTAAACATTTGATTTACTTCACGAGGATAACTGATTACCCTATTACCGTTTATATAATAGTATGGCGCATCTTTTTTCACAATTTTTTTGTATGTTTTTCTATAGAAGCTATTTAATAACCCAAGGTTATAATCTAATCTATTTATTTCCCTCATCGTAACGAAAATCTCCTTTTAATAATACTAGCAAAAAATTGATGCCAGAGTTCCTTGAATTTCGTAGTTCTAAAATATAACAACACAAAGAAAAGATTACTAACAGTAACACATATTATTAATTGCAAAATAAATGTAAGCAATCCGTTCACTTCTATTAAATTGCAAATTGCACAGCACAAAATTCCGCCTGCAATAGTACTTGCAAGATATTTGGTGTAAACAATAAAAAATTTATAAGGCTTTTCATCGAGAACATGCTTATAAACAATTTCTGCTTCAACCCAAAATGTTGTCGTCAGTGCCGAAATAGTCGTACCTATGATCACTCCGATAAATCCAGTGAATTTTAATAGAATCAAAGACGCAACTAAATTCACTGCCGCCTCAGCAATAGGCCTAAAACGATCATTCCAAAATAATCCTGCCGAGGATTTAAAAGCGGAGATGACCTGGCGCATCCCAGTGATATAAAAATTTAGCACAATAAAAAATACAATCGGTAATCCCAGCAAATAGCTTTCATCAATCCACACCTTGCCTATAAAGCTATTTAAGAGCACAAACAGGCAAATACTACTAAAACCATACATCCAAAAATTAACAAACAACAATTTATCAAATGTTTTTTTTAAGTGATTCGTATTTTCCGTGTTAATTAAATTTCCAATACTAGCTGTAAGCGGGCTAAAAATATATGCCAATAATGTCTGCGGAATTCCTAAAATCGTCACGTAATTTGAATATATACCGACCCATCCGATTCCAACAAAAGCTGAAAGCAGCAGGTTATCCGTCCCTGATACGCACACTCCCCCTAATTTGTGCATAACTAACGCCATCGTTTGTTTGAATATCTCGTGTTTATCTTTCTCCGGGAGCTTCTGTGCCTTTTCATTTATAAAAGGGTACATCTTAGTAGCCACTTTTGATATACGAATATTCGCTATTAAATTGGCATTTATCTGCACGAGCAGATAAATAACAAAATCCTTCCATAGAAGAAGTACAATTATTTGAACTATATTTTGCAATATCAGAAATAGGTATCGATTAATTGTGTCGATATATCCTTTTTGATCTGTGTTAATAATTAATTTCTTATATGAAAAGAAATATGTTGACGCCGTATTAAACAGATACAGAAAATATATGAATTTTATATGTTCTATACCTTCACCGCCAGAAATCAAATACTGCAAAAATGGTATTAATACAAGCCCTGCCCCAAAAACCACCGTTCCTATGATCCAATATGCTTTTTTATAAAATTGCATATACATCTTAATTCGCTCATAATCCTTGTCTGCAACCGGTTTGTACATTTTATAGACGATTGCGTCGCCAATACCCAATTCAGCTAAGGACATGATTGTAAGGATGTTGCTAAAAAGGCCGCTTACTCCCAGATACTCTTTGCCTAACGCATATATAAAAATTGTCCTGCATATAAAGTTGAGTACAATATTAAATATCTGTCCCACTACCGCAGTACTAACATTTCGCATTGCATTTTCGGTTCGCGTATTTTTCATCTAATTGGTCTCCTTAATTTATAAAGAATCCTATGCTTGACACTGATTATTACCGGAAAATACAAAATCAGAAAAGCATCACATTTTCTTTGTGTGCTCACAGATTTACATTTTAAGATGCGTTTCTTTTGCTGCTCAAGGCATTCTCTTATCTCCTTCTCCCAAGTCCTAATTTTTGGAGTACGTTTAAAATGCTGCAAATGAATGTACATTCCAACAGCAATGCCTATCAGTCTTTCATATGCCTTAGTCAAGAATTCCGAATAGTTTTTTTCAACAAATTTATATCTATCCCTAAAGGCTGAAAAGAGATCGTACCCCCACTTCGCATTTTGTGTATAAGAAGTAGAATCCTCCCGGATAAAGTAATGATACTTTCCAGCTGACTTAACCACTACTTTGTCAGCATTTGCAAATACCTCGTGCATGATTGCTATATCTTCATATACTCGTCCTTTCGGAAACAATATTCCATCCCATAAATTTCTATGAAACAATTTGTTGCATGGCTGGCTTCCAATAAGCTCATCATTTAAAAGTTCCTTCATTGCTTGCCTATTATTAAGTATTATTGTTTCTGCCTCTTCCTGTTCTCCGATGATTTCACCTTTTTCTGAAAATTTCTTAAATGAACAGGCAGCTATGTCGCAATTGTTTTCAGTCAGGGTTTTTAAGAGAAACTCATACATATCTTTGTCTACAAAGTCATCGCTATCACAAAAACCTATATAAGTACCTTTTGCAATAGCCAGACCTGCGTTTCTTGCGCTGGCCAGACCTGCGTTTCTTTGATGTAATACGATAACTCTGGAATCTTTTCTTGCAAATTCATCACAGAATTCTCCGCATCGATCTGGAGAACCGTCATCAATCAGGATAATCTCTATATTTTCATAGGTTTGTTCCAGCAAGCTTTCTACGCATTTACAAATGTATTTTTCCACGCGGTATACCGGGACTATAATCGAAATAAGTGGTCTTTTCATGTTGATCCCCTTTTATATCAGCGAACGAATATGGCTGATTTTTTTTATACACCATCTCAGGTCACGTTTTGGCTTTCCTTTAAGCTTAATGGTTTCATAATAGTTTCGTATACATTCCCGACCGGACAAATCAAATTTAATTCCCAACTTATTCTCCAGTCTTTCGACCTCATCTAAATTCCATTTCCCGCCAATTATTGGTTTACCCCAATTGTATGTAAAAACATAATTCTCTTCCGAGGCCCATGCATAAACTTTTTCTTTATATCTTCTGCTTCTAAAACTGCCGTATTTTTCAAATTCCCACGGACTTTCAAATCTCCGAAGCAGTTTTAGAAAATAACTTTTATTCCAAAGCGCCGCCTGGCAATTGATCCTGTATTTATCTCCTGGCATTTGTTCTTCCCATTCTGGATAGTTTTTGCATCTTCCATATGTTCCTTTTCCACAAGTAAATTGAACCACGCCAATCGAATAATCCTGCTCCATACGTAGTACACACTTTTCGAGCTCGTCTGCATCAACCTGTTCTTCAAATATAAAATCATCCAAAATCGTTATAATAAACTCGGAATCAATTCGTTTTAATGCATCTTCTAATCTGCCAGACCATGCTGCCTCACGGACATCGGTACGAATATTTAACGGATTAATATCCAGACCATCACAAGAATAAGATTTTGTTTCCGTATTCAAATATACTTTATATTCACATTTCGGCCAAAACCGTTGAAATTCTTTGAAAAAAACAGGCCATATTTTTTCATATTTATCGCATGTATTAATCAGTATTGATACGCTCATGGAAATCATCCTCTTCTACTTCTTCGATGTATTCTTCTTCGATTATATTAGCTTTGCTCATTGGTCCTTCCGCAAAGAAAAATTGTTCCTTCATGTTATTCATTTGTGATAGTGTGAACAAAAAGCGCTGTGCTACATACCCCGGATTCCATAAATCTGTGATTGTATCTCTGGCTTCCCATGCCATTGATGTTCTAATGTCAGGATTCTCTATCAAAAACCGCACCGCAGATAACAACTCATCATAGCAACCATCTCGATAACATACTCCATTTTTCCACTGCTTAATAAGGTATGGAACCGCTCCTATCATATGGTTTGCAATCGGAACACAACCGCTGTTCATCGCCTCATTTAAAACGGCTCCCCATCCCTCTTGCCTGTCGCTGGTCATTAAAAAAAAGTCCGATTGCTTCATATACGTACGCACTTCCTCAGGAGACATACTACCCGTAAATTCAATATCAGAGTAAGCCGCGGATTTATCTGCCATTTTTTTAATCGAATCAAATAGAGGACCGGATCCAATCATGGTCAAACTCACGTTCTTGTAGCCGATTTTCTTCAAATCCGCCATAACATTAACCGCAAGTTCAGGATGTTTCCAATCAATAAATCTTCCGACCCATAGTAATTTTACCTGTCCGTCTGTTCGTTTTTGAAAATTTTCCATATCTACTTCCGGAAAATATCCCCATTTATACATTTTATTTCTATACAAATGAAAACAGCTAAAATCTAAGGCTGTAAAGGCACTTGCGCATAACACATATACGTTTTTGTTAGAAAAGAAACGATGTTTACTCCAAATTGCAAGCTTTCTTTTGAAAGATACATCTTCAAAGCTATGTTTCTTGAAGATTCTTTCCATATAAAAGAACGTTAATTTATTGTCTCTGATCCTCCTTTTTACGAGATCAATCGGAACCGATCCATATGCGAAAATCACAACGTCACTCTCGTAAAGGATTTCTTTACACCTCTCCGCTTCTCCGAATAAATATGCTAATCTACAAAATGAATATTTATTGTTCATATTCTGATATCCTAATTCACGTCTCTCCTCCGGCAGCATTTCTGTGGCAATAAAGACAAAATCTTCTCCTAATTCACCAAAAAAGGCTTTACATAACGGAAGCTGATGATGATTCAAAAAATTGGAAACAATGGCTAATTTCATCTTTTCTGCTCCTCGGATTCAATAATACTCTGGTAAAGGCCTATGTATTGTTTATATTTAATATCTTTATTAAATGCTGCAGCATGTGCAACACAGCCCTCTTTACAAAAAGGCTTTTCATTACATATACGGATAATTTCCAATTTTAATGCTTCAACATCATCGCAACTAACGACACCTCCGCATGTTGGATCAACTTCTTCCGGGCTCCCCCCGGTATCAAATGTGACAACGGGCGTACCGCAGGCAATTGCCTCCATGTTTACTGTCGGATAATTATCTTCTCTGGACGGATTAACAAACACATCCGCTGCTGTGTAAATCTCTGCTAATTCTTTTTTGTTTTGTGTTCTGTGTATAGATACAATATTATCAGGAAGTAATTTATCAATTTGTTCGTCTGTTCCGACCAAAACGATTTGATATTCATTCCCCAGCATTTTTGCTAATTCAATAAATACATCCAGACCCTTTCGTTTACCCCAACCGAAAGCCACACCCAAAACCATATACTTTTTCATCATAACCTCTCATATAATCTAAATATATTCTTTCATCTTATCAGTATCTGCGAATTCTTTCGCACGTTTCAAACAGCCTTCCAAGCAAACCGCTTTTTTCTCACAAATATTCCTAACAGCCGATATCAACCCTATAATATCTTCCTTCTCTGCAAAAATGCCGCTACTCGCATCAAGACACTCCGGGCATCCTCCAGTTTTGAATGTTTACAACAGGCGTTCCACATAAAAGGCTCTCTATGCTTACCATACCAAACATCTCTTCTCCCGTCGGATTGAGGAAAACATCTGCCACTGAATAAATCTCAGCCAATTGCTTTTGATTAGATGTTCTATGAATCGAAATAATATTAGCCGGCAATTTTATCAACAGCTGCATTTGTTCCAACTAGCATAATTTTATAGTTATTAGACAAGCATACCTCAAAGCTTAATAAACACATCCAGTCCCTTTAATTTACTCCATCCAATCACTACTCCTAAGAGAAGATACTCCCCCCCCCCCCAGATTTTGGAGTAATGCCATGTGTCTCACGGAAATCACTCTCAGTCGGCTTGAATACATTCAAATCAATTCCATTATTAATTACTTTCACAGGATAATCGGACAGGAATGATTGTTTCACTAAATCTGCCAGCCATTGTGAAGGCGTTACAATCGTCATGTTCTCTATTCCTGTAAACCATTTTTTCTTCAATCGATACATCAGTTTGGTTTGATCAACATATGCCTGCGGATATAATCTATATTGCTCACAATCATAACATCCTGTTTTCCATTTATTACACTTTACCATGGTAAAGTGTGGACATTGCCCGGTAAACGACCAGCAATCGTGCAGTGTCCATACCGTGCGGATGTTATGTTTCTTGATATAATGAAACAGCATAGGAAGATTTATGTACCAAAAGTGCAGGTTGTGCAAATGTATGATGTCTGGATTTATCTTCGTGATTTCTTTTAATAATTTGTATGTCCCAAGAAGCGAAAAACAACCATTTAAGCCTGTTATTTGGGATAATACAACATGTACAGCATTCTCCAAATAACTTCCAAATGGAATGGCAATAGCTTCAGCTTTATTGTCTTTCCATTTCCTGCAGTAACACTGTGCCATATTCCCTGTCAGATTTGCATAATGCGTTATATCTTTCATAATGTGTCCAGTACTTCCATACGGAACGGAATTAATAGAAACAATTTTCATTGATAATGTCTCCTCTACTTCTCTCTATGTAAGCTGACATCAATCATGTCAACAACTTTTTTCATCTGTACGTTACTGGCCTTATGATCGAGCACATACATTTGTGCCTTTTTTCCAATCATATTCAATTCTTTTTGCTCCATCTTCATTACCATGGGCAAAGCCTTCTTAAAAGAATCTGTTTGAAATCTTTCCGGCGTAAGAAGATAATCCGCATAAATTGGATCCATTCCGGGCAAAAGATTCATAAATACAGGTCTTCCAGACAGCATATATTCCATCGTCTTAGACGGGAATGAATATTTCGCATCTATTCCATCTACCGGACGCGGATTAACAAGTATCGTTGCTTCCCTCTGCAGCTTCAATATCTCTGGCATTTGCAGAGTTCCAAGGAATACTATGTTAGATTGTTCCTTTTCCGCTTTTTTTACTTCATCCTCCGCGTTTCCACTACCGGCGATAATCAGTTTCCAGTCCTCACTTTCCTCACAGCAAAATGCCGATAATAACTCGCAAATTCCATATTCTCTGTGCAATGAACCTGTATATACCATCGTTTTACCGCTGTTCTCAATAGCATCCTCAAATTTATTCTTCACAGAATACAATCCATCTATCACACAGTAGGGTTTCCGTCCAACTTTCAACATATCTTTCATCTGTTCCGTTAACAATACAAAGGAATCAGCTGCCGACAAATAAAAGTCCAAATGTTTAAGATTATAAGCTATTGTTAACTTGCTGTATAAATCCTTTCGTTCTCCATAATGAGCCAAAAGGCTTGGAATATCAGGGACTATCAAACACGCATGAAATGAAAATCCTCTTTTTTTTAATTTATATACTGCGCTCATCATTGGATAACTCAAAGTATAAATAAAGACTATCTTCCTTTTCTCATCGTAATTTTTCACTAGCCATCGTTTTAAACATGCATAAAACTGTCTAGCCTGATCAAATTGCCGTATGCCACGTATATTAATGAAACCCAGTCCAATATCGTTTGCCCCATTACAGTGTCTCCATGAGAAACTTTTCACTTTTTTGTATTCATACTTAGGATATGTCGGAAGAAAATACGCACTTATCAAATCTACCGGACATTTTAAATTGCTTTCCAAACCTTCTATCATGTTCCACTGATGCAGATTCGCCGCAAACGATAGCTTTCCATGGCTATATTGGAATAGTTCGACCTGTATTTCCTTAGGATATAAACCTCCCAAAAAGATACATTTCATTAGAACACCTCTCAACTATCTTGTCGTCATTTTCTTATGCAACATCACATATAATCGTATCATAATGAACAGGCGATACTTTACACAGAAAAGAAAAACTTTTTTTGATCTGCTTAAAATTTTTCTTCCATTTGACTGATACCAATCCGGATAATTCCTTTCATACTCATCAATATATTTTCTTAATTCTCCATTAGCAGCCCTATTTTCTGTGAGCAGCAGCACCCCTCCATAAAGCAATAATCTGATAGAAGAAATCTGTATTGCAAAATGAAGAGATTTATCTGTATTCTTATAGAGATATGCATACACCTCTGGAAAAACATTTTCTTTGATTCCGTTATGCGATAATGACCCTGCCCTTTGATGAATAAAATATAAGGGTTCCTTGACATACTCAATCACGATACCAGGTGTATGCGAAAAAAGCATCGTATAAAAAGCAAAATCTTCGGCTCTCATAAAATGCGGAAAGTAAATAGCATTATCACAGATTGCTGTTCGCTTAACACATTTTCTGATACCCGGTATGCTAAATGCGATAGCCTCTTCTGCTGTAATCTTTCCAGCACCTTTTCCATACATTGAAGATGCCCGCTGTACAACCTTATTATTTTTGTCATATACCAAGCTGTCATAGATAATACAATCTATCCTATCATCTGCCGAAACACGATCCAGCTTTTCGAAAAAGTCAACACAAAGGCCATCATCGCTATCCAAGAACACAATCCATTTACCAACAGACTTTTTTATCCCCAGGTTTCTTGCCCCACCTGGCCCTCCATTTTCATTTGTTTTAAATAATTTTAAATTAGCTTCACTATCGTTTATATATTGTTCCAGTTGTTCATATGTACGATCCGTCGAACAATCATCAATTAAAATAAACTCTATATCCCTACGTTTTTTATTTTCCTCGACCGTTTTAAAAAAGAAGTTCATAAATTTATACGAATTAAAAACCGGGGTAATAACGGAATATTTGATTCCTGTTTCTTTCTCTTGCAAAGATTTTCTTATTTTTGTCGAAGAAATCCCTTTGGTATAAGGCAAATATACAACATCCACCCCATACGGCTTCAGTGCTTTTTCAGTTGCGATCCACCTTTCGTTTCCTTTCCAGTCATCCCCAATAAAAATCGCATCAAAATGCGTTTGTTGCCAAATTTGCTCTTTATCTAATGAATCAGTCAAAAAGGCATGATCTACTGCCTTAATGTTTTTTATTATTTCCAATCTCATACTATCACTGATATGAGGCGCGTGATTTTTATATTTCATGACCAGATCGTCGCTATTAACGCCAACCACTAATTTATCACAATCTTTTTTAGCCAAGTTTAACAAATTTAAATGCCCCACGTGAAATAAATCGTAAACACCTTGTGTATATCCAATTTTATACTTCTTCATGCAAATATAACCTCTTTAAACTCGCTTGTCTAATGCAAAGCCTTTTTTTACGAAAAAGATTCCACTTCCAAGCATAACCAAAAAGCAATATATACTATAAATCGATATCAAAAAATCAAATTTATGAAAAATACAAGCACAAATAAACAAGGGCATAAATGACGAAGAGAAACCCATATTCTTGATAATTAGATCTGCAATGTGATGAATCCCACTATTTCGCACCTCATCTATATTTTTCTCTTCTTCTATTAAATTTAAACGATATTCTGTCACTATGTATTTCTGATAAATTAGCCTCCCTAAAATGTCCGATACGGAAGCTACTCCTCCCAATACTATAAACCAATAGCTATAATCAGTTGTTATGGTTGTTGTATGGTATGCTGCAACTCCAACAGCAAGGTAAACAAAGGCCGGAGCTGTATATCCGCTTACTGCATCAAAATACTCTCCTCCGTATGAGCTTGTTTTTTTTACTCTGGCAATATTTCCATCGCAACAATCCAATATATGCCATAACACAAACATTCCCACTCCTATTGGTGTAAATCTTCCACCTAACATAATAAATAAACTCGCCAAAAGTGATTCAATCATAGATATTACAGATACCGTATTGGCTGTGAGTCCGCAATTTATAAAAATATATGTTAGCGGAAATGACAAAGGTCTACTAAAAAAGCGTGCCCAAAAGCATGACTTTTTCCTTTTTTCGGGCGTATATGATTGTAATATCTGCTTCATGGTGTACTTCATATTTGTTATCTCCTCATTAATTTAATCCATCAATATATTTATTGTTTTTAAAAGCCTCATTCTAACGTATCGCAAATCAAATTGCTGTACTTTTTCTTTGTTGTATGCTAATATTGAACTTACCTTCCCTATTTTTTCTTTTGCTAAAAGCAATGCCTCCTTGCAGGACTCAACTGAGTTTGGATTGAAATAAATTCCTTTGCCCTTTTCTATGAGATCAACATTTCCTCTTATTTTTGACACAGCGCACAATATCTCATTGGACATTGCTTCCATTAGAGCCACTGATAATCCTTCTTGAAATGTGGAGAAAACAAATACATCAGAAATGCTCAGCAACTCTGCTATGTCGTGACGATATCCCAGTAGATAAACCTTATTTAACAGATTCATATTCAGTATCATTTGTCTTAACTTTTCTTCATGGGAGCCCACGCCGCAAATAATCAAGATAGCATCCTGCATATCTGCTTTAGCAAAAGCTTGAATGGTAGTTTCATGATTCTTTCTTTTTTCTAATTCACCTACAGATATAAATATAGTCTTATCATAAGGAATACCCAACGCATCGCATTTATTCTTTTTATATACACTAGTTGATTTAAATTTAGTTGTATCTACACCAATGCCCGGATACTTCACAACATTAGCTTCTCGAAAATGTTTTTCCGCAAATCTGTAGTCCTCTTCATTAATTGTTATAATCTGATCTGTGTATCTGGACATCCATTTTTCTATTGGGCAAAATAAAGCCCATTTTAACCATGATGCTCCCTTATAAAAATGAAAGCCGTGTGCAACATACAATACACTACATCCTTTTTTTCGTTCCCCTATTGCTGCAAGCCTAGTCATAACGCCCATTACCGGTTCGTTTGTCCAAATTAAGTCAAAATTTCCATTTTCAATAAGGTCTTTTAAATCTTTATACCCTTTCAGATTTCCTAGTTTTAAAGGTTTCCTGCAAAGTCGTACCTCGCGGAACCCTATCTTATTACCGATTTTCTGCTTTATCTCTTCCATTCTATTGCCCACATTTGAACAGGCAATTGTTACTTCGTATCCATTTTTGCTTAAGTAAATAACGTGAGGGATCAAAAATTGAATCATCATAAGATCTGTCGATGTAATTAGTATATTTTTCATACCATCATCTCTTTAATTCGATTAATTATTGTTCCCTTATCCATTCCGTACTGTTCCCTTAAGTAGTTCTGGTTTCCAACGCTCACGCAGTACTGGTCATTAAGTCCTAACCTCACTAATCTGGCTTTTCCGCCGTACTCTGCCATTACTTCCGCAACGGCTCCGCCAAGACCACCAATTACATTGTGTTCCTCTACTGTTACGATATAGTCACAGTTCTTGGCGCAGTTTTTAATGACATCGGTATCAATAGGCTTAACCGTCGGGAAGCTATACTGCGATATTCCATACCCTTCTTTTATAAGCTCATTGCAAGCATCAGTTGTGTCATCCAAAATAGCTCCTGTGGAGAACACTGCTGTCCTTCCTCTTCCCTCAGACTCTCTAATTTTTATCGCTTTTCCGATTCTAAAAGCATCTATCTTCTTATGGACACGTTTCTCTCCTCCGCGTCCAAGCCTTAAATAACATGTCCCCAGCATATTTGCGATAGCCTTAGTCGCTTCTTCTGCCTCAACCAAATCACCAGGGCAGACAACAGTCACATCCGGTAATGTACGTAATACTGCAATATCCTCTGTTGCCTGATGGCTCATTCCCAGGCTTCCATAAACAAAACCACCGCCAATGCAGACTATCTTTACGCTGGCATTGTGATAAGCACAGTCGTTCCTTATCTGCTCGAGACAACGAAGCGTCGGGAAATTTCCTATCGAGTATGTAAAAACTGTCTTCCCTTCCAGCGCCATGCCCGCGGCCATCGTTGTCATGTTCTGCTCCGCAATGCCGACATTTGTAAACTGGTCAGGTAGTGCCTCATAAAACGGCTTTAAAACACCAAATCCCAAGTCACCGGTAATTAGTTCAATATTCTTGTTCTTTTTCGCCTCTTCAATTAAAGTGCGTACAAATGTATCACGCATTACTTGTACCTCCCGGAACAATTCTTTCCCAACTCCACTGAAATCCGTTCTCTTACGGGGTAGCTCGGATGCCACGTATACGTGGTTGTATGGTCATGGTAAATATCGGCATTCTTCCCCGGTAAAGCCGGATTTTTGATTCCTCCCGGCGTGTAGGGATCCTCTATTCCATTGGGCTTTACGGTATAGAGTTCATTTACTGCGCAATCATATTCCCAACCGTCATGCGGGAACCTGTAATGCCACAAAATATCGTTTTCCATAAAGCTGACGCCTTTTCCTTTTGTTGTATTCGCAACAATAACGGTTGGTTTTTCAGCGGATCCATTTGCCTCTCCAAATGCTTTTTTCAGTTCAACATGATTATTTCCGTCTATTTCAATCACATTCCATCCAAAAGCACGCCATTTGCCGCCCATATCAACAACTTCAATTGTGTTATCACAGAAATCCATAGACTGCATATGGTTATAATCCACAACCGCTATCAAATTGTTCAGCCTATTATGGTTTGCAACTTCAGCCGCTTCCCATACAGAACCTTCATTACACTCACCGTCGCCCAAAACAACATATACTCTGTTTTCTTTTCTGTCTTTTTTTAAAGCATATGCCATACCGACACCGGCTGAAAGTCCGTGTCCCAGCGAACCGGTGGAAAAATCTACTCCCGGAAGATGGTGCGATACATGCCCGGAAAGTCTGCTACCGTTTGCGTAATGTGTTTTTAATTCCTCAACCGGGAAAAATCCGGACTCGGCCAGTGCGGCATAAATGGACGCACCCGCATGACCTTTACTAAGAATCATTCGGTCCCTCCCACCCCATTTAGGCTCATCCGGTTTATAATTCAGAACGTCTGCATATAAAACTGCAATAATATCTGCCACAGACATAATCGCCCCGATATGACTGCCCCCGGATAGATGCGTCATTTCAACCCCATGTCTTCTGATTAACCAGGCTAACTGCTCACTTGTCATCTACTTATTTCCTCCAGTTTTTCTATCTGGTCTGCGCTTAACTCCCAGTCAAATGCTTCACAGTTTCCATATAATTGTTTGGGATTTTTCACCCCTGCCAATACAATGGAATTCGGTACATAATCCAAAATAAAACGTATTGCGATTGCAGATAAAGGCTTGTCGACTTCGCCTGCAATTTCTTTCATCGCATCCACTATTTCCAAATTTTTAAGTAATTTCTCTCCGTGAAAGTTCACATAGGTGTCTCGGCTTCTTCGATCATCCCTCCCGAAAGTACTGCTGCGATCATATTTACCTGTCAGGATACCCTGCCCAAGGCTTCCCCACGTGAGCGGTGTCAGCTGAAGTGCTTCGGAAAGTTCAAACATATCCTTCTCATGTTTACGACAAGCCAAACTATATTCGTCCTGGAAAGTGACAAACTTGCCCTTATAATCTTGTAGTTCAGATATATCCTCTTTGTGGATATTGCTTAATCCATAGTAACGTATTTTTCCTTCTTGTTTTAGATTTTCCAGCTCCCCTAAAACTTCGGCAATTGGCGTAATTCCATCTCGATAATGTATTTGATATAAATCGATATAATCTGTTCCAAGTCTTTTCAGGCTGTTTTCTATTGCTGTTCGAATCCAAGCAGGGCTGTTATCATAAAAAGTACTGCCGTTTTCAACACGAACCCCAAATTTAGTTGCAATCACAACATCTTTGCGTTTATTGGCTAACCCCTTCCCCAAGGTAATCTCTGACTGACCGAGTCCATAGGTATCTGCTGTATCAAACATCGTAATTCCTGAATCAAATGCTGCACAAATAGCATCTATCAAATTCTGTTCCTCAACATTGCCCCAGCCATATCCGCCCATCGGGCATCCGCCCATACACAGGCGAGATACCGTTAAATCTGAATTTTTAAGAGTTATGTAATCCATATTATCCTCCGATATGTAAAACCCTACCGATGTTTTCCTTTGAAAAGAAATCCAAATGCTTTCTCAATCACTTTATAAACAGTCATAAAGAATATTTTTATATCAGTTCTCAAGGATACATCAGCAGCATATTTGATTCTAAGCCTATTTTTCTTCGGTAATACTTTCTGCTCGTATATTTCATCGGCATTTCCACTGCCAACAATTTCATCAAGATTAATAAATTCAATCGAACTGTAATCAGTTATTCCCGGACGAACCTCTAAGATCAGTTTTTCAACACCTTTGTATTGATTTGTATATCGCAGAAGCTCCGGTCTTGGTCCGACAAAGCTCATCTGTCCAACCAGAATATTATATAGATTAGGGAATTCATCGATCTTAGTTTTACGCAGAATATTTCCTGTCCTAGTAATCCGTTTATCACGAAGCGCCGTTGTACCTCCGCCGTTCTTATCAGCATTTTTTACCATTGACCGGAATTTACATATTTTAAAAGGCTTGGCGTGTAATCCACCGCGTTCGGCCCGATACAGAATCGGCATTCCATCCTCGATAAAGATTGCAATGGAAGCAATCGCAAGGATTGGAGAAACACAGACTGTAATAACAGAAGCTAATACAAAATCTATTACACGTTTCACCAAACGGTTATATAAACTCTTATATCCTATAACTGTTGACGCATCTATATCCGGCGCTTTCGATATTTCAATCGAAGCCTGCGCATCAACCATCTCATTCACGCTCATTCAATTTTCTCCCTCATAAATCCTTCTTTATTCATTGATTTCGTACTCCGTTAAAGGTTTGTTACTTAATTACGCCCCACCAAAGAGGTTCGGCGCAGCTCCGTATTTTGTGAATGTTCTTTTATCCAGTCCGGCTAACCGTTATTGCAGCCTGCCTGACCAGTATTGCAATCATTTTGGTCTTTGTTGCATTTCGACTGCTCTGCACCTGACCTTTTAGTCTGCTCTATATCCACAGCTGCATCAGTCGTCTTACTCATCTTTCCTATCATATTTCTCCTTCACGTAGCTAGCTTGCTGTGTTCAACTCGCCAAAGCCCGCTAGAATCTCAAATTCTAATGGTCTTTATTCCCATGCATAGTCGGAGAGCTTAGAGTTAAGTTAGCTTCTCATGAATCATATGTTCTTAATACATTAGCTACCAAAATCCTCGTTTTTCTCATCATTTTCTCCAAAATTCCACTTGTTCCTATTATCTCAACATCAAGAAACTCTCTTTTCAATAGGGCAAAATTCCATTTTTTCTTTTCCTCTTAGCTTCTTGTTATTTGTTGAAATGTTTTAACCAAATGAAAGTAATATAAATAGCCTGCTTACCAAAGCAGTAACACAGACCAATAAACTAAACCATATCGTGTTGCAGCGTGATTGTTTGCAATAACAAATTTAGTTTATCAACCATGTACCTTACTCATTTCTCCGTTTGATTTTATGGAATGACAAATAGCCGAGCGATTTTTCCATGCGCGGCTAATTCAACCTCCTTATCAAATTTTGTACGCTTATCAGATTGGGTCAAAATAAGCAATTAAGAAGCCATCGATTTATCGGCTGCCATTGCCTTTCCCAACCTCGCACAAAACCTCATAGCGAAATTGAATTAACCGTGACAATCCTTGAAAAATCAACACTTTTCTTGGTTGTCTCTATTATACCTCTACCCTCTACTAGAGACATGGTTATGGCAACTATGTTCAAAAGTTCAAGCAACTCATCAAGTGACATGCTGCGCAAAAATCTGCCGTAAGTATTCAAGCTCTGAAAGTCTGGAGGTAAGTTACCAGCCTTATCTTTCGCGTTGCTCATCGTTTTAAACTTGAATAGCTTGAAAATTTTTTCATCTTTTTCAGGTCTAAACTGTTCAAAAAAGGGGTTCCCAGTTCCATACGCTGATTGATACCACAGCGCTGGTTCCCGCGCCTGTGTAATTCAATATAAAACCTTTTTCAGACGTTCTTCATCGTCCGACACCAACATTCCACCACCGGACGTAGTGATAATTTTGTTTCCGTTAAAAGAAAAAATACCATATTTCCCGAAAGTGCCCGTTTGTTTTCCTTTATAGGTTGCTCCAAGACTTTCAGCTGCATCTTCAAACAAGAGCACACCATATTCATCACAAATAAGCAGTATAGGTAAAATCTGTGAAAAAGCTGTTTTAACAAACATAAATAAAGCAGCAATGCAAGCTAAAACAAGGATTAATAATTTATGGTTCCACAGATTTAACAGTAAATTTAGTAAATCTATGCCCTCATCATCAATTCGTTCTTTCTCTTTTTCGATCATGCACCGAGCTCCTTATCAATCAAATTATAAATGCAGCTTAATTTTATATTTGCCAGTTCTTCGTTTTCCCACAGGCAGAAATCATGAATGGTTGCAACAAAAAGCAGGAGAATTGATTCAAATTTGTCTTTGTTCAATCCGTAAACAGCTGCCAGCTTATCTGAATACCGAATATATTCCATATAAATATTTGAAAGTTCTCTGCGTCCAAGTTCTCCATACTTAGGGCTTGAAACCACCTGATAAATAAAACGCATCATGAATTTTTCTTTCGTAAACAGCAGAAAAAAACGGCGAACCTCTTCTTTTAAATCGGAAGACAAGCTTTGAAGCTCTTTTTGAAAGATAACGTTAAGATTTCGCATATAAAGCTTGATACATTCAATAATAAGCACATCTTTAGACTTAAAATATTCATACATATTCGATGCATAAATTTCGCAGGCAGATGCAATTCTTCTCATGCTCGTATTCTCAAGCCCATTTTTCACAAACACGTTTAAACTTGTTTCTAAAATTTTTTCTTTCCGAATCTGTTTTTCGTCAAATGAAATCACGATTATCCCCCGCAGAACAAGTGTTCTAAATATAGGCAAAAAAACAGTTCACAACATAATTCTCATTATGTTGTAAACAAGAAGTGTAACAAAGTTATTCACAAGAATATGATACTATATTTATTGCAATTTGTCAATAGCTTTTGTCGTTTTTGGATGTAATTACAATTATTTTGGCATAACAAACAAAACCAATGAAAGTTCAATTTTCTTCATTGGTTATTTTGTCATTCTATTTTACAGTGTGTTTTGCTTTTTTTGAAGTGTGTAAGCAGCCGTGGAGGGCTGCTTTTTATTTTTTACACAACATAATGAGAATTATGTAACATGATACTATATAGCAACAACATAATGAGAATTAGGTTGTTTATTTTTTAATTTGTTGATATAACAAATTTAATTCCTGAATTTGTTGCCTGTGAATTTCTCCGCTCTCCATTGTGTAAATCCTTGTGGTGTTTACACTTGCGTGTCCCAATATATCTGCAAGCCTTACTATGTCTTTGTGCAGAGAATAATAGGTTTTCGCAAATAAATGACGTAGATTGTGAGGAAACACTTTGTCTTTAGAAACGCCAGCAGAATCACAAAGCTTTTTCATATCGGCCCATATATTGCTCCTGTTCAGTGGCCGTCCTGTTCTTGTAACAAAAACAGGCCCTCTTATTATTTTGTTTCGTTTTACATACTCTTTCAAAATTTTGCAAAGCTGTTTTGTCAGCATAACCACGCGCATTTTTCCCTTGCAGTTGATAAAAGCTTCTCTCGACTCTACCGCTTCCACGGTTATAAATTTCAGTTCCGAAACCCTTATTCCTGTAGAACAAATAGTCTGCATCAGGTAGAACAATCTTTCATTGCCATTATTAAGCGCCGCTTTTAACAGCTTTTCATAGTCAGATTTTGTCAGTTCCTTTTCGCTAGATGCAAAAATTTGTTTTTGAATTTTTACAGATTTTATTTTGCAGTCTACGCGGTCACAAAACTCAAAAAAACTGTTTAGCGATGAAATTACCGCATTAACGCTGGCGGGCGCAAGCTTTTGCATTATGCCCTGCTTATATTCCAGCACAAGCTCCTTGCTCATCGTCCGGCTTCCCAGCCAGACAGAAAACACCGTACAGTCGTGAATATACTTTTCCAGCGTTGATGCAGACTTTTCTTCGTTTAGCAAATGCGTTTTAAAGCTTCCAATTAAATTTTCACTTATCGTTCTCATATTGAACAACTCCTTTTTTCTAAATGTAACATTCGTATCAAACTTTTTTAGAAGTTGTCAATAGTTTGTGCAATTCTGTTGAAATCATAAGATAAAAAAAGGACCACATTTTGGTCCTTTTTGTTCAAAAAATTAACGTTCCGCGCAGAATAACGTGTTTTATCGCAAGCTTGTCATTTAAAATTAAAATGTCGGCAAGTTTTCCCGGTGTTAAACTTCCGGTTTTATGATAAATACCTGCTGTTTCTGCCGGATTTTTCGACGCCATCATACAGGCGTCCTCAAGAGGGATGCCCACAGACACCAAATTTTTAACACAGTCAATTAAACAGGAATATCCGCCGGCCAAAGAACCGTCTTCCGTAAAGGTTTTTTTATCTCTCACCGACAGCACTCGTCCGTTCACGCAGTAATCCCCGTCCGGCATGCCTGCGGCAATTTCCGAGTCGGTTATCAGGTTTATCTTGTGCCTGCCCTTAATTTTATAAACCAATTTCACTACCTCAGGGTGAATGTGAACAAAATCGCAAATGAGTTCGCATTTTACCGTTTCATCTGAAAGAAGCGCCCCGGCCGTGCCCGGTTCTCTGTGAGAGAGCGGACGCATGGCGTTAAAAAGGTGCGTTCCCTGCTTTAATCCAAGTGAAAGTGCATGTTTCACTTGTTCAAAAACTGCGTCTGTGTGGCCCGCCGAAACGCAAACGCCTGCTTCACAGGCTTTTTGAATTACGCTGTCTGCACCGGGCAGTTCCGGCGCCATTGTAATAATTTTTAAATATCTCCCTGCGGCATTTAACAGCCTTTCAAATTCCTGAACATCAGGATTTCGAATATTTTCCGGCAGATGCGCCCCCTTATACTTTAAAGAAAAATAGGGGCCTTCTAAATGAATTCCATAAACAGCGGCGCAGTTTTTCTTTGTGTTTTCAGCACAGCTGCGTAAATATTGAATAGAGGAAATCAGCTTTTCCTCTTTTGCTGCCGACAACGCTGGCACCAGCGAGGTAGTTCCGTTTTTTGCTTCAAAACCTGCTATTGTTTCAAATGTGTCTGCATCAAAATCAATAAATGTTTTTCCCATTGCGCCGTGCATATGCGTGTCGATAAACCCCGGCACAACATAGCAGCCGCTGGCGTCAATTGCTTTCGCTTTCTCACAGCTTCCAATTGCTTCAATCTGTTCACCGTTTGTTTGCAGGTCGCCTGTAATAAACTGAAAGTCGTCATTTAAAAGCTTGCCGCCCTTAATCCACATCGCCATACGCCTCCCTGTCGCAGATTAAAACAACATCCGGGTGCACCTTTAACATTGTGGCAGGAACTTCCGTGTCGATTTCTTCTGTTAACAGCTGGCTCACTGCATCATGTTTTTCTTTTCCGTTTGCCAAAAGAATGATTTTTCTGGACTTTAAAATAGTTGCTATCCCCATTGTCAGTGCCTGTTTGGGAACACTCTCAATGCTGTCAAAAAATCTTGCGTTGGCCTCAATGGTGCTTTCTGTCAGGTCAGTAATGTGCGTGGAGGTGTTTAACGCATCATCCGGCTCGTTAAATCCAATGTGGCCGTTTCGTCCAATTCCTAAAATCTGCAAGTCAATTCCGTCACAGCTCTCAATTAATGCGTCAAAAGCATCACATTCTGTTTCCGGGTCATCTGTTTCGCCATTTAAGATGTGAACATTTTCCGGCGCAAGATTTACCCGGCCGCATAAATGCTGATTCATAAAATAGTGATAACTCTGCGGGTTGTCAGGCGAAATGGGATAATATTCGTCTAAGTTAAACGTAACCACGTCTTTAAAATCAATCTCGCCGGCGTTGTAAAGACGCACAAGCTCCTCATACATACCAATTGGCGTTGCGCCTGTGGCAAGCCCCAAAACGCAGTTTGGCTTTAAGCAAATTTGGCTGGCAACCAGCTTTGCTGCGTTTTTCGATAGTTCCTCATAAGTATTACAAAGTATCACCCGCATGTTTTTCTCACCTTTCAAATAATTGTTCTTAAAAATGCTAATCCTTCTGAAAGGGCAGTCGCACAATCTTCCGTCCCTTCAAATTCCACGTCTACAAAGCCATCAAACCCAGCCCGCTTTAAAATTGCCAAACACTGGGCAACGGGAACAATTCCCTGCCCAACCGTTGTTCCCTTCAGGCAGTTGCAGCCCCGGGTTTCGAAATAACCCTCATCGTTTTTGCGGTCTGCAAACGAAATTTTTACAAAATCCTTTGCATGAACCAAAAACGCCAGGTTTGCCACCTTCGACACCGCTCTGGCCGAATCTTCATCGGTGCACAAAAAGTTGCCCATGTCAACAAGCGTTCCAAAGTTGGGATGATTGACAGCGTTCACCAGCCGCTCCACGCGGTCGCTGTCCTGACAGATATAGCCGTGGTTTTCCGTCATTGTTTGAATGCCCAGCGTTTGGGCATATTCCGTTACCTCCCGGATTGCTGCAACAAGTGTTGGCAGCGCCTGGTCGAACGACCTGAAAACGTCATAACCATACATTACATCGTGCCGAAAAAGCTTTGCGCCAAGCGCGTTTGCCACATCAAGACTTGTTTTAAGCCGCTCAATTTCAGCACTGTTGTCCTTTTGCGCCAAATTTGCCCCCACTAAATAGGCTGAAATTTCAATACTGCATTTGTTCGCCTCCGCCTTAATTTGTTTTGCATATTCCGCCTGCGAAACCCCCTCCGGCGGCATGAGTTCTGTAAATTCAATGGCATCGAACCCCAGCTCTTTCGCTTTTGCAACCGCGGTTAGCTGTGTTAATTTTCCACTCTTAATATATTGTGAAAAGGAATAAGAACTTACACCTATTTTCATGCTAATCCAACCTTTCTCATTTTAACAGCACTTCATGGCCTGTGCGGGCAGATTCATAAATCGCCTCTAAAATTTTCATAATCACCACGCCGTCTTCTGCCGGGGCTTTGCAGGGTGTGCCGTTTAAAGCGCAATCCACAAAATGCTCCATTTCTGCGGTGAACATTTCTTTCCCAAACTTGTAGTTTTCCGTATGCGGCGTAACGTCTGCCAAAAAGTTGTTCCATTCCGTATAAATTTTCATTCCATCTGCGTCAATCTTAATTCCGCCTTTTGTTCCAAACAGTTCTTTTTTCGTGGTCTGCTCGCCGTTTAAACTGTAGCTGGTTTCCAATAAAGTGGTTTTGCCGTCTTCATATTTAATCATGGCAACCGCAAAGTCTTCCACATTAAAGGGGTCGTCCGGCTTTGCATCTTTCGGAATCCAGCCTACATTCGTTTTTAAATATTTTCTGTCTTTTAAACGGTCAGACGTGGAGGCAAAAACACTAATTGGTTTCGGGTTTCCCATCAGCTGCCTTGTCAGATCAATTACATGCACGCCCAAGTCAATTACCGGGCCGCCGCCGGACAGTTCCTTATTGGAAAACCAACCACCGGGCGAACCGTGCCGTCTTAAATAGGTGGCTTTTGAGTAATAGATGTCTCCCAGATATCCATTGTCGACAAAGTCCTTTGCAATGCCGCTTTCCGGGTCAAACCGAAGCACAAAGCCAATCATTAAAAGTTTATTGTTTCGTTTTGAAGCCTCCAGCATTTCTTCTGCTTCCTTCACGGAATATGCCATGGGCTTTTCACACAGCACATGGAGCCCTGCGTCAAGAGCGTCAATGGTGCATTTTGCATGATTACAGTTCCACACACACACATCGGCCGCATCTAGCTGTTCGTTTGCCAGCATTTCTGCCTCTGTTGCATATTTTTTTTCAATATTAAATAAGTCGGCTGTCTCATTAAGCCGTTCGGCGTTAATATCGCAAATTGCCGCGATCTCTACATTGTCCAATGTTTGATAGGCATTTAAGTGAACGTTAGCAATGTTTCCCGCGCCAACCATTCCAATTCTTAGCTTTTTCATTTTTTATCGCTCCCTGTCAGTTCTTTTAAATAATCCACGGCAATTTTAATATCCCTTGCAGGATTATCGCCGCACTCGCGCTCAATAGTTAAAAAACCTTCATATCCAATGTCCTCTAAAGCCGCCAAATATTCTGGGAACGGAACCGTTCCTGCACCCAGCGGCACCTCTCTAAAAAAGCCGCCCTCGGTATATTCCGGAGGAATGGGGTGCACCACTCTGTAAATAAATTCCGGGTTCGACTCTTTCAGCTTAATCCCGTCCTTCGCGTGGGTATGAACGATATAATCCTTAAGGGTATAAACTGCCTGCACTGGGTCGTCCCCTGTCACCATCACAAGGTTTGCCGGGTCTAAGTTTACAGCAACGCCTTTTGAGCCGAGTCCGTCTAAAAAAATCTTAAGCGTTTTTGCGGTTTCCGGCCCCGTTTCAATTGCAAAGTGGGAATTTAAACTGTCCGCAAAGCTGGCAAGTTCAAAACATGCCTCCTGCATAATTTGATAGCGCTCTGCATTTTTGTCCTCCGGCACCACGCCAATGTGGGTGGTAACAATGTCACATTCCAGCATCTTTGCAAGCTCCATTATCCGTTTGGATTTTTCAACATTCTCCGCATTTTCTGCGCGGTTACCAAATCCATGGCCTAAATCCCCGCAGATGGCGGAAAACTTTAATCCCCGCGACTTCACAATATTCAGTACCTCCGCGGTTTTTGCAGTTGTCATGTTCTCCGGTGCGAAGTCGCCTTTTGTGCAATACATCTGAAGTCCCTCAGCTCCTAGCTGGCTGGCTTTTGTTACGGCAGTAACAAAGTCCGTCCGAAAAGAATCTACCATAACTCCGATTGGAAAACGATACATAAAATCCCTCCTGTTTTAAAAATGATGTTGCTCTCTTGACAAATTTATTGTATAATGAAATCAGTAAAAAATCAACGAATGATATTGCCCGTGTTTATGACGATATTGCGCAAAGGAGCTTTTATGGAACGAAAAAGTTTTGAATCGCATCTGTTTGGGAGCAAGCAGCTTCCATTTATCTTCCATTTAGACATCCATAAAGAAGACTTAAAAGACGGCCTTGATATGAATTGGCATCCCAGCATAGAGCTGCTTTACTTCACAGAGGGCAGCGGCAAGGTGTTTTGCGGAACGCAGATATTTAACGTCGCCGTCGGAGACCTTTTTATTGTGAATTCCAATATGCCCCACGCCATTGCATCTGAAACGGTTGTTTATTACCACTGTTTAATTGTAGACAACGAGTTCTGCATGGCAAACGACATAGATACCGACAACATCATTTTCAAAACGCCGCTGAAAGAAACCCATGCCGCCGATATGTTTGAGACCGTAGTTCAGGAGTTTCACGCATTTCAACCCTATAAAAATGCCGGAATTAAAGCTGCAGTTTTAAGCCTGCTGGTCTATCTGGCGCGAAACTGCGCCGAAACCATTGCTGTGCCGCAAAGCGCGGTTTCCATGAAGGATGAAAGTATGAAGCTTGCAATTGGGTATATCAAATCACACATCAACGAAAAATTGTCTTTAGATGAAGTTGCAAACGAGGCAGGCTTAAGCAAATATTATTTTTTGCGGGAGTTTAAAAAAATGACAGGCGAAACCCCTGTGTCCTTCATCAACAAAACCAGATGTGAGAATGCAAAAAAAATGCTGAAAACCGGGCGTTATTCCATTAAAGAAGTGTGTGAGAAAAACGGATTTGAAGATTTATCCTACTTCTCCAAGAACTTTAAGCGCTACACGGGGCAAACACCGTCAAAGTATTTAAAAAAGAACACAGCAGATTAATCTGCTGTGTTCTCCTGTAATGTATCCCATTCTGAATAGTAGCTTAACAAAGTTTCATTCATTTCGTCCAGCTTTTGAGAAATTTCAGCACACTTTACATAGTCTGATGCCGTTTCCGGTTTTTCCAGTTCCGCTTTTGCGGCTTCAATGTCATTTTCTAAGACTTCAATGTCCCGCTCTAGCTGTTCTAACTTATTTTTGCGCTTTCGCTGTTCCGACTCTAACTGTTTTCTGCGCAGATAGTCCTCTTTGCCGCTGGTTGTGCTTTTTTCTTTTCCGCCGCTTCCGTCTGCCTTATCTTCCTCTCCGTGCTTTTCTAAATAGTAGCTGTAGTTTCCGGGGAAAGACATCACAACTCCGTTTTCCATCAGCAAAATCCGATTGGCAAGCTTATTAATAAAGTATCGGTCGTGAGAAATTGCAAAAATCGTGCCGTCATATTCTGAAAGCGCGTCCTCCAGCATTTCTCTTGATTGAATATCCAAGTGGTTGGTCGGCTCATCCAGCAATAAAAAATTGGCTTTTTTCAGCATGAGCTTTAGTAACATAAGCCTTGCACGCTCGCCGCCGGAAAGCTCGCTGATGCGCTTAAACACGTCGTCTGCCACAAACAAAAAACCGGCAAGGGCGTTTCTGATTTCCGTATTGGAAAGCGACGGATATGCGTCGCTGATTTCGTCAAAAATTGTTTTAGAGTGGTCCAGCGTTTCCTGCGTCTGGTCGAAATAGCCAATGTCAACATTTGCTCCGATTGAAACACTTCCGCTGTCTGGCTCTAATGCGTTTGTCATAATTTTAAATAACGTGGTTTTTCCGCAGCCATTGGCACCCAATAAAAACGCGCGTTCTTTTCTCCTCAGCAGAAAATTCACATTGCAAAACAACTGCCGCCCGTGAAACCCTTTCGAAAGGTTTACAGCTTCCGCAACATCGTTGCCGCCGGTTTTTGCAATTTGAAACCGCGGCTTAATTCTGTCTAACTCCTCCTGGGGCACAATTAAGTCGGCTTTCAGCCTGTCCACCATTTTTTGCTTGCTCTCGGCGGTTTTAATATTCCGCTCTCTGTTCCAGCGGCGCTGCTGTTCAATGATCCCTTCAATGCGATTAATTTCCCGCATGGTGTTTTCATACCGCCGGGCAATATATTTCTCGTTTTCTTTTTTTTGCTTTTGATACACAGAATAATTCCCGTCATAGCAATTCAGGCGCGCATTTTCAAGTTCAAAAGTTTTATTGGTTACCTTGTCTAAAAAATACCGGTCGTGGGATATCACAATAAATGCGCCCTTGTAGCTTTGCAAAAAGCCCTCCAGCCACTCAACAGACTGAATGTCCAAATGGTTTGTCGGCTCGTCTAACAGCAGCAAATTTGCTTCACTCAGCAAAAGCTTGCAAAGACAAACCCGCGTCTTTTCACCGCCGCTTAAAGCGGAAAAGGGCTTATTAAGGTCTTCCTCCTGAAAACCCATACCAAGGAGCGCAGACTTTGCCAAATTTTTATACGTATACCCGCCCAACGCTTCAAATTGTTCTGTTAAAACGTGGAGCTTTTCGGCATTTTCCTCAGCTTTGCCGATTCCTGCCTCAATTGCGCCGGTTACGTCCAATATCTGTTCTTCCAGTTTTTGCACCCTGGAAAAGATGGTTAACAGCTCGTCACACACGTTTTTATCAGAGTCTGTTCCAATATGCTGTTCTAAATATCCAAACTTTGTTTGCCTGGGAACAAAAATATCTCCGCCGTCAGGGGCGGCTCCATCTAAAATCATATGAAACAGCGTAGTTTTTCCCGTTCCGTTTGCCCCGATTAGCCCCACTTTGTCGTGGTCTTCAACAGAAAACGAAACGTTTTCAAACAAACACCGTTCACCAAAATATTTATTTACTTTCGACAATCCAAGTAAATTCATTTTAAACCTCTATCGTCTCAATTCCCGCAACCGCGCTGGCGACTAATCCTTCAAAATCCAAAAGGCCTTCGGACTTTACAATGTTTTCAAGCTTTGGTTTTGTCAGCGGATGCCGGGGCGTAAAAATCGTGCAGCAGTCCTCATAAGGCAGGACAGACGTTTCAAACGTATCAATCCTGCGGGCAATTTCTACAATTTCCTCTTTGTCCATTCCAATTACAGGTCGAAACACAGGTAAATGCACCGCGTCGTTCGTCACGCAAAGGGCCTCCACAGTCTGGCTCGCCACCTGGCCAATGCTCTCTCCCGTTACCAACGCTTTTGCGTTTACCCTTTGGGCAACCTTTTCAGAAATGGCCATCATAAACCTGCGCATAATCAGGGTTAACTGTTCCGGCGGGCATTTTTCCTTAATTTCGAGCTGTATTTCCGTAAAGGGCACAATATGCACCTTTAGCCCGCCTGTGTAGGCCGCAATAATTTTTGCAAGGGCAAGCACCTTGTCCTTTGCGCGCTGGCTGGTGTATGGATGGGAAAAGAAATGCACGGCCTCTAAGGCCACGCCCCTTTTGGCAACCATAAATCCGGCAACGGGACTGTCAATTCCGCCGGAAAGCAGCAAAACCGCTTTGGAGTTCGAGCCAACAGGCATTCCGCCCAAACCTTTTATGCGGTTGCAGTAGAGATATACATTGGTTTCCCGCACCTCCACCGTGACAAGCTTGTCCGGACGAATTACGTCCACCTTCAGGTTTGGATAGCAGTCGCTTAAAAAGCCACCCAGCTCACGGCAGATATCCGGCGACTTCATGGGATATTTTTTATCTGCCCGCTTTGCCTCCACTTTAAACGTATTCGCGCTTTCCAGTTCTTCTTTTAAGCAATCACGCGCCTCCTGCTTTAACTGTTCAAACTCTTTTGACAATACATAAGCTTTTATGATTGCCACAATGCCAAACACCTTTTTCAGGCGAAAAATGGCCTCGTCCATTTCATTTTCGTTTTTTATATCGGCATAAATCGTCGCCTGCGCGCGCCAAACCTCTGCCTGAATGGGCCCCAGCGCCGCGTAAATGTTTTTAATCAGCATGTCCTCAAAGGTGTGGCGGTTTAAACCTTTTAAGATAATTTCACCGTATTTAATCAAGATTATTTGTTTCAAAAACGTTACCTCCGCGTTGTAAATGTTTCAATTGTATAGAATCAATGTTTTCACAGACATAGAAAACCCGCTCGCTGTCGGTTGTAGCTTTTTTGTTTGTAAACCCGTCGCATTTTTTCTTGACAGAAAACCCGTTTTGCTCTAAAGCACGGCAAATTTCACCGTCTGAATAACAGCGCTCTGTGTGCATCTCGTCAAACCGCTCATAAACATTGCCTTGTTTTACAAAAAAGGTCAAATAAAAATCACAGAGCTTTTCTTCCGCTGAATAGTCATTTTCCCAGGTGTAATAAATGTCTTCGCTGTCAAACGTAAAAATGTTGTCTGATAAAATGTGCTCAAACTTATATTCAGAATTCACGTCAAATAGAAGAAGTCCGCCTGGCTCCAAATAGTTGTTGCAAAGCTTAAAAACTGTGTTCAGCGCGCCGTCCTCCGTTAAATAGTTCAAACTGTCCAAACAGCAGACGATTGCTCCAACCGTGCCATAAAGCTCAAGCTCCTCCATAGGCTGATTTAAAAACAGCACACCGGGATTCTTCTCCCGCGCTTTTATCAGCATTTCTGTGGAACTGTCCGCCCCAATCATTTCATATCCTTTTTGACGCAAAAGGCCGGTCAGCGTACCGGTCCCGCAAGCCAAATCCAGAACAATGCGATTGGCAAGTTTTTGTACTTTTATTTCCCGGTCAATCAGCTCTGCAATTTGGCCGTAGGGCACGTCAAGCATCAATCGGTCATACACACCGGCAAATTTTCCATAAGCGTCCATCTTTAATCGTCCTTTTTTATTTGTTCCCAGTAGTTTTTAATGGCCGTTTCATTTTTATTGTTTTGCGGCCTGTAATATTTTTTCCCCCGGAGTTTTTCGGGTAAATAGTCCTGCTTCACATAATGATTGGGGAATTCATGCGGATATTTGTATTCAATTCCGCGGCCAAGCTTTTTTGCACCGCCGTAATGTGCATCTTTTAAATGCTGAGGAACATCTCCTGTATCGCCCGATTCAATGTCGTGCATGGCTTCGTCAATGGCGCAAATAACGGCGTTTGATTTCGGCGCAGTTGCCAAAAGGAGCACTGCGTGGCAAAGGGGAATCCGCGCTTCCGGAAGGCCCACCTGCAACGCGCTGTCCACACAGGCTTTCACAATGCTTGCCGCCGCCGGATACGCCAAACCAATGTCCTCCGAAGCTGTTACCATCAGCCTGCGGCAGGCCGACTGTAAATCGCCTGCGGCTAAAATCCGCGCAAGATAGTGCACTGCCGCGTCCGGGTCGCTGCCGCGGATAGATTTCTGAAACGCTGACAGAACGTCGTAGTGGCTGTCTCCGTCCCGGTCGTGACGAAACGCCTTTTTAGAAGACGCCTGCTCCACCATTTCAACACTAATATGGAGGGTGCCGTCAAGCGTGTCACCTGCAGACATTACGCACATTTCCAGCGTATTGAGCGCCTTTCTCACGTCGCCGCCGCAAGTTTCGGCAATTGCCTCAAAAGCAAAATCGGAAAACTCAATTTGCAGCTTCAGCTCGTCTTCTAAAATGCAAACGCCGCGGCGTATGGCCTTTAAAATGTCTTTCACTTCCAGCGGCTTAAACTCAAACACCGCAGAACGGCTTAAAATCGCGTTATACACATAAAAATAAGGATTTTCCGTGGTGCTTGCAATCAGCGTAACCGAGCCGTTTTCAATCACCTCCAGCAGGGACTGCTGCTGCTTTTTATTAAAGTTTTGAATTTCATCCAAATAGAGCAAAATGCCGTTTTCACTGCCTAGCGAACCTACGTCAGCAATCACTGCTTTTACATCAGCAACCGAAGCATTGGTAGCGTTTAACTTATACAAGCGTTTATTAGACATTTTTGCAACAATATTTGCCATTGTAGTTTTCCCAGTGCCGGAAGGGCCGAAGAAAATCATATTCGATATTTTTCCAGCATGAATTAAATTATAGAGGAGCTTTCCGGGGGCAATCAGATGACTTTGCCCAACAAAATCTTCTAATGTTTCCGGTCTAATTCTGTCTGCCAGCGGGCCGGTCATATCAATCACTCCCTTTTCGTGTTAAAAAAGGCCTGGTTAACACGAATGTTTAACAGACCTTTTTAAAAATCTTAAATTATTTCTTTTTCGGTGCAATAACCACTTTTCTGTTAGGTTCGTCGCCAATGCTGAACGTGTCCACATTCGGATTGTTCTGCAGCGTAGCGTGAATGATCCGCCGTTCGTTTGAGTGCATAGGCTCAAGTGTAATCTTCCGGTTATTTCGCGTTACAGACGCCGCAAGATTTTTCGCAAGCTTAATCAGCGTCTGCTCCCGTCTTGCGCGGTAATCTTCTGCGTCTAAAATCACTTTCACATATTCGCCGTCGCCTTTATTAACGCACAGGTTTACCAAATGCTCTAAAGCATCTAAGGTGTCGCCGCGTTTTCCAATGATAATTCCTAAATTGTCTCCAATTAAGTTAATCGTCATGATTTTGCCTTCTGTTTTTACGTCCAGTTCAACCCTCAGCCCCATGGAAACAAACACATTGTCTAAAAATTCCCGCGCGCGGCCTTCTAAATTAATGTTGGGCGTCACTTTCACAACCGCATCTTTCGCGCCTAACCCAAACAGCCCTCGGCTGCCCTCTTCAATTACTTCAATTTCAACATTATCCCGATCAAGGCCCAGTTCCGCTAAAGCGAGCTTTACAGCTTCATCAACGGTTTTGGCCGATTTTTCTACACATTTACTCATCTCAAATTTCATAGCCTTTCCTCCCGCATAATCGATGTTTATGGTTATATCCGCGGGCAGAATATAAACCAGAACAACTTATTTCTTCTTTTTCTTACGCTCTCTGTAGTGCGCAGGCCTGTCCTCGTCCACAGGCACATCTACCGTGATATGCTTGTTCATTAAATACATCTGCAAAATCTGAAACAGGTTTGAAACCGTCCAATAAAGGCCTAAGCCAGCAGGAAGTGTAACCGCAAACCACGCTGTCATCAACGGGAACAAATAGTTCATAACTTTCATGCTGGATGCAGTGGGGTTATTTTCCTGCGACGCCATTCCGCTCATCTTGTTTGAGATATGGGACACTAAAAACGTAGTACCGCCGGCTACTATCGGAATTAAAACATAAATCCAATGTTCGGAAATATACTGCAGCGTCGGCGTAACCGACAGGTTAAATCCAAAAAAGTCAAAATTAATCAGATCGTGGGAGCTGATAAACTCGCCTACTTTATCGAAGGAGCCCCGCATTTTATTGGCCAGGTCAATCTGGTCAATCCGGGCAAAATCAGCGGCGGCGGAACCGTTTATCCGCTCGTAAATCTGCATGATAACGTCGTTCGACAGCATCATAACATAGCTGATTGGCTTTCTGATGATATTATACAGCGCAATCAGAATTGGGAACTGGATCAGCATCGGCAGGCAACCACCCATGGGGTTTACGCCGGCCTCCTGATAAAGCTTCATTGTTTCCTGATTCAGTTTTTCCTGATCATATTTATACTTCTCCTGAATTTTAGCAAGCTTCGGCTGAATCGCCTGCGTTTTTTTCATTGATCTTTGCTGTTTTAAAGTGAGCGGAAACAGAATCAGCTTCATGATAAGCGTAAATAAAATGATTGTCCAGCCGTAATTCCCAACTACATAATAAATCCACTTGAACAGATAACCAAGAGGAACGTTGATAATATCAAAAACAGAGTTCAAGATTTTCCTCCTTCAATTTTTCCAGTAATGTTTGTATCCGTCTTCTCTACAGGGTCGAATCCGCCTTTTCCAAACGGATTGCATCGAAGCACACGCCATACCGACATAAATCCCCCCCGGATTACGCCCTTCTTTTCAATCGCCTCAATCGCATAGGACGAGCACGTGGGGTAAAACCGGCAACAGGGTCTTTTCAGCGGTGAAACATATTTTTGATAAAGACGAATCAATCGAATTAAAAGTGTTTTCATACCTTTTACTTGCCGGTGCGCAAGAATAGTCCGGCGCGGCCAAAAAGCCTGTCCGTTATGTGCGAAATGTCTTCCAGCGAATCAATGGTCAGGCTGCCTTCCCGAGCCGCCAGAATCAAATCATATCCCGGTTTGATGTTTGCTTCCGAAAGCCTGTAGCTTTCTTTTAAAAGCCTTCTTACACGGTTGCGTTTCACGGCTTTGGCTAATTTTTTTCCAACTCTAAAACCCAAACGGTTCTGATTAAGCCCGTTGGGCAAATAGTACAGCGTAAAGTATTTGTGGTATGACCTTTTTCCGTTTCTGTAGACGGATAAAAACTGTTCGTTTCTGTTTAAACTTATCGTATTTTTCATGTTTTTGTAAACTATGAATAAAGTCGCTGAAGAAATGCCCTCAGCGACCAAATGTTCATAAATTCAAGGTTATGCAGATAAAACCTTTCTGCCCTTCAGTCTTCTTCTGGCTAAAACCTTTCTACCCGAACGAGAACTCATTCTGTTTCTGAAGCCATGATCTTTTTTTCTTTTGCGCCTATTCGGCTGATATGTTCTGAGCAAGTGCCACACCTCCTGTAAATAACTGTCACAGCACACCACAAATTCCCTGTGTATCCTTGAATATTATACATAAATAATCTTTAAATGTCAATACCTTTTTCAAAATTTAAAGAATTTTGTTTTGCGCATTGCCCGCAAATTATATGAATAAATAGTAAAATTTTAATAAAACACTTGTTATCCTTTTTTATCCTGTGATATAATGAAATACATTGTACAAGTCTTTATAGACGAATATTTTTTTGGGAGGAACATTTATGCAAATTGATTTGTCCTGTCCTGTTGAAAATCAAGGGACAATTGTAAAAACCAATTCCGAAACAAACGAACCTTATCTTTTACTAAAGCTTTTCAATTTAAGCGAAAAGGAAATTGCTGCTTTAACCTTTCACGTTTTGGCCTACGACGCGAACGGCGGTGAGCTAGGAACAGTTCCTGTTACGTTAGACGGGCTAAACGCACAGCCTAAAACATTTTTTGCAGAATCGAAAGCCGTTTCCCTGGTAGGAATTGAAGACGCAAAACACTTTGTTGTAGTAGTTGACAGCGTAACATTTTCCGATGACACCTCCTATGAACCGTCGGAAAACCACACCGTTGATGCTGATGATTCGGAAGCCTCTATAGACGATGCAATGCTTCTGCGCCAGTTTGTGCCGGAGGCGGTATGCTTTTCGTCTGAACACGGCAACTATTGGAGATGCGTGTGCGGACGGGCAAACTTTGTTGATGCAGAAAACTGCGTTCGCTGCGGACGGGCGAAAAGCGATGTTTTGGCAAAGTTCAGTTCCAGAGATGCCTTAAGAGAAACCATTGTAAAGGCACAGGAAGAGGCTGAAAAACAAAGGCTTGAAGAAGAGGAACGCTTAAAAGCGGAAAAAGAACTGAAAAAAGCAAAATTAAAGAAATCCTTGCTGATTGCATTAATCGTACTTATTGCAGCCGCAATTGTGGCTTGCGCCGGCTTCTTTATTTACCGGGCCGTGTTAAATTCCAGCGCTGACAAGGCGCTGCAAAGCGGTGACTATTTAAAAGCCTATGAAAACTATGAAAAAACCGGCAACGTAAAACTTGCGGAAGTAACGGAACATATTCAGGGCAACACTCCGGCAAACCTGATGTTCCAGAGCGGGCTGATTGCTTCAGACGAGGAAAACGTGTATTATCTTGCGCTGGATAACACGTCTTATAACTTCCACTTGATTAAAGAAAACAAAATTTCAAAAGAAAAAACAACCTTAACCGACGCAGCCGGCGGTTCATTAAACGTTACAAAAGACTGGATTTATTTTGTAGATGTTGAAAACGGCTATGTAAAACGCATCTCGAAAGACGGTCAGACCATCGAGCCAGTTTTGGACACGGGCGCTTCGTTCCTCTCGGTGCTCGGAAACACCATGTATTACATCAAGGTGGATTACGACAATCCGGACAAACTGCCGGAAGAACAATGTCAGACTCTGGCCGCACAGGGACAGATGAAAACATTCCGCCATCTTTATAAGATGGACTTAGACAGCAAAAAGTCCAAACTCATCAGCGAGGAAAGCATTAGCGCATGCTCCATTTACGGCGACAGAATTTATTACCTCACCGACAATGAAGACGAGTGGCAGGCATATAATCTGTACTCTATGGATCTAAACGGCAAAGACAAACAAGTGGTAATTGACGTGCCGGTTGCTTCTTTCTTAATCAACGGCGACGATTTATACTATGTAAGAATGTATAACGACGCATCCAAAGGCAACAAGATTTCCAGCGGTGCAGATTTGGATTATACCATCGTACGCAAAAACTTAAAAGACGGCGGGGTTTCCGAACTTGGCCAGCAGTATATGGTTACTTATATGAATGCCAACAGCGACAAGCTTTTCTTCATTGGTTTAAACAGAGAGGACTATTTAAATTCGCTGTCAGGTGAATCGGAAGCGCAGGCTGCACCGGCGCTCTATGCCATGGATTTTGCCACAGGCGACATCAAACAGCTGGTTTCTGGCGAAGTGCAGATCTTTAATGTGTTGGATGACGACGTAATTATTTACATTGCTACCCAGGGTATGTGCAGGGTGAAAGCTGACGGTACAGGCTTTGAGCAGCTGTTAACCAGTGACGCCGCGCCGCAGGCGCCGCAGGACGGGGTCAGCCAGAATACCGACACTCCGGAAGGCGACCAGGCGAACGTTTCTCAGGCTCCTGATGCTGAGCCTGCCGAATAAAAAATAAAGTTCTATGTATAAATAAAAAATAATGTGAGCATAATGAAAATAGACCTCACAAAATACATTTGGCATCTACGCGATGCTGTCCCCCTTTTTTAAAAAACGGGATTGCCTGACAGGCAGTCCCGTTTTTTTGTTAATCTCCGTAAATAACGGTTGTAAACACCGCGTTTGAGGTTCGTTTCGCATCTAAAAATTTTAAAGCCTGCCAAATCATTTCAGCAGCCTGTGCGCGGGTGATGCTGGTATATGGCCGGATTGTGTTGTCCTCATACCCTTGAATAATGCCATATGCCTCTAAATTTTTCACAGACTGCATTGCCCAGTCTGGAATGTTTGTCACATCTTTAAACTCCGCTTCGTCCACACCATAGGAATCAAGCCGCAGGGCATAGTCCACAATCGTAATTGCTTCAGCCCTTGTAATTGAGTCATAGGGATTAAAATAAAGCAGCCCATCCTTCCCCTTTGTGCCTGCAATAATATCATATTCATAGGCCGCAATGCCCACTCGCATTACATAAGAGGGAACGTTTTTGTCTGAAAACGGATTGTCGGCCAGGCTGTCTTTTGGTTTCACGCCAAAAATGGCGTTAACCATCAGCACAAATTCAAACCGGTTGATTTTTTCGTCAGGATTAAAATAAAAATTGTTTCCGAAATCTTCACCAATTACATAGCCCCGCGATGCAAGCATACCAGCAGAATATGCACCCCAGTGAGAAAGCATATCCTCATATCTGAGAGGCTTTAACTCGTTATTTTGGCTGGGCGCCGCTTCTTTCGTTTCTTCCTGCTTCACTTCTGCATTTTGCTGTGCATTGTTTTCAGATTTGCCGTCATAATTTTCTTTTTCAGCATAATTCTCCTGCTGGGGCTGCTGGGTTTCGCCTTTTTCCGGAACTGCCGGCGTCTGTGACTCCTGCGGCGTTTCGCCCTCCTCTGTTTGCTCTCCCTCCGGGATTACAGAAGGGGTTTCCACTCCTGAGCCAATTGTTATGACAACAGCACCGGGATAAGGCGACTGTGCCCCCCCATAGTTTGCCGTCCAGGTGAAAATTGCTTCGCCTTCATATCCGGTTGTGGGTACAAAGGTCAGACCGTTTAAATCGCCCACAGAAACGGTGTTCCCCTTACCCACCACACTTCCATTAAGCTTTAAATTTCCGGCTGTGGGGTTTGTCACCTGGTCAAACCGAATAAAAACCAAACTCTTCCCGCTGGGCGGGTTTGCGCTTCCTATAAAATCGTTTGCGCTGAAAGAAAGCGTCGTATCCCTGGGGGTAGATTTTGTAAAATCGTTTGCAACCAAGGTTTGTGCGAACGCCGTCAGTGGATATAATAACAACTGAAACATAAAAACTGTTATAAATGTTACCGATAATTTTTTCATTTCACACCTCCAAAATTAAATTTGAAAACATCTAATGTTGATATTTTCATACATTTAATTTCTGCATGCAAAGCAAATATATTCCCGATACATTTTAACAGTTTTGTAAGAATATTATTTTAAATTTAATAATTGGAATGCATTTTTCCAATAAATTTTTTCATATTCATCATTTGTTAAATTTAGCTTTTTCATACATTCAAATTCAAATTTATGATTTGAAAGCGGATAATCCGTTCCGAATAGAACCCTGTCAGTCCCATGAGCCCTAATAATGGCCGCAGACTCTTCCGGCGGCAGGAACCGAATGGAACTTGAGGTATCAATATACACATTTTTACCAATAAGGTATTTTTTTGCTTCCTCCCACTCGCCATATCCGCCTAAATGAGCGGCGATAAAGGTCACCTGGGGCAGCTCTTTCATAACGCTTGCCAACCGCCCTGGCGTTGCGTCTTTCACGTTTTTGTCGCCCACGTGAATCAGCACGGGAAACTTGCTGCCAATTTTTTCATACATTTGCATGGCCTTGTCATCGTCAATTTTAAAGCCTTGAAAAATCGGATGAAACTTAATCCCCGATAGGCCCAGTTCTTTGAAACGGTTTATTTCAGCGTCCATTTCGTCAAAATCGCAGTGCAGCGTTCCAAAGCCAACAATGTGTTCGCTTAAAAGCGAGGAAACATAGTCGTTAATCATCTGCACCTGTTTTGGTTTTGTGGCGGTTGCACAAACCACCAGCTTATCAATTTTATTTTTTTTCGCGCTCTCCGTCAGGTGCACCAGCCTTCCGTCTGCTGCCGGCTGAATATCGTAATAATGGTGCAAATTTTCAGTTGCTTTTACCGCAATTTTGTCGTCAAACGCATGTGCATGAATATCTACTATTTTTTCAGGCAATATTTTCACTCCCAAACATGAAACGGCACAGCTTACAAAAGCTGCGCCGCTGATAAAACAGAATCAACTATCTCTGTACCCGTCCTGAACCGTCGCCGCCCATTAAAGCTTTTACTTCGGACTCAGAAACTAAATTAAAGTCACCCTCGATGGTATGTTTTAAACAAGACGCAGCAACCGCATATTCAATGGTATCCTGCATGCTGTAATTCTCCAGCAGCGCGTGAATTAAACCGCCGCCGAAAGAATCGCCTCCGCCGACTCTGTCTACAATGTTAATGGTATATTTTTTTGATTTATAAAAATCTTTTCCATCATAAAGCAGTGCCGACCAATTATTCACAGAAGCCGAAATGCTCTCACGCAGTGTAATTGCAACCTTTTTCACACCAAACCTGTCAATTAATTGCTGGCAAACCTCTTTGTAGCCTTCGTCGCTGAGCTTTCCTGATGTGATGTCCGTCTGAGAGGCTTTAATGCCAAACACCTTTTCCGCATCTTCTTCATTGGCAATGACCACGTCAACATACTGCATAAGCTCGCCCATTACCTTGCCGGCCTTTTCGCTGGACCAAAGTTTTTTTCTAAAGTTTAAGTCACAGCTTATTTCCACGCCTCTTGCCTTCGCAGCTTTGCAGGCCTCAAGGCTGATTTTCGCTGCATCATCGGAAACAGCCGGAGTGATGCCGGTAAAGTGGAACCACTTTGCACCGTCAAAAATCTTATCCCAATCAAAATCCTCTGTTTTTGCTGTGGAAATAGAAGAATGTGCCCGGTCATACACAACGTTAGACGCCCTCTGTGACGCGCCCTTTTCAACAAAATAGATGCCCAAACGCTCGCCGCCGCGGGCAATATAATCGGTATGAACGCCGTATTTTCTAAGCTCCGACTCACATGCCGCTCCCAGTGGATTTTCCGGAAGCTTGGTTACGTAGTAAGCGTCGTGTCCATAGTTTGCAAGGGAAACTGCAACGTTTGCTTCTCCGCCGCCGTAAACCGCATCAAAACTTTTTGCCTGTATGTATCTCTGATAATCCGGCGTCTGCAGTCTGAGCATAATTTCGCCGAATGTTACTACCTTTGCCATATTTATTTACCTCCAATCATGAATTAAGGCCTCTGGCCTCTTTAATTTTTTGAATGAACTCGCGGCCAGTTTTCGTAATCTGCGCATAGTCGCCTGTTTTAGCGCCTGCGGTTAACGCGCCGCCGGCTCCAACTGCAACTGCACCGTTTTTGATCCACTCGCCGACATTATTTACGTCAACACCGCCGGTAGGCATTAATTTTGCCTGCGGGATAGGTCCTTTAATTGCTTTTAAGATTTTCGGCCCAAATGCTTCGCCTGGGAACACTTTTACAATGTCTGCACCGGCTTCCATTGCCTCAACCACTTCTTTAATCGTCATGGCGCCGGGCATACACGGAACCCTGTAACGATTACAAAGCTTAACAGAATCTGCATTAAAGTAGGGACTTACAATATACTGTGCACCGGATAAAATCGCAACTCTTGCTGTTTCTGAATCCAGCACAGTGCCCGCGCCCAAAATAATTTCTTCAGGGGTATATCGTTTTGCCAATTCTTCAATTACCCGATGTGCGCCAGGAACAGTAAATGTAAGCTCAATTGCAGCAACACCGCCCTCAATGCAGGCGTCGGTAATCCGCATTGCCTGCTCGCTGTCAGACGCTCTGACAACAGCAACAATACCAGCGTCACAAATTCTGGTAATTACCTTTTCCTTATCCATATTTCGTCACTCCTTGTAAATTTTAACTCAAATCCAATCCAGATTATACTTTACCATATTCCGCGAAAAAAGTCAATAAAATTTCTTGCTTTCATGCCATGAAAGGTTTACCTAAAAATGCTGAAAAAAGCCGTGCACTTTAAAAGTGCACGGCCTAACTTATCTTTAGTAATTTTAAAATTTTGTCAATTGTAGATTTACTCTGCCGCAGCCGCTGCGTTCGGCGAAGCGCTTGCCGCCGGAGAACCGGAGGGGCTTGCTTCCGCTGTTGTGGGAGCCGCAGAGGATTTGGTTTCAGGTGTTGTAGTTTCTGGCTTTGCAGACGCCGCAGGCGACACAGTTGTTTTTGCAGGTGCCTCCGTGTTTGTTGCAGCTGAATCAGCATCGCCGTTGCCGCAGCCGGTTAAACAGCCAACAGCCACTACACAGCTGAGGATTCCGAGCACAAGTTTGTTCTTCATCCTATTTCCTCCTCATAAATCTTCAATTTTTATTTTTAACAGACAACGCTGCCTATTAAACATGAAATTATTTTGACAAGTTCTTTTTCAGTGTTTCCAGTTCTTCTTTAATTTCCTTCGGAAGCCTGTCGCCGAACTGTGCAAAATACTGTTCCTGATTTTCAACGTCTTCCAGCCATACTGCTTTGTCAACGGTCAACAATTCTTCCATTGTTGCATCGTCAATGTCGAGGTTGTTAACGTCAAGATCCTCTTTCTTCGGCAGATAGCCAATGGGGCTTTCCACTGCGTCTTTTTTGCCTTCGCATCTATCTAAAATCCAAAGCAGCACGCGCATGTTGTCGCCAAATCCAGGCCAGATAAAGTTGCCGTTTTCGTCCTGTCTGAACCAGTTAACATGGAAAATCTTCGGAGCTTTGTCAGCATCCATTTTCTTGCCCATTTCAATCCAGTGTGCAAAATAGTCCGCCATGTTGTAGCCAACAAACGGTTTCATTGCCATGGGGTCACGTCTTACAACGCCAACCGCACCTGCAGCGGCCGCTGTGGTTTCAGAAGCCATGGTTGCGCCAACAAACACGCCGTGCTGCCAGTCTCTTGCCTGGTAAACCAGCGGAGCAGTTTTTGCACGTCTGCCGCCAAATACAATTGCAGAAACCGGAACGCCTTCCGGATTTTCAAATTCACTGGAAATGCACGGGCAGTTAATTGCCGGAGCTGTAAATCTGGAATTGGGATGTGCAAGCTTGCCTTCATAAGTTTTGCCGTTAACTAGCTTTCCTGTCCACTCTGTGCAGTCTTCCGGAGGGTTCTTGTCAAGCCCTTCCCACCAAACGGTGTTGTCGGCATTATTGATTGCAACGTTTGTAAAAATTGTATTTTTCTTTGCAGATTCTAACGCATTAAAGTTTGTTTTTTCGCTTGTGCCAGGAGCAACGCCAAAGAAGCCAGCTTCCGGGTTAATTGCATAGAGTCTTCCGTCCTTACCAATCCGAAGCCATGCAATGTCGTCGCCGACCGTCCAAACCTTGTAGCCTTTTTCTTTTAAATATTCCGGCGGAATTAACATTGCCAGGTTTGTTTTGCCGCAGGCAGACGGGAATGCAGCACAGATGTATTTCACTTCGCCCTGTGGGTTTTCCAGTCCTAAAATGAGCATATGCTCTGCCATCCAACCTTCTTTTTTACCGAGGTAAGAAGCAATTCTGAGTGCAAAACATTTTTTGCCCAGCAGCACGTTGCCGCCGTATGCGGAGTTAATAGACCAGATTGTGGAATCCTGCGGGAAATGCACGATATATCTTTCGTCGGGATTCACATCTTTTTTCGCGTGAAGACATTTTACAAAATCAGCGCTGTCGCCAAGTTGGTCTAACACTTTTTGACCGATCCTTGTCATAATCGCCATGTTTAAAACAACATAAATGCTGTCGGTCAGCTCAATGCCGATTTTAGAAAACGGGGAGCCGACAGGTCCCATGGAATAAGGAATTACATACATGGTTCTGCCCTTCATGGAGCCGGTGTAAAGTGCCTTTAATTTTGCATACATCTGCTCAGGAGCCATCCAGTTGTTCACCGGACCCGCTTCCTCCTCTGTGGGGGTGCAGATAAATGTCCTGTCCTCAACGCGGGCAACGTCGTTTTCCGCTGTTCTATGATAATAACAGCCCGGGAGTTTTTCCTGGTTTAATTGAATCATCTCACCTGTTGAAACTGCTTCGGCCCTTAAGTCCTCCAATTGTTTTTCAGAACCGTCAATCCAAACGATTTCGTCGGGTGTGGTCATAGCTGCCATTTCATCAAGCCAGCTAAGCACTGTTTTGTTGTTCGTCATTTTCATTTCTCCTTTCACCGTCGGGTGCTTTTCGTGAGTATTCAGCTATTTTTATACATATGTACCAACAGCATGAAATATCACACGTAAATTTATTCATTTTAATTATACACTATTTTTCCCAAAATTAACAGCACTTTGTTAAAAATATAACCCGTTTTATTCTACAAATTTCTTTTTATAATCGCATTGGATATTTGTGAAAATTGTACCAACGACAGCGCCTCTCCGCGGATATTTTCAGAAATATGAAGCTCCCGCAGAATCTCGCGCAGCGTTTCTTTTTTCACGTTAATTACCTCGTTTTGTGAAACACAGTTTAAAAATGTTTTCCGGCGCATTAAAAACGCCGCTTTAATCAGGGTAAAAAAGTGCTGTTCGTCTATAACGTCCACAGGCGGTTTTTGACGCGCCGTCAGTTTTATGACGGAGGACCAAACCTTTGGAACGGGCATAAATGCCTCGGGGGGAACATCAATCACCGTTTCGGCCTCGCAGCAAAAGTTTACGCTGTAGGTAATTGCGCCGCAGTTTTTGTCGCCAGGGTGAGCGGTAAGGCGCTGCGCAACCTCTTTTTGCACCATAATGACCAAGCTCTCAAACCCCGGATTTTCCTCCAGCAGCTTCATCACAATTGGCGTGGTGATGTAATATGGAAGATTTGCAACAACTTTTACGGGGCCGCTCTCAAACTCATTTTCAAAAAGTTCTTTTAAAGAAAGGTCCATAATGTCGCCATGAATAATATTTACATTGTCAAACCCGGACAAATTCTCGCCCAAAAGCGGCAAAAGCCCCGTATCAATTTCTACCGCCGCTACCTTTTTGGCTGCCGCTGCAAGCCTGCAGGTTAACGCCCCGGCGCCGGGGCCAATTTCCAAAACATTTGTGTCTGCGTCAATTTCTGAAGCCTCAACGATTTTATCCAAAATGGAATCGTCTATTAAAAAGTTTTGTCCCAAAGCTTTGTTAAACTTAAGGCCCCGTTCGTTCATCTGACCTTTTATCACATTTCTGTTATTCAGTTTCAGCAAAATAATACACCTCGAATTCTAACTGTTCACTATATAACCTATTTGCACACACCGGCACAAATTCTTATCAGCGAGTTTCATTATAGCATATTACTTTTAGAAATTCCAACAAATCTAACAAAATTAACCATTCAGACACAAATCATTCAAAAGTCGTTAAAACAACAGGACGGCAATGATTAACGAAAATCAAATACCGCCCTGCCGTTATCAAGCTTTAATTTGGCGCTGAACACCTTGCCGCTTTTGGGAGAGATGAACCCTTCAATCTTATATGTTTCGCCCTCTGAGAGCAATTTTTTTACATTGCTAAGTGAAATTACCCGGCCGCAAATCACGCCATTAATCGTAAATTTGCAGCCCTCTTTATATTTGCTGCAGCCATATCCAAAGCTTGTTCTTCGAACTTCCCCGCCGCACAGGGGACACGTTCCCGCCGCGTCTCCCATAAATCCGTCGTCTGCGTCCAGTTCCGGCGGCACTGCCTTTTTTTGAAATACCGCAGCAATTTCCTGCTCCGCAAGATGAACGCTGTCAAGAATGGAACACTCCGATCGGTAAACCTTTTTCAACGCTTTGCCAAGCTCAGCCGTTTTATATTTGTCCATGTTAATTCCCATTCGCATTAACGCTTCAATCAGAAATTCTCCATCTTTTAAAATGGTATAAACATCTTTTTTCAGCATAATATAGCCGCTTTTTCTGGCATTGTCGATAATTCCTGTTCTGGTAGCTTCTGTGCCCAGCTCCAAGCCCTCGAACACCGCGCGGTATTCCTCTGAGTCATCTTCTGACTGGGCATTCGCCTTTTCTTCCCGAAAGGGATTTTTTAAATAGTTGTTTAACGTTTCAATGGTATAGTGCTTTGGCGGGCTTGTTTCCTTTTCCACAGGCTTAAAGTGAATGTTTACTGCGTCACCCTTTTTTAAGGGCGGCAACAGCTTATCCTTTTTTAAATAATCGTCATATTTTGTCCAGCCCGGCTCTAAAATCACTGTTCCTCTGAGCGTAAATTCTTCTAAGCCGCCGACGCTGATTTTAATTTCTGTTTTTTCTGCAACGCACTTTTCCGCGCAGAACACCGCCACAAACCTTCTCATAATGGTGCTGTAAACAGCATATTCCTTTTCCGATAAGTGCTCTTTTTTTGGTATTTTGGTTGTTGGCGTCAGCGCGGAGTGGGATTCAATTTTGCTGTCGTCAAAAATGGTTTTGGAAAACTGAAACGCCACTGGATAGCCAATGCCGCCAACAGCCGCAATTACTTTCTTCACCTTATCCTGCTCTGCCACAGCCAGATATTCCGAGTTTGTTCTCGGATAGGTCACATACCCCTTTTCATATAAACCCTGCACCGTGTTAAGGCTTTCTTCCATAGACATTTTATATTTTTTTCCCAGCGCATTCTGCAGTTTTGTAAGAGAATACAGTTTTCCCGGCTTTAACGTGTCCTTTTTACGTTTTACCGAGGTGACAACTGCCTTTTCATTGTTATATTTTGCACAAAGAGCCTGTGCTTCGGCCAGCTTTTCCTTTGAGAACTTTTCTTTTGAAAGAAGCTCAATTTCCGCGCCGTTTGTTTCTTCTTTGCTGAAAATTCCAAAATATTTTTCCGGCACAAAGTTTTTAATCGCCATGTCCCGGTCGTAAATTGCCTTCACAATGGGGACAATCACCCGGCCCACGCGCAGAAGCTTTCCTGATTTTAAAGTTGCATAACGGGTTAAATTTACGCCATACAGCCAATCGATAAAAGTGCGTGCATAGCCCTCGTTTGCCAGATTGTCATATTCTGTTTCGTCCTTTAGCTCTTTTATGCCTTCTAAAATTGTTTCCGGCGTCTGGTCCGGCAGCCACAAGCGCTTTAGCTGTTTCGGCTGTTTCAGCGCTTTGTCCACGCACGTTCGGATAATAATTTCACCCTCACGGTCTGAGTCGCCGGCGTTTACAATGGTCTCAACATCATCCCTGTTACAGAGGGAAGATATAATTTCAAACTGGGCTTTCACACCGCCGTCTGTCTGCTTTTTTTCATCGCGGCGGAGCTGAAACTCAAACTTTTTTGGAAAGCATGGCAGGTTATCCATAGTCCATTTTGGCCGAGGTTCTTTGCCGCCCGTGTAATATTCCACATCTGCCAGAGAAAACAGATGGCCAAAGGCCCAGGTTACGATAAAGCCATTGCCTTCAAGATACCCATTGAAACGTTTCATTCCGCCTATGGCAGAAGAAATATTTCGCGCAAGGCTTGGTTTTTCTGCAACAATTAAAATCATTTTGAAGCCCTCTTAAACGTAAAAAAGTGAAAGAGCGGTGCCACTCTTTCACCTTAAAAATTTCTTACAATTATTTCAGCGCATCTTTCAGCGCTTTGCCTGCTTTGAATGCAGGTACCTTTGAAGCCGCAATTTTAATTGCTTCGCCTGTCTGCGGGTTTTTCCCCATTCTTTCAGCGCGGGCACGAACCTCGAATGTACCAAAACCAACCAATGCAACTTTGTCATCATTCTTTAAGCTTTCTGTGATTGCATCAATTGTTGCATTAACAGCAGCATCAGAATCTTTCTTAGAAAGTCCTGTCTTTTCTGCAACTGCCGATACTAATTCTGTCTTATTCATCATTATCACCTCATTTTTTTACAATATGAAAACATTTTAACATATTTTCTAAAAAAAAACAAGTGATTTTTCAAAAAAATATTATGAAAAATGGCTTATTAATACGTTACCTAGAGCCAATGATTAAAATTGCGGCATAAGCCACAATAGAAACCACCATCGCCAGCGCAACGATGAAACTTAAAATTCTTGCTATTCTTTTTTGTTTTGAATTCATACGATTCTTCTCCATCATTTTGTCGTTAAGTTGGTTATACCACATTTTTCAAAAAAAATCAATGGATTTTTAATTTCATCTTGACAAAAATAGAATTTAATGCTAAACTATTTAAGTCAGGTTTTTTGCCGCTGTGATGGAATTGGCAGACGTAGCGGACTCAAAATCCGCCGGTAGCGATACCGTGCCGGTTCGACTCCGGCCAGCGGCACCAAAAAAGTCAGGACGAAATAGATGTAATATCTGTTTCGTCCTAATTTTTTAATTATAAGAAGAGATTTTTCAATTTACAGTTAATATAAGCTCGGGAGGTAATATTATGGCATTGTTTACTCCAGCGGACAGAAAAAGTATTATGGATTACATCGTATCCTTTACAGAGCAGAACGAGCATATAGTAGCACTAGTTGCTGTCGGTTCAGGCTCTTTTGGTTATACTGATGAATTATCTGATTTAGATTTTGTAGTAGCAATTGACAGCGGCGAGAATTTGGATATAGTGAAAGACTCTGTCGCAAATGAACTTAGCAAGAAAGCGTCGATTATCTACTTTAAGCAAGACCCCGATATACCGCTGCAAGTTTATTTGTGCGATAATTTTCTTGAGATTGACATCGGCTACGGTGTCTATACCGATGCCGCAGCTACCCGAGCACATTGGAAAGTGCTGTTTGACAAAACCGGCACCGTTCAGGAGGCGATGCAAACATCTTGGGAGAAAGCAAAAAAAGATCCAAAAATAGACGAATATGCAAAGGAACTCTCGGAATGTTCCGATCGCGTGTGGAGCAATCTGATGCACGGTGCGGTTGCAATAAAACGCAGACAATACTTTAGAGCAATTGCGGAACTTGACATCGCACGTAACTTCCTTGTAAAATTGCTCGGCTTGCGATATTCTCTTGATACTGAACGCGGCAGAGATGTTGATAAACTTCCGGAATTCGAATTACATACTCTAAAAAAGACTCTTGTCAGAGATTTTTCACAAGAGGCACTCTGGTCAAACCTTACCTGCCTTACCAATGCTATATATGCAGAACTTGAGCGTAGCGAGAAGCAAGCTTGTATTAAAATAAATCGTCAGCAAGTAAATGAATATATAAATGCATGCCGAAATTTTTAGTCGATACCAAGGATTATTCGCATAATTCACCTGCATTTATTTTGACCTAATGATGCAAAAATCCCCCGAAAATCGGGGGATTTATTTATTTTACCGAAACGTTTACTGCTTCTGCAATGGGCCTTAGCGTTGTTAAATTTTCGATAAAAAGTATCTTTAATCTTTTTACCTCCTCTGATAAAAGAGAAGTAACATCTACGTGATATGGCGTATTTGCCTCTATTTGAACATCCTTTTGAACAACGCCCTCCACCAGCCTGTTCTGTTCGTCATATGCCGCGATGAAAACATCGCCGCAAATTCCTGCAGGCGAGGTTATCAAAAGGATTCCGTCCGCGTTAACTTCTGCTGAGGTGCATTTGTTTAATAATTCTATTATGACTGCCGTTTGCGCACTTGACAAAGTTTGGTTTAAACAGGTTTCGCTATCTTCCAACGGCACAATGGCATTTGCTTTCACCAAAACCGTTTTCCCATTCGATTTGAGATAAATATCTTGGTCAGATGGATTATAAACAGCATTACCCTGTCCTGTCTGCTTTAAATTCCGGAACGATGTTGTATATTCGGCAATTTCGCGGTTGGTGGCATACCACACATCGTTTCTGTCCGACACTTTTGTCAGCAATTCCTCCATGACATTCCACGACTTAGGACTGCTTTCATTCAGCTCGTAAGTGTGGCCCCACACAGAAAATACCCGAAGGTCTTCCCCATCCGCCAAAAACGGTTCAACAAAACTAAGAGCGCTGTTGTGGTGACATGTCATTTTCCAAGCCAAAAAATCGTTGGGCAATGTAAAATCCCCGGTGGTGGCAACAGGCCGGGCATATAAAACATTGTTTTTTCTGAGCTGCTCAATAACAAACGCATTGTTCCAGCCTGCACCGCCGGGATATGCATAGCCCACAGGTTCAATCCCTGTTAGGGTTGTAATTCTTTGTCTGTCTTTCGTAATTTCCGTTTCAATGTTCTCTGCTGTAATGTTTTCATCCCGCAGGGGAAGGTGGGTGTAGCCGTGCATACTTGCTTCATGCTTTTGATATACGCGCTTTACATCATACATTTGGAGCAGATTATGGCCGGACTGAACGCCCCCTAATTTTCCCGAAATGACATTAAATGTCCCTTTGACCCCATACCGGTCCAGCATGTTCACCAGTTTTTCGTCGCTTTCCAGCGCGTCGTCGTAACTTAACGTAAACGCCTTTGTTTTTCCGCCGGGAAGCAGCATAGAATAGGTGGCAGGCCGGTTTTGAAAAGACACGGTGGCAGTGGTTTTTGGAATAATTTCACTATTTTCTAAATCGCAGGACTCGATAATTTTAATCTCATCGGTTTCCGTTACCGTTAACCCTGTTTTAAATTCATATAATTCGCCCTTTTTGAAAGTAGTATTCTTAATTAAAAATGAGTCTTTCAGCGTATCGCCATGAAACACCGCGATTACAATGCTTTCCGTCTTGTCCACAGGCGAGGAAATAAAGACCGTTCCATCCGCTGCAGAAAAATAAACATTTGCCGCACTGCCTTTTTTCGTTTTTACCCCAGCCAGTTCCCTTAAAAGTTCTTCATAAGCGTTTTCAATGCGGTAAGTGACCATTCCGCTCCTGATTTCAGACAGATATTTTTCTGCTAAATCGGCCAATTGTATCTGCTCATTTGACCCATATTGACTGAAATCCACCTGCGAAAACGCATTCTCCGCTTTTTCTGCATAGTAGTTTTGCAGAAAGGTTAAGGTTTGGGTTGCGGTCAGCGTTGTGTCCGCGGGAACAGACACTCTCATGTTTGTCAGATCGACTGCCGTTTCCTGCATTGCCGCAAGATAAATCAGCGTGTGGGCGCTGTCTTTTAAAAAGCCTTGTTCGTCGTAATAGCTTTCGCTTAAATATTCCACGTCTGCAATGGGCTTTAGCACATGAAAAACATTTGCAACGCAGAGTTTAATTCCATTATCTTTCACGTAGGCCTCCTCCGCTGCATCAATCAGCGCCTCAGAAAAAGCTTCCAGCAAAAGATTATTTTCCCGTTTGGCGCTTGGCACAGGCGTCAGGAGCATAAGCGCAATGTTTCGGGACTTTGCTGCAGAAATAATTTTTGCAACGGCTTGCTTATATTCTGAAACCGTTGGCGTGCCTGTTCTGTCTCCTCGGTAAAGCGCCGGGATTTCAGGCATTACGATCGCGCAAGTCACATCAGGATATGCGTCGAATTGCGCACCGATTGTCTCTGCAATTGCTTGCGCCTCCTGACCGCTGTTAGACAAATCAACCACTCTCTTGTTTTGATAGCGAGAGTCGTTTCTGAGCTTCATTCTGATGAATTCGGGATATGTCTGGCAAAAGCCGGCTGACGCCGCTGCACCAGCTGTTGCACTGCCGCCGGTAATCAAAACAGAATCATATGCGGCAGAGGCTAAGCTTGACAGAAAAGCGTTATTTAAATCTGTCAGTTTGCTGTTAATGTCGGTAAAATCAGCACGCTTTTTACCCCTTTTTAAATCTACTTTAAAGTCTAACTTTTTTTGCGTTTCATTCATTTGTTTTGGGGTTAAGGAAAGAACGCTGCTGTCCTTCACGCCCAAACCTTTTAAAATTGCTTTTGCAATTTCTGCTTGCCCAAAGCGGTTGGGGTGGTAGGCGTCGGCCTCGTAATAATCCGCAAATGCCGGCAGGTTTTCATCTGTACCATAAGCAATATTGTCAAAGACTGTGGACAGGTCAATGTGAGTGATGTCGTAGCCTTGTGCTGCCATCTCCTCCGCCACCGTTTTAATTCCCGCTGAAATTTGCGTCAGCTTATGAATACTGCCATTCGAATTCATGGGAATTGGTGTAAACAAAATGATTTTACGGTTTTCCGGCACACCAACTGCAACGTTTTCCGTTGATGGAACGATTTTTTCAATTAGCGTTCTATATTTGTCTGTAAACACTGCTTCTGTGTCAGATTTGTTATTCGTCCCCAGAAAAACAGAAACGATTTCCGCCTGATATTTCCCCAGCATATCGTCAAAGTTATTCAAATAGTCCTCAACCTTAAAGCCCGGAACTGCGGTTTTAACAAAACGAAAATTGTTTCCTTGCTCAATGTTAAAATAGTATTTTAAATAATCGTCATATTTTTTATACCCGCGGCAGTAGAAGTCGCTGGTGATGCTGTCACCTGCAACCAGCCAGGTTTTCGTTGTCTCGTCCGGCGCCGCATTTGCCGCTGGAAGCACCAAACCGGGCAGGATGAATACAATGGCAAGAAGTAAATAAAGTTGTTTTCTAATCATAAAACCCCTCATTTCCTTTGTAAAATAAAACGACCATCTCGTTTTAAAATAAGATGGTCGTTTTGATTGCTTCCTCTTAGTCCATATTCGTATAAATTACGATAGAACGAACCTCGCCGTATCTCGCATTAATTGCCATCTTCGTCGCGGTAGTTGTGTCGCGGCAATCTCTGTAAGATGTTAAATCTGCAACAGATGCCGTGCGCACGGTTTCTTTATTGCCGTCATAGAGCATGATGGGAACGGATTTTAATGCATATACATAAGATTCCCGGTCAGTATCCTTTTCTGCCTCATTCGGGTCGAATACCAGCTCTGCAAAGCCGTTGTAACAGTCGTACAGCATGCCATAGACTGTTCTTGATGCAACTCCGTGATTGTTCAGATTTTGATAGGCCTCGGGATTGCTTGCGTCCACAACAAATTCAACTTCTTTAATATATCCTTCAGAATCTGTTCCGAATCGGATAACATCGCCCGTTTCTAAAACAGGAGTTCCGTTGTAGGAATTATTTAAAATTACTGATGCGTCTGGATACGGATTGGTACCGTCGTACATTTTAATTGTAAAGCCGTCCGGCGAAAGGTCGTTGGTGAATGCTACGCCGTCTTTCATGCCATAAACTCGAATTACGTTTTCACCATTAGCATTTACTGCAGTTGTAATTTTTTCAATTACGCTGATATAAGTGTTGGCAGTCATACTTGCGCTGGTTTTTCCGTAGATAACCGCAAGCTCTATGGCGTTGGATCTACCTACATTGTAAACGTCAAGATATGGCTTATCATCGTTACTGAGGACTGAAGAAACAGAACCCACAGAGAAGTTTTTATCATTGTCCCATGCGCCACCTTCGGTAACCTCAACCGTTGTTTTGCCGCCGTTTCCGTCGTCAATTTCAACCGTTTCTTTTGCAGGAACACAGAAGAGGACTGCTGTTGAGTCGAACACGAAACGGTCGCCCAGGGTTTTGTCGCTGGATTTATATCCCAGTGTATTTTTCAGTTCACCGTAATATCCCAAACTTGACGAATTGTTTCCACCGGCATCCAGTTCTTTCGTATCTACAACCTTAATCTTTCCGTCATTGTTGGTGGAATATCCGATAATCTGTTTCACAGCTTTGCCCGAATTGTCCGTTAAGGCCGTAAAAACATCAGATTTAGAACCATCAAACGCCTTAACCCCCCGTCTTCCGTCCAGTGTTACCTTATCGTTACAAACAAATTCTGTAATTTTTCCTGTGCTCTCCAAAATCTTAAGGCGAACGGTACTGTCAATGGTTGATTTTGCATCAACACCCAGTAAATATCCATAACCGCCCGCTGTTTCCAAACCTTCATCGTCAATTGTTACGATTTCGTGGTCGCTGTTAAAGTGGAAAGTGTAAATTGCGCCTAAATTCGGTTCGTAAATTTTGTTCGTTTTAATCAGGTATTTATAATACTCCGACACGTTATAAACCGTACCATTAACGGTTAGAGTATCTTCGTCGTATGTGCTGATTACACCAATTTCATTGTATGTGGTCGCTACAACATCATAATGGATAGATTTTGCGCTGTCAATCCGGCGAATTCCTTCGTCGTCTACATATTCACTGCTTGCAGCAACCGATAAAACATCCCATTGAGAAAGACCTGTAATATCTTTTACAAGTTTTCCATCACGTTCAATACGATATGTAACGCTGCTGTCCTGTGGGTCAAGCATGATTTGGTTCTGTCCATACATATCCGAAATTGTAAACCTGTCTGCGTTTACTGCGCTTACTACATACATAATATAAGATGTCACTAAAACAACATCATAATCGCCGCTGTTATCTGAATCGAGCAGCAGAACCTTTCCGTTCTCCGGGGTAAGCAAAAACTTAGAATTTAACGACCGCGCCACTCCGTTATAAATTAGGTCAGCCGTGGGAGAAACAGTTTTTCTTTTTAAGTTTTCATTCTCATCATAAAAAGCAAGCGTTTTTAAAGTTGTTTCCCCCGGTTCAATATCCCGGGCATCAACTTCAACACACTCCATTCGCTCCATTCTGGGACGGATATATCGAATGGTTCCAACCGTATCGTCTTTTGATTTGTAATAATAAATTTCTACATTATAACCAAGATAAATTTCAGCGTTTGTCTCACCGACATTATAAAGAGTGCCGTCAATCATAATTTTATCTCTACCGGCTTTTGAACCAAGCGCCGAAACAGCAGAAACACTGTTTGCCGTTATCTGGCCTTCCACTTTATAAATCTGAAAGTGTTCCGATAGAACTGTTTCTCCTTCTATACGCTGATACTTTGTCTTATCTCCAACTTCCACAAGCTGAAGAAGGTCCGTATCAACAATATTTACCAAAAGCTGATAAACGTCGCCGGCCGTTACAAAATCATTTGGTGCGCAATCAACCCTGTCTAACAGATTCAGCTTTTGCGCCTGATTAAAATAACCAATGGGATATCCTGCCTCCCGTGCATACACGTCATAACCCAGAGCCACTACAGACATTTTTACGGCCTCGTTTAAGGTCACAGCCCTGTCAGGATAAAAATATCCGTCTCCCGTACCGTTGATAATTCCCATGTCATAAGCCGCACGGATGGCGTCAGAATAAACAGAAGCGGGTGGAACGTCATTAAAAATCTGCTTGTTGTCATGCCCTAAGGTAGTATAGCCCATTGCTTCACATAGTAAAGACACGAACTGGCCTCTGCCAACCACTGTGGTTTGCTGTAGGGATGTATTCTTTAAAACACCCAGCGCCTGCAGCTTTTCTGCGGCAGCTGTATAGTTGCTGTTTTCTGTTACCTCCTGTACCGGAGCCACGTCCTCGGAGGCCTCCTCAGCAAATGCAACAGGTGAAACAGACATCATGAATACAAGCACACCTGCAAGTAGTTTCTTTGCTATTTTCATTTTGTGATCATCCTTTCACTCTTCGACTACTCTATCATAATTTAAGCCAATGACAACAGCTGTGAAATAATTTTGCACGCCTGTGCCCTTGTGGCAAAACTGCCGGGAGCAAAATTGCCGTCTCCAACGCCGTTTATAATGCCGTTTGCACTCATTGCCGCAACTGCTTCTTTTGCATAACTTCCAATTTCAGCTTCGTCAGAAAACGCAATTCCGTTACCGCCCGAAAGGTCAACTCCTGCATATACGGCAATACGGTAAGCAAGTGTTGCCATGTCCTGTCTTGTAATTTCGCTGCCTACTCCAAAATGCCTTTCGTCAACGCCGTTTACCAATTCCTTTTCCATGCCGCTTGCAACGTATTTATAATACCATGCGTTATCTGCTACATCATCTAACTCGCATACTGCGCCATCGCTTACCAGATTGAACGCTTCCAGAGCAATTTTTAAAAATTCTTCCCGTTTAATGTTGTCGTTGGGACGAAATTTTTTGTTACCGTCACCGGATACAATTCCCTTTTCTGTCAGGGACAAGATGCTGTCTTTTGCCCATGTTACGCTTTCTAAATCGTCATAGGGCTCGTTAGAAGGTTCCACAACATTGCTCGTATCATCTTTATCTTTATCGCCGACATAAACGTCGGTAACTTTGTTACCGCCTCTGTTGCCTCCGCCGCCCGAGCTTCCGCCGCCACCGCCGGAGGAACCGCCGCCTGGGTTGTCATCTTCTTCGTCTTCATATTTTTCCAACAAGTCATCAAACTTTGTTCTGGCCTGTTTTATGGTGTCAAAATCAGCCTTTGCCATTTCTTTTGCAATTGCAGTCTGGCTGTCCTCATTTAAATCCTCAAAACGATCCATGTCAAAATTTAAATATTCGTTGTTCTCTTCAACAAATTTCACAAAATCGCCGTATGCAATTGCATTTAAATATGGAACGCACAGTTCTTCGTTAAAAGCTGTGCTAAGGTCATCTTCCTTTTCAAATGGCTTTCTGCCATACACCGCTTTATAAACAAGTTCTTTTTCTTCCGAAGCAAGGCTTCCGTATAATCCCTTTTCAGACAAGTCGAACTTAAAAACAGAGTTATAATCGGTGATCGCCTGCATCATTTTTTCCGCGTCAGAAGCATGGTTCACATTGGAAAGCGCAATAGCATTGTTAAACACAACGGCTGCTTTGTCGGATGCATCGTCGCCTATGTAATCTCCACGGCTTGCATACAGTGCCTTGTTAATTTCCAACTGCTGCGTCTCAGACATTGCTGCATAGCTGTCGATCAAAAATCCCATAGCGTTGTAAAGCTTATTTAAATATTCTTTTTGTGCTTCGTCGTCATCTTCCTTACCAAGCAGAACGCTGGTTAATGCATCGGCGCTTGGCGCATTAACAATGTTGTCGATTGCGTCTAACCGGTCATTCTTGCTGGCATAATAAAACTCTGCATTTTCAAAAAAGGTCCCGTTGGCGCCTACTGTTGCTGTATATGTTCCGCTTTCACTGTCGTCTAACATGAAAAACGAAAACGAATAGGTTCCATTTTCCGGAGTCGTGTCATTTGAATAATGGCAAGCCTTTTGAAATTCATCAACCGATAATTGGTTCACATCAGAATAACCGGGCTTTAAAACGATACAGATAACGTTATCCATATCGCCTGCGCTACCGCTTATGGTTACATGAGCCCCCAAAAGACTGACGCTTGGTTTTTCAGCCGCAGAAACAGTTGATGTCAGCATTAAGCCGAGAAGCAGGCTAACTGCAGTGACAAGACTTATCATTTTTTTCAGCTTATGAGTCTTCATAAACTTAATCATTCCTTTCCACACTGTTAATTTGCTTATTTAGCATCACTGTTTTTGCCGCTGCCAGAGGAACAAAATTTGAATTTCCAATGCTGCTGCCTTCCCAGATCAGCAATTTCACTTTTTCGCATTCGATGTTTGACAAATTAAAATGGTATTCCTGTATTTCAGAAAATCCTGGTTCGACAGAAAGAACACTTGTTTTTAAATCTACAAGCGCACCGTCCTTGTCATAAGCCGCCAGCATAATTGTGGCGCTTACAGGTTCTCCCAAAGTGTTTTCAAACTGAACTGTGCTGCCTGCGCCGTCAGAGTCGGCTCTCAGGGTTGTATATGCGCGGACATAAGCAGTTAAATCTTTGTGATTCTCTGCTATTCCTGCGCTGTTTATAATTTTTTGGGCTTTTTCCGGCCAGTTTAAGTCTGTCACATAATAGGTTTTACCCAAATAGTTGTTCTGCCCGTGGTCTTCCCAAAGCTGGTAATCAGAGGCATAGTTTTCGTCTGCAAACATGTCGTTGTTGTCCTTCGACCAATAGTTCAGCCATCTGTGCTCCTGATTGGCGTTCGACCAAGCAGGGCTGCCGCTAAGATTACTTACGTTGCGTTCCACCTTCCAGAAGCTTGAGCCCTGGTCGTTATAGACAGAACCGCCGTATCCGGACTGGCCCTCAAAATAATTTTCGTAAATAAGGTTCGGAGCTTGATCCGTACCGCTGGTTGGGCCAATGGTATAAATTCCGCCGCCGTCGTTGATTACGGTGTTCATAACATTCAAAATCCGATTGTGGTGGATTTGATTGTTCCGCATGATGCTGGTGGGAATGCTTTTCCAGCCGTAACCGATATGCATACCGCTGTAAGCCGTATCGGAAATAGTGTTGTAGGCAATTTCCATGTCAATCGGGAAACCGGCCGAAATTGCCGCCGCACTTCTGTAATCAACCGCCGTGTGGTGAATGTAATTATTAATAATGTTGTTGTTTCTGATATAATACTTTTCGTGTGCCGGCAAATAATTGAAATTGTTGGGATATGCATTGTCAATTTTGCCGGTTGCAGGTTCGCCGACATTCACGGCGCTGCCTGAAATGTCGTAAAACCGGTTTGTATAAATTCTGCAATCCTGAATGCACCGAATCATTTTAAGAGCCGATATGCCCAAATGCGAAAATTCGCAATTTGTAAAGTCAACAGAGTGGGCATACTGTGCAGATACAGCCGCCGGCGGAAGCGTATCGCCGGAAAGCGTTTTGTCCGCCGAGTCTCTTAAGTGGTTATTTTGAGCGTCTGAGTGGCCATATGCTGTACTTGGCCGCATCCAGGTGGAATAGGAAAAGGTAATGCCTGAAAACAGTAGATTTTTGACAACGTTGTCGGGTGAGCTGCCGGCAATCGTTACCATTTCCCCATCGTTTGCCGCAAGAACGGTATAGGCATTTTCAAGATTTTCACTCTGACGAGGTTTGTAATAGAGATAACCGTCAGCAGCGTCTAAATACCATTCCCCTTCTTCATCTAAAAACTCATAGGCATTTTCAATATACCATGGATTTTTTGCAGAGCTTCCGCCCTTGTTGCGAATGGAATTCCAGCCAGGCTGCTGCATTTCCACTTTCACCGTTTCGTCTTCGTCCACCGACACAGACTTTATTTTGCAACGTGGATTTGTCCACGCCGAATAATAAACAAGTTCCGCCTCGGACAAATTGTGAAGATCCTTTAAATAAGAAAATTCCGCAGGGACGGTATGCCCAAACTCTCCGCTATCGTAAGTCCATCCGGCAGCATCAATATCTTTCCGGGCGCGCGTTGCGCGGATACCGTTTACGTAAAACTGCCTTGATTGAATATGTTCAGCCGGCGCACGGTATATGTTCTTTTCACTGTCGAACAACGTCCAGCCGTTTATTTGTTTGCCGCCGTTAATCACCGGCAGTTCGCCGCTGGGGGCCCGGTATACGATATAATATCCGTTTTTTCCGGAGTCCTGCGCTGTAAAAGTTAAATCCATTTCGCTATAGTCGTAAGTTCCGCCAAGCAGATTGACAATGATGTCGCCGTCCATTTGGTACGAAATGGTCTGCGCCGCATCTCTGGCCCTTTCTATTGAAAGGAACGGTTCCTCTTTGGTTCCGCTGTTTCCGTCGTTTCCATTTACCGGATCCACAAAAAATTCTGCAAAGGGCACAAGACCGCGCTGAAAGTCATATACAGCATCATTTAACATACGTTTTATTTCAACAATTTCTTCATAAAAAAGTTCTTTTGTGCCATTTATCATTTCTTCTACAGAGGAAATTGCTGCTTGCAGCGTTTGTTTGTTTTGCTCTGAACTGTGTCCGGGCGCGGTGCCCACCGGCGTACTTTCATAAACGAAACGTGCGTTTTCCAAAACAGGCTCTAACACGTTTCGGTCTGCCGCGCGCAAAAAACGTTCTGTGGCGTCTTCTAACGCAGCCGATGCCAATGCTGCTTCTTCCAGCGTTGGCTGAGATAAAAGCACCTGACGAGCCTTGTCAATTTCCGTCAAAAACCGTTTTTTCGAGCCGGAAATAATTTCGTCAGTTTCTTCATAAACAGTCTCTGCACGGTGAATGGTATCTTTTAAATTTGTAAGCTCCGAAACTACTTTTATCAGCACATTTTTTGTTAAATCTGGATAGATTTTAGACGTTACGATTAAATTCAGTTCACATTCAGGTGCGCTGCTTTGCACAGTGAGTTTGTTTCCGGCAAATGTAATGCCGCTTGGCAGAGCATCGGTTATTTGAAAAAATAACTCGTCCCGGTCAAACTCATAGGTAATGCCATCAAACTCCTTTGACGCAACAGCGCTGAACGGTTCCTGCTTTTCACCGCTTTGCGGAATGATAATTTTTGTATTTCCCCGGAACGTGATTTGGTCCGGTTCCACAGGTTTCACAGAAAAGTCGTCAAAATAATATGGTATTTTAGAATTTTTGGGATCGCTTCCTATTCGTAAAAACAGCTGACAGTCTGCTACTCTGTTTGTTCCGTTATATTTAAAATAAGAGCTTACTTCAGTCCATTCCCGGTCGTTCACCGGCGTGCCAGAGGCCATATACATGCTTCCGGTATCAACATCGTCGCTGATTTGCGTGCGAATAATTTCCGCTTCGCTGTCGCCCTGTCCCTCTTCCAGTTTCACCCAGAAAGACACCTGATACCAAACATCTTTTTCCAAATGAACAAACTGGGCACACCGCTGCAAGTTATTTGTTATCGGAACAATTTTTGCAGCGCCTGAGCCAGAGTGCGTCGGCTCGCTTACCCATTGGGGCATAGAAGATGACCATATGGTTTTCCCGTTGGCATCTTTATAGCTTTCAATCCAACCGGTAACGTCGTTTTCTAACTCAAAATTACCGTTTATGTAGAGCTTTGTGTTTTTTGTAACAGATACATCATCAATATAATAGGTTAATACCGAAGTGTTATTTTTCCCCCCGACACACAAATATACGTCACCGCTCATAGCGCCGATTTCTCTTGTGTAGGATTTATAAAATGCTTTCACATCTGTCCACTGGTCGGTTACGGTAAAGGTATTTCCAATATATTCCACGGTATAGTTGTCGTGGCGAACGGCAAATTGCGCCTTTGCGCTGCCGCTTTCCATTTTTACCTTTGCCGACATAATATACCAGCTGTTTTGCTCCATAGGAACATACTGCGTTGGAACAAAAGGTGCCGAATTTCCAGTGGTCACTTTTACACATTTTCCGGTTCCATCAGCGCCAGGAGAAGCAGATGTAACCTCTGCGTCAGAGATTAGCTCCTCACAGTTGAAATCGTCAATGTAATAATCAAAATCAGCCTCATTCTGTTGTCCTGTCGGGCCGATCCGGACATACATTTTTGCCAATCCACCGTAATTTTCCGGGTCGTTTCTTGGTGTGAAGATAAAATCAAATTTCGACCAGGTTTCGCTGTTCACAGGTATATTACTGGGATATTCCGTTTTTTTCTTGTCATAAGAAAACAGCATTGTGGCCAGCGATTCGGTATATTCTCCGTTCTTTTCAGCAAGTTTAATACTGCAGGTTATCCGGTAGCTTGTGCCAATGTTAAGCATAACATTCTGGCTGATGTCGTTAAACCCGTTTGTAACTTCCACAAAGGCACAGCCGGAAGAATTGTCAGCTCCGCCTTTCGTCCACGTGCAGCTTGCGCCGCTGACGTTCCAGGAGGCCACATCCTTTTCAAAACCGCCGTTTTGGTTTAGCAACTTTCCGGCATTGATATCCCAGCCTTCCAGCTCCGCTTCAAAACCCGGATTCTGAATTAGATTTTCGTTCCCCGCATTATCGGCGGCAGGCAATATTTCAGTTCCATTTATAACGCTCGGTAAAGTTAAAAGAACCACAAGAACCATTAACGATACTGCTGTTATTCGCTTTATTAACCCCAATTTCAACATTTAACTCCACCTTTACGCCATCGCGCTGCTATTCATTCTGATAAGAAATGCTGTCTAACAGAGAAACCATGTTGGTAATTCCGGTTTTTCCAAAAGGAGCTTCCCAAATCATAATTTTTGCAGTATAACCTGTTACATCTTCCGGCAGTGTCACCGGTGTTTGAAACACAAATTCAGCCTTTCCGCCGAACTGGCCTGCGTCCTGCTTGTCTGCCACAACGCCACGCATTGTCCCGTTAGCGTCGTAAACGGCCATAACAACTGTAATGGTTTTATCTTCCGACGTATTGTTTACAATGGTTGCCAAAGGCTTAATTGCACCGTTCGGTTCAATTGTTCCATCAAAAGAAATATTTGCTTCATATGCTCTTTTAATTCTCGGTAAGGCAATTGTCTGCATTTTTCCAACAACACCGTTGCTGTCTACAGGTGTAATGTCAATCACCAAACGTTTATTTTCAAACTGCTCTGTTAATGCAAGTGTAACCGGTTTTCCCGACTGGGTCGTTCCGCTTTCCAGCTCCTCATAGAAAATACTGTCTGCCATGCGGATTCTGTATCTGGATTCCCCTTCGTCGCTGAGTCCAGCATTATCAAAGGTATAATCAACTGAGATTGTTTCGCCAACCAAAGGATTTCCTGTAACTGAAATATTCTCTGCTTTTGGCTTGCTTTTACCAAACTCCACATCATCAAGGTAGTAGGTGTGCGCATTTCCGTCCGCTGCCTCAAAGGTAAACGGCTGATCAGTCACATCTTCTTCCGGTGTATATAAAAACGTATGCCTATTCCAGTTGGTACCAATTTCAACGGCCTCACATAACGCAGTTTCGCCAACCTTGGGAATGAGGCTTAATGCCGCGTCGGACTTTGCCCAAAAACTTACTGTATAGCTTTCGCCGGCCTTTAAGCTTACGTTCTGTGCGGGCGAGCCGCCTGCCTGTGCCTCAACTTTTAATGACTGGCCAGAGTCTGCATACGTGTCATCGCTGACAGCGAGCGCTGCATTTTGTGCATTCCACATGGAGGTATTATAATCAAAATCACTGTTTAAAATTACTTCATCATCAGAAACGGGTCTGATTGCCGCTTCGTCAAAAAAGTAATTGGTCACTGCCGAGTCGTCACTGGGCCGGAACAACATTCTATGCGTTCCTGTGTCCGAGGTGTTGTCATATTTATAATAAAGCTTAATTTTTTTCCATTCTGTCCCCAGCGATATGTTCGACAAAATATTTTCTGTTTTTCCTGTGGCCTCATGGTTCATGAGCACCACGCCTTTATTTGTCTCGCCCTGTTCCAGCTTCGCCCAGAAAGACAGTTCATAATACCGCCCGTGTTCTAAGGAAACGCTCTGTGTAAATAAAACATTGTTGTTCACTTTTCCGCTGTCAACCGTCACTTTAGCGGCTTTTTCCGTGCCGTTGGCGCCTCCGTCAACGGAAGTAACAATACAGCCACCCGGATTCCAGCCAACTGTTCCATACTCAAAATCGTTATTTACAAGCAGGTTTTCCCTTGTATTCAGTTCAACACAATAGAAATCGTCAAGATAGTAGTCAAAGGAATATTCATTTTGCGGCTGTGGGCCAACACGGATATACATTTTTGCCGAACCGCCATAATTATCTGGTTCATTTTTCGGTGAGTAGATAACTTCAGCCTTTGTCCATGTTTCATGATTTAAATCATATTTGGTCTGAATGGGATATTCTGTTTTTTTGTTATCATACGAGAATAACAGCGTTACAGGCGCAGACTTCCCGGTGTTGTTTTGCTCTGTAAGCTTTGCCTTAAAGGTGATATAATATTTTTTCCCGATTTCTAAATTAACTTTCTGGCTGATGTCGTTAAAACCATTGATAACATCAACTTTCACACAGCCTTTCGAGCCGTCCGCGCCGCCCTCCTGCCAGGTACAGGTTGCGCCTCCCGGAGTCCAGCCGTCAATATTGTCTTCAAACCCGCCGTTTTTAGACAACACCCTGTCGGTCAGCACCGATGCAGAGGCAGGCAGAACAAACTGCGTGCAGGTCATAAGCACAGTTAAAGACGCAAGTATTGATACTAATTTTTTTACTTTGTTCATAAGCTTAAAAGCTCCCTTCGATAGGGACTCCCCTTGTGAATCGCCGCAAGGGGTGCCAGATTCATAATTTTGCATAGGTTAAGCTGCCTTTTGGCAGCTTAACCCGATACAAATCTTTATTTATTTTTTAAAATAGATATTTGATTTTGAAAGTGGGATTGCATTATCCAACCCATCCCAAACGAACACTTTCATATAGTCTGCTGCTGCATTTGCATGAACCTCAAACTCAAAGTTATGAGCACCGGTGAAGAACTTATCGTCATTACCATATCCATTTTTGTCTTTATAAATTGTGGTTGCCACAACATTGTTAACGGAAACCAGCGCGTTGTTGCTGTCATACTGCGCGACCAAAATAGTAGCGCTTTGGTCTTTGCCCAAAGTGTTTGCCAGACCCACTTCCATTTTCACGTTACCGTTTCCGGCATAGTCCGTTTTCAGTTCCGACGTCACAACAAACTGGTTGGCCGGAATTTCTTCAATGGTAACGTCGTCCAGATAATAGTCAAACCCCTTATCCTGTGGGTTGCTGTCGTTAAAATGTCCCAGTTTAACTTCTGTACCTGCTCCGGTGATATAATTGGTTGAGCTGATACGCGGATAGAGATAGAACCCGATCTTTTCCATGTTTGCCGCAGCTAAGCTATCAGCAGGAACTTTCCACTTGCAGTTATAAATGGTTTCCGTTCCTTCCGTTGCAGAAACAAAACGATTATAATGAGATGGATTATAAACAAAGGACACATTGTGCCATTCACCGTCTGAAATGTCATTTGCAGTCGGATACATGGTTCCAACATCGCCAATCTCGCGGATTGTTCCGCCTTCTGCAAGCGGCCTGTCGTAGTAAGACATATAACCGGCCAGCAGTCTTGCATAAATTTTTGCATCCGTATTTTCGGGATTAATTTCCAACAAGGCAGCTTTTGCCGCTTCTGGGTCTTTTAGTTTAATCCAATAGGAAACCTTATAGTATTTATCCAGTGATGCATCCAGCATAACATGCTGTTTTGCTGCGCCAGCCGTTTGATTTGCCTTAGAGCCCTCTACCAAAAGGCCATATTCGCCGCTGTGTGCAGCCTCTTTTGTAAACGTTGCGTTATTTAAATCAGTATAAGCATTTCCCTGTGTCAGAGAATCGTTACTTGCACCATCGCCTTTTTTTATTGCATCGCCATATACATGGTTGTTATTAAACCGAACTGTGTTTACATCTTCCATACCGCCATTTGCAAATGCTCCAACTTCCTCAATGATAATATCATCAAAGGAAACGTCACAGGATTGAATTGCACTGTTATACAGCCGGAATGCAAACACCGTATTTTCGTTATTTAAATATTGAACGGGTTTTCCCTCTTCGTAATATCCCTCTTTCGTAGCCGGAGCCGTTTCAATTCCACTGAATCTTAAATAGGAAACTACTTCCGTCCAGCCATCAGCCTTTTTCACTTGGAAAGAATCGGTATTGTAGTAGGATTGATCTGTCCAGGCGTCATTGACAAACTTTGGTTCAGATGTGTTAAATATATACATCTGAGCGTTTACAGCGTCGGCTTCTGCCGCTTCCAGTTTAATTTTTGAAGATATCCGATACCATGTGTCGCGTTTAATCAGCTGATTATTAGACGGCCGAAGGTTCTGTGCAATGATATTTTTTGCACCGCCGTCGCTCATGCCGGCGCCGATAAGCTTTACATAACCGTTGCCGTTTTCATCAGAAATCCACTCTTTTGAGGTAATACCTGAATAGCTCCAACCGCTAAGTGTTTCGTTGTTGTTAAACTCGCCATAAATCAATTGATTATTTTTGTTTAAATCATCCGGCTTGCCAACTTCCATGATAGATAAGTCAGAAAGATAATAGCTAAACTTCCGTGCGTCTGTGTCTGGATTGGTGTTTGAAAATTTGCCTTCCGCATCTGCTCTGAGCGGTCTTAATTCCAATGCAAAAGACGATTTTTTGGTCACCGTAAAGGAGAATTTCGTCCATGCGTCAGATGTAATTTTTGTAGGAGAACCATAGCCTGTGCTATAGTCACCCGAACCGCGGGATTTTAAAATCGGATACAGTCCAACATCTGCCGGCAACTCTGTATCCTGCACAACAGCTGTGGATTCGTCAAGCTTTGCATAAAACGAAACCATATATCTTCTGTCTGTTCCGTCAGGATTCACCTCAACTGGGAGGTAATATTCAGAGAAACTGGAACTCTTATTGTTTCTGGCAAAATGAAGCACATTGCCGGTAGAACCATCCTGTTTTTCCATTGATACGCTTTTAACAGTCATATTAGGATTGCTCGCTGGGGCGACCCAAGGGTTGGGGGTGCCCTCCTTTGTGTAGTCAATAACCAGTTTTTCTGGTTCAGACACCTTCACAATGCTGAAATTATCAACAGCATAGGTTCCTGCATTATTCACTTCAAGACCAAAATCTGTTGTAAAGCCACTCGCTTTGGCGCCATTGTAACGGTAATAGCCCGAAAGTGTCGTCCACTGGTCGGCAGGCAAGTTCCCTGTGTAATCCATGGCAATTCTACGATTTACATCATATTCCCTACCTACTTCGTCGCCAATCAAATCCGTTGCTGCAGAATCGAGAATACTAATTGATGTGTTTTTGTTTACTAAATCCTGCGACAGTTTCACATCAACTGAAAGTTTATAGAGTGCGTTTCTTTCAATTGCAATTTTGCTGTCCATTAAAAAACGTTTGCCGCCTGCGTCTTGGGTAACGGCTATGGCTTTTGAGCCGTCAGGGCCTGTTGTTTCCTCCGTTGTGGTGTTTCCTTCGGTTTTCCAGCCCGTTCGGCCGTTTTCAAAATTTCCGTTTGCAATCAGGTTTTTGCTTAAGGGTTCTAGCCCTGCGGCTGATGTGAGCGCCATTGGTGCTGTGGATACCAACAGCGCTGTTGCCATGCAAACTGTTAAAAGTTTTTTCAGACATCTCATTTGTGTCCGCCCCTTTCATTTTCACTTTTGGTGAGTTTTTATATTCCCTCCGCAGAGCGGCTTTTTACCGTCCTGCGTTACTTCACTAATCTTTAATTAATAGTGCTCCGATACTTAATGTGCAGTCGTTGCAGGCAGGATTCTTTTCACCGCTGACTGAAATGTTCACGGTGTGCTCTGCTCTGTCTAACGAAGTTTCCAAGAACGTGTAGAAAATACGGTCCATACCCTGCTTTACATACTGGTCGCAGGTGTCAAACTGTTTGATTTCACCGCCGTCAATCTGGAAATTAATAATTCCGGTGTCCGGCGCTACACGCATGTAAAGTCCAAGACCTGTTCCTGTAAAGGTATATTCAATAGTATCACCCGGATTGTTGGAGTCCCAAAGGTTATGCTTGCCGGCTTTTCTGTTTTGTTCCGCCCAGGTTCCGGTCTTTTTTACACCTTCCTGATCAAGTCCAACAACACTGCCCGTAAAGTAGTTTTCATCCATGGGATCAACCAAAACCGAAGATTCAACGCTTAAATCTGCGTTTGCGATCATGGAGTCAATCCATCTGGCAATGGTGTCTTTATAATTTGTATGTCCAGGATCATCCGGATGAGCGTTATCCTTCATATAATAGCCTGGTTCTGTTTTGCCTTCGTCTGTATAAGTGTAGTAAAGAGCTTTGCCCACGTTGATTACGCCCAAATTATAATGGTCGGCCACTTCGTTTTTATACTGCACAGCCGTCGGAATCTTCTTAGCGCCATAGTCATTTGCAAATCCCGGAAGCTGCAGTGTGTTAATCAACACAATGTCTGCATTCGGGTTATGCTCTTTCACCTGACGGATAATTCCTTCAGTAGAAGCTTTTTTGCCCGGGTCGCCGCCGTCGTTCACTGCAAATTCAACAAACACCAAATCAGGATTGTAAATTAAAAGTTCTTCGTTTAAGCGGCATGTGCCTAGGTCAGAGCCTGTGCCGCCAACACCTGCAACATGGCCTTCAATTTCATACTGTGAAAAACGTTCTTTCATCCACTTGATTGTCTGATAAGCGTAGCCATAAGTCGTGCTCGCGCTTGCGCCGGACCCCTGTGTAATGGAACCGCCGATAAATCCAACACAAAGTTTGCCTGTAGAATATAGTTTGTTCAAAGAATTATTAATCTTATTAAAATCTCCTGTGATTTCGCAAGGAGCAGCATACGGTTTTGCAGTTTCAAAATTAGAGGACCAAACCATAAGCTTTGCTTTTGTAATGCCTTTTGAAATATTCAGTGCATTCTGTGTTTTATAGGTTACAGAGTTTTCATTTTCTCCAATTGTAAGTGGTTCAGAAATAAGCTGAACAAGCTGGTTTTTATAGTTGTAGCCAGCCATCATCACGTTCACACTGTTCTCTTTCCCTGTGTTATTTGTAATATTTACTCTCCCGAAGATTTCATCTGTTTCGGTCAGATATTCAATCGGAGCCAAATCGTGAGATTCAAAAAATTCCATCTGGCCAACCTGAATGTCCGACGCAGTAATGGCTACATCATCCACATAATAGGGAATCACAATATCCCTATTCTCAACTCCGTCCACAACCGCAGTCAATCTGAAATACATGCGTCCGTTGCAGTTTGCGGGGTCTTTTGCTTTTCCCCTGCTCGTTGCTTCAATATTCCATGAAGTGTTATAGTCTTTCGTAAGCTGATGCCATTCACCGTCTGCAATATTCACCGTCGCAACGTAATCGGTTCCGCAGTCCATCAGCTTGCGTTCTTCTGTTTCGGTATCCGTAGCATAGGTATTGTGTGTAAACAATATTTGAGCTTTCGCTTCGGTAACACCTTCGGGAAGTGTATATCCGTCTGCAATTTTCATGGAAGCAGATATATTCACATTTTGTCCCAGGGGAAGACTGACGTCCTGCGACAGCGCCGGAAGTGTGGAAGTAGTTGCGCCAGTCATCTTTACGTGTGCTCCCAATGTTCCCGTTTGTGCTGTTTCTTCAGAAAAAACAACATCTCCGCTGGCATGTACACCCCAGGGGTTAAACGAGGTTGTGTTTCCGGCAGTGCTGGAAATTCTGCCGGACGTAGAATACCCAGTGTCTTCAAATCCGCCGTTGGCAACGGGGTTAGCAATTTTGTAAACCTCAATATCATCTACATAATAGCTGATTTTTGTATTGTTGTCGCGGGAGCCGCGAACCTGAAGGTTACAGTTGGCGTTATCATAGCTTTCCGGTCCGGAGTATTTATAATATCCCCGAACGGTTGTCCACTCGGTGGAACACATTGTTTTGCCGTCTTTCTCATACTCCGTCACCGGAATCGGCGTATCCTGCGCCACAACCGCATATGCATGCCATTGCTTTTCTTCGTTTGTTAGTTCAGGAAGATCCGTCATATAAATTGATGCCGCAACCTTGTCTTTCGGCGTGTTAGAGTTTGATGGGTCAAAATCCATTATTTTCACTCTGGCAGACATAACATACCAAGCGTCACGTTCCAATTTTATGCCTTGCGTAAATCCAGGGTTTCCGTTGTTTTGCGTTGCATCTTCACTATAAACGATAGACAGGCATCCATCATTTGTGCCTTCAACACCGTCCACCCAGCTGGAAGTTCTTCCACCTGAGGTGCCAAGTCCATTCCAGCCTTTTGCGTCTTCTTTAAAGTTCCCGTTAACAACAATGTTATCCCCCATAGCGCCAGGCGTCGTTGCACATGCAACGCCTGACACTGTTGTGGCTATAAGTGTTGCTGTCAGAAAAACAGATAGTTTTTTCTTAAGCCCAACCATAAACACTACATCTCCTTAATATTTATCTGATTTCTACAACTTCATAAACCCTCTGAATTAAAGCTGCGGCTTCTGCCCTTGTTGCAGTTGCTTTTGGACGGAAGTTTCCGGTTTCATCACCCTCTAAATATCCAATTGCAGAGAGGGACCTTACGTCATCCTGCGCCCAATCGGCAATCTGTGCTTTGTCGGCAAAATCTTTTCCGTTGCCATAAATGGTTTCAAAGGTGAGGTAACGGTATGCACGCATCAGCATAGAAGCCATTTCCTCGCGGGTAATGTTTGCTTTTAAATCATAGTCTGCGCTAAGCAACGCTCCGTCTATCAGGTCGGCAAACTGCGCCCCTGTTAGAATTTCCTGGTACCAGTTCTCTGTTCCTGCGCTGGCAACCGCCTTGTCAAAGACTGCCTGCTGCGCTTTTATCTTCGCTTGGAAGGTCGGCGTGCCCCAAGAGGATGCGTGGCGCGACCACTCCATATCTTTTTCATACTTCAGCCAACGAAGCGTCAGCGTTAAAAATTCTGCGCGGGTAATCGGACGGTCAGGCTCAAACATTGTATCGCTGACACCCGTTATCATTTTGTTACGGTACATTTTATAAATTAAGTTTTCTGCCCAGTGACCTTTGGTATCCTGGAATTCACCAGCAGCGACTACCGGCTCTTCCACCTCGGGCGTTTCTATTTCAACCGGAGGCTTCACGGGGGAATATTTATCCTTTAATGCGTCGTAAACGTCTTCATTCCCTGTCACTATGCCATCCGGTTCCTGCGGCTCGTTGGTACCAGCAGATTCTCCTCCTGTCACAACCTCCTGGCTGTGGGGCGTTGCCGTAACGGTACCATTTCTTGAAACAATACCAAAGTAACCAGGCTGGGTGATTCGGCCTGCATCCGTGTCTAAATAGTCAAAAATTCTCTTGCCGTCAACAGTCAGCACCAGGCGAACACCACTTGCTTCGTTCATTGCGCCTGCCTGAACATGCACCGTCTTTTTATACGGCAACACGTTCGGTCCGTTGGGATATGCTTTTCCACCAAAGGCGAGCGCACCTTCAACATCGCCAAAGAACACCCTGCGGCTTCCGCCATTAAATCTTTGAAGCTCAATTTCCGATTCCTTAATTACCATAATATATCCTGTGCTGTTGTTTGCCGTCTTGTTGCCTTCCTGCATTCTGAACTGGATTGACGGCCAGCCGCCCTGGTTATCGATATTAATATCAAAGTCAAAGATTTCGTTTGTGAATTTCTGTCCTGTATAGTTTGCTGATCCTCCGGGGGTATTAAACACAATTCCGCCGTCTTTGGCCGTCTTTGTGCCGCTGCCCTCAACCGTCCAGTTATTCACATCGCTTAATATCGGGGAGATGTCATAAGGCGTGAAGCTGGCAGGAGATGAAGAAACATAATCTACCACGCGGATTTCCATTGAATCTGTAAATGTTTTTCCGCCGCAAACAGCAGTTGCTGTTACAGTTGCATAGCCCTCCTGCATTCCGCGAAGCACGCCGTCGCCAACAACTGTAAGCACACTGGGATTACCGGATTCATATGTCACGTCCGATACAGGCAGTTTTGTTCCGAACAGCGATTCACCCTCAACAGAAACAGTTAAATCGTCGCCTTTTAAAACGCCATTTTTTTCTGATACGATGTTCACTTTTTCAGCTGTGTCGTCCACCTGGACAAGCACGCTGTTTCTTACTGTAATTCCATTATACCGAATTAAGATGTCGACATGTGTGCTGCCGCGTGAAACTGCCGTAACCGTTCCATCCTGCGACACCTTTGCAACACTTTCATCTCTCGATCCGTAAAGCACTTCAGCTTTCGACGTGTCAAAATCCTTATTTTTAGAGGTTTCAACCCGATAAGAAAGTTTTTCTGTTTCGCCGGAATTTAATGTAAACAGATCCTTATCCAGCAAAATTTTCTGAGGTACCTGGGACATATGCAGATATTCAGGTTCTAAGCCTGCCTCATCAATTATATCCAATGCCTCCTGCGGCCAGCCCTGAGGGCAGTAGATTGTGCCCTTTATTTCGTTATAGTCCCCACCGTCGCGAACCACATGAGAAATGTTGGTATAGTTTTCATCTGCAAAGCAATGACTGATATCTTTCCCCCAGCCTTTAAACCATTTTGGCTTACCGCTTACCCAATCAATAGCCCGGCTCTGATCCATTACATTTTTATATACCTTATAATAGGTCGAACCCTGGTCGTTGTAAATGGGACCGCCGTCGTTGTTCATGTCGGTAATGTAGTTATATGCCAGCATATTCGGGTCTTCTTCCGATGCACCTGTAGGTCCAATTGTATAAATGCCGCCGCCGTCATACAGCTTGGTATAGAACAAATCGTGAATGTAGTTGTGAGTTACATCAAAATTTTTAATTGCGCTGGTCGGAATGCCTACCCAGCCGTATCCCAAATGCATGCCGCTGTATGGAATATGGAAGATTTCGTTATGAGAAATCAGTGTATCCTGCGGGAAACCAGCCGAAATTGCCGCCGCAGACATATACTCTTTACAAACATCATGCATATAGTTGTTGGTAATGGTGTTATTTTTAATTAAATATTTTTCTTCCTTAGGATTGTAATTGTTTGTATCATGGGTATAAGGCTCGCCAAGGTTCACACAGCTTGACGAAATATCATAGAACAAATTACCGTTTACCGTACAGCCTTGGATGCCGTCTATTAACTGCAGTGCATTTAAACCAATTTTAGAAAAGACGCAGCTGTCGAAAGTAATTCCGTGACCATACTGAACATTAATTGCTGCCGGCGGCAACCAGTCCCCCGAAACGCCCTTAGGTTTTGGGGAACTATCCCTCATATGGTTGTTTTGTGCATCAGATACCCCCCATTCACTGTTCGGCCTGAGCCATGTGGAATATCCAAACTGAATTCCGCGGAATTCTAAGTTTTCAACCGGTTTGTCCTCAGAATCCCCCCGCACGCTCATAAGCTCCTCCAGCGTGGGCGCAACAATTTCTGCAGTATTCATGTCTTCACCCAAACGCGGCATATAATAGAAAGTATAGGTACTTCTGTCTAAATACCACTCGCCGGGCTCGTCTAAAAGTTCAAAAGCATTTTCATAATACCAAGGTGTCTTACAGGAAGTCTGCCCTTTATTAATTGCCGATTTCCAGCCGGGCTGCTTCATCGTAATATAGCAGCGTCCGTCGTCACCGATTTTAATGTTGTCCACACCCTGGCGCGGAAGCGTCCAGTTCTGGGCAAACACCATCTCAATGTCGCTTTGATTTTTCCAGTTTGCCAAAAACGTATCAGAGGTAATCAATCCCTCATCGGTTCTCTCCGCGTCTGAAAGGCCGGTGTTGCTCTTTGCGCGGACTGCACGCTCGCCGTTTACATATAATGACCTCGTTTCAATGGGGCCGTCAGCTTTTGCGCAGTATATATTTTTTGATGCGTCAAAAACCTGCCATCCTTCGATTACTTTAGGTCCTCTTACAAACGGAGCTTCTTCCTGGTAGTTCTGCCAGATAATTTTATGACCGTTTGTTCCGGAATCCGATTTTGTAAACTGAATGGGTTCAGTTATTTCATAGTTCCCGCCGCGCAAGTACACATTGATATCAGATTCCATTTCCTTATTAAATGTTCTGATGACATCTCTTGCATGTGCAATGGTTTTGTAAGGAGACTGCAAAGTACCTGCATTGGAATCGCTGCCTTTCTCGCCATCAACATAAATTTCACTTCTAAACTCTGCAGTGTTCTTTTCTTCTTCAGCAGGTTTTTCATTACTGCCGTTTGCAACACTGTCAAGTGGAATGACTCTGAAATTATTAAAATAATACGTTTTATCACTCATCGTATTATTATCAGTTTTCAAAGCAAGGTCAACCGTGTCGCCGCCAAGCTTCGTACAGGTATAAATCTTTTTCAGCGTTTTCCATGAAGAACCTACCGTAGCCTGAACTGCTTCATCGTATGTTGTGCCATCGTCAGAAGTATGTCTCATTTCTACCGCAACCAGCGATGTCTGACCTTCTCCAACCTTCACATTGACAGCAATCAGATACCGTTCGCCTTCGTTTAATGTAATTGAATTCGTCCACATTTTTCCGGCTTTCGAAGTTTTGGTATACTTCATAGTGGCCAGGCCGCCGTAGCTTTCGCTTTCATCTACTGCCGCAGTGGCTGCATCAATTCTCCAGCCGGCTGTACCTTCCGAAAAGTCATAGTTTGAAACCAAATTCGTCTCGCCCTCAGCCGCCGCAGCAGGCACCAACAAGCTGATAAGCATCAGCATGGTTACCATCAATGACGCTGCACGTTTAAAATTTCTTGTCATTAAATAACACCGCCTTAATTCTTCTTTACCCTTTCAGGCTTTTAATTTATTGCTGCAGATTTGCCGTTTTGCATTGGAATTCTGCAAATAAACATGGTTAGCAAATATTATTTGTTATATGCATATATGCATATAACAAAGGGGGTACCCCCTTTGGACAACTCATTTTGGCATTACGCACAAAATGACTCTATTAATTTGTATATATTTTATAATATTTTTACACATAATACAATACAAATCTTGCGTTTACAGGCAAAATTTTACAACATTTCTTGCAAGTAAAATTATTATGCCAACATAAAAAGCACTTTAGCAAAGTAAGCTAAAGTGCATAAAAAAAGACGGGCAATGCCCGCCGTTGGTGCTCGAGACCGGAATCGAACCGGTACGAGAGGTAAATCTCACGGGATTTTAAGTCCCGGGCGTCTGCCAGTTCCGCCACTCGAGCACTACTCGATTAGTATAACATAATTGGCATGGTTTGTCAATACTAAATTAATATTTTTACGATTCTTTTATCAGGCTATTTGCCAGCGCAACACAATTTTCAAAGCTTTTCTGCAACTTTTCATCCTCTGGTTTATAGTTCATTCTCACCGCAACAAACATACCTGAAGCGTCGATTCCCATCTCTTTTAAAATAGCGCTGTTTTTTAAATTTACTGCGTATATTCCATCGCCATATTCATAGAGCAGTTCCTCTGAAAGATCCCCATCCGCCCATTGGGAAACAGGAACGAACACGCCTTCTGTAGCGCTCATGTCAAGAACATCTTTCAGCATGGCTTCATCAAAAAGAAACATCATTTCATCTTCTGAGGCAAACACTGTCATTAGCTTATTTTCCAGCGCCATAATCTGGTTCGCATTTTGCATTGCTTCATCTGTAAAATTCAGCTGTGTGACTGAAACGTGTTTTTCACCATCTCCATTCCCGTCTTCAATCTGCTCCGCTGCTTTATTTGCCAATTTGTCCGAAACGTCAAATGATAAGACATCGGATGCAATATAGTTGATATTCACATCGTAGTGAACTGTGTTTAAAACCTCGACCACAGTAACTGCTATTAACGCAATCACTGCAACTGCAACAAGAATATGGACCTTATAATAATCCCAGACGTAGCGGAACCACTCGCCGGAGAATTTTTTTGGTTTTTCAAACATTTCTGCCATGTTCTCACGCACCCTTCATTCCTATCAAACATTATAAAACCCGAATTTAACAATGTCAATCAAAATGGAAGTTCGTTTACAATTATTTTAAATGTTGACATTTTTTTTGCTTCGTGGTAAAATATCCAATTAGTGAGTTCGAGACCTTCCTCACTTAAAACAAAACTAAAGGAGATTAAAAAAATGATTTCTAAAAAAACAAGGTTTCTTGCGCATGCATCCATCATTGCGGCACTTTATGTGGTGCTGACGTATCTTGCCACGCTTTTGGGACTCTCCAGCAACGCGGTGCAAATCCGGTTTTCAGAAGCGTTAACCGTGCTCGCCGCCTACACGCCAGCGGCAATTCCGGGATTGTTTATTGGCTGTTTCCTTTCCAACATTTTTGCCGGCGGCGTAATTTGGGACATATTGTTCGGAAGCCTGGCAACGCTGCTCGGAGCGCTCGGCACATACGCTTTAAAGAAGCATAAATACTTAGCTCCCCTGCCACCAATTATTGCAAATACACTTATTGTTCCATTTGTTTTGCGCTACGCCTACGGCGCACCGGGCAGTATCGGATATTTTATGCTGACCGTTGGGGCCGGAGAAGTAATTTCCTGCGGTATTTTAGGGATTTTGCTCATCACCGCGGTAAACAAATTAGAAAACCGAATAAATTGGTAGAAAAAAGAGCTGCTAATTAGCAGCTCTTTTTCATTGCATTATTTTATAACATTATTTTTGAATTCTTTCACGTGCTACATAGTGTGTGTGCAGCAGTTCGTGGGCCTTATGTCCGCAGGGTTCACCCATATACTCGTCATATAGCGTTTTTACAAACGGGTTTTCATGGGACTTTCTGATGGGAAGACTTTCGTCTTCATCATAAAGCGCTTTTGCGCGGGCCGCTTTTAAATCTACCTCGCACATTGTTTTTGAAGAAACAATCGGCTGTCCGCCGCCGGTAACGCAGCCGCCCGGGCAACCCATAATTTCAATGAACTGGTAGTCGGCTTCGCCAGCGCGAACCTTTTCCAACAGTTCCCTTGCGTTCCCCAAACCGTGGGCAACAGCAACTTTTACGTCCATGTCGCCAATTTGAACGGTTGCTTCTTTAATGCCTTCTGTTCCCCTTACGTCGCTGAATTCCACTTTTTCAAGCTCTTTGCCTGTCAGTACCTCTGAAACAGTACGCAGTGCAGCCTCCATAACACCGCCGGTTGCGCCAAATATAACGGCTGCGCCGGTTGCCGCGTCGCCAAAGGGATTATCGAACACAGAATCAGGCAGTTTGTCAAATTCCAGACCCGCTTCTTTAATCATTTTCGCAAGCTCGCGGGTTGTTAAAACCGCGTCTACGTCAGCATATCCGCCATTTGTCAGTTCGTCACGCTGTGCCTCAAATTTCTTTGCTGTGCAGGGCATTACTGAAACAACGTAAATATCCTTCGGGTCGATACCCGTTTTTTCTGCATAGTAGGATTTCAAAATTGCGCCAAACATTTCATGCGGCGATTTTGCGCTCGACAAATTTTCGAGAAAATCCGGGAAGTTGTGCTCACAGAACTTCACCCAGCCGGGGCTGCAAGAGGTGATAAGCGGAAGCTTTCCGCCCTCTTTGATGCGGTTTATCAGTTCCGTTCCTTCCTCCATAATGGTTACATCTGCACCGAAGTCAGTATCGAACACCTTGTCAAATCCCAAATATTTTAAAGCGGTTGCCATTTTTCCGGTAACTCTGCTGCCAATGGGCATGCCAAACTCCTCACCCAGCGCTGCGCGAACTGCCGGAGCCGTCTGCACAACCACATGTTTTGAATCATCTGCCAAAGCAGCCCAAACGTCTTTCACGCTGTCCTTTTCATACAACGCGCCCACAGGACATGCCACGATGCACTGTCCGCAGTTTACGCAATCTGTTGCGGAAAGAGGCATGCCAAAGGTAGAGCCGATTTTTGTTGTAAATCCCCTGCCCTGCGCGTCGATTGCGCCCACAGTCTGCACTTTTTTGCAAACAGCTACACAGCGGCGGCACAGAACGCATTTATTATTGTCGCGGACGATGGACGGCGACAAGCTGTCAATCTCGTGGTGGGAAATTTCACCTTCAAACGCAATGTCTTTTACACCTAAGTCGTCACAAAGTTTTTGCAGTTCACAGTTTTGATTGCGGACGCAGGTTAAGCACTTTCTGTCATGGTTGGAAAGCGTCAGCTCTAAAACGGTTTTTCTTGCCTTTCTCACCTTCGCTGTGTTGGTGTAAACTTCCATTCCTTCATTAACGGGATAAACGCACGCAGTAACCAATCCCTTTGCGCCTTTCACTTCCACCAAGCACATTCTGCATGCACCGATTTCGTTAATATCTTTTAAATAACAGAGTGTGGGAATGTTAATTCCCGCTTCTCTGGCCGCCTGCAAAATTGTATAGTTCTGCGGTACGCTGAGGTCAATCCCGTTGATTTTTATATTTACCATATCCATTGTTGGTTTCTCCTCCTTTGATTATTGTTTGCTGATTGCCTTAAATGGGCACTTTGATTCACAAACACCGCATTTAATACATTTCGCAGGATCAATTGAGTACGGGCTCTTGACCTGTCCCGAGATTGCTTCAACAGGACAATTTTTCGCACAAATGCTGCAGCCCTTACATTTTTCAGGGTCAATTTTATAAGAAAGGAGCGCCTTGCAGACACCAGCGGGACATTTCTTTTCTGTAACGTGCGCCACATATTCGTCTCTGAAATAATGAAGTGTGCTCAAAACAGGGTTGGGTGCAGTCTGTCCCAATCCGCAGAGTGCAGTGGTTTTAATGGCTTCCGCCAGCTCCTCTAATTTGTCAATGTCCTCTAAGGTGCCTTTGCCCTTTGTAATTTTGTCAAGAATTTCAAGCATTCTTTTGGTGCCCACACGGCAGGGGGTACATTTGCCGCAGGATTCGTCTACGGTGAACTCTAAAAAGAATTTCGCAATGTCCACCATGCAGGTGTCCTCGTCCATAACGATTAAGCCGCCGGAACCCATCATAGAACCGATTGCGATTAAGGAATCGTAGTCGATAGGCGTGTCGATTAACGATGCGGGGATACAGCCGCCGGAGGGGCCGCCTGTCTGCGCTGCCTTAAACTTCTTGCCGTTTGGAATTCCGCCGCCGATTTCTTCTACAATTTCACGCAGTGTTGTTCCCATAGGAATTTCAACCAAGCCGGTGTTTTTAATTTTGCCGCCCAGTGCAAACACTTTTGTTCCCTTGCTCTTTTCGGTGCCGATTTTATTAAACCACTCGGCGCCGTTTAAAATAATCTGCGTAATGTTTGCATAAGTTTCAACGTTGTTCAGCAAGGTAGGCTTTTGCCACAGACCCTTGTTGGCAGGGAACGGCGGTCTCGGTCTGGGTTCGCCCCTGTGTCCTTCAATTGACGTCATCAGCGCTGTTTCCTCACCGCAGACAAACGCGCCTGCGCCAAGTCGTAATTCTAAATCAAAGTTAAAGTCTGTTCCAAAAATGTTTTTACCTAAAAGGCCATATTCCTTAGCCTGGTCGATGGCAATCTGCAGCCGCTTTACGGCAATGGGATATTCTGCACGAATGTAAATATAGCCCTGGTCTGCGCCAACCGCATAGGCCGCAATGGCCATTGCTTCAATTACTGTATGGGGATCTCCCTCAAGCACAGAACGGTCCATAAATGCACCGGGGTCACCCTCGTCGGCGTTACATGCCACATATTTTCCGTTTGCGCCGTCTGCGTTTGCCGTAAACATCCATTTCAATCCTGTGGGAAAGCCTGCGCCGCCGCGTCCGCGGAGACCGGAGGCTTTAATCACTTCAATCACTTCGGCGGGCTTCATTTCCGTCAGCACCTTACCCAAAGCTTTATAACCATCTGTAGCGATATATTCTTCAATGTTTTCAGGGTCGATAACACCACAATTTCTCAGCGCAATACGAAGCTGTTTTTTATAAAAATCAACTTCATTTAAGGATTTAATGGTATCGTCTTCTACGGTTTCATCATATAAAAGACGTTTTACAATTCTTCCCTTCAGCAAATGTTCGGTTACAATTTCTTCAACGTCTTCCGGCTTCACCATGCTGTAGAATGATCCTTCCGGGTATACAACCACAACCGGACCCAACGCGCAAAGACCGAAGCAACCCGTTTTTATTACTTTTACTTCTTTATCTAAACCGTTTTCTTTAAGGCTTTTCTCAAATTCGTCAATGATAACTGCACTGCCTGACGAGGTACAGCCCGTACCGCCGCAGACTAACACGTGCGCTCTTGCAAAATCCATTTACTGTTACCCTCCCTGATTATTTTTCAGCTGCGCCAATAGTATATTCGGTAACAACGTTGCCGTTTACTATGTGCTCAGCAATAACCTTTTTCGCTTTTTCTTCCGTCATTTTCACATATGTAACCCTGTCTTTTCCGGGCTCTAAAACTTCAACAATGGGCTCTAAACGGCACATGCCAATACACCCTGTCTGTGCCACCGTAACGTGGGACAGCCCTCTTTTTCCCACCTCGTCCACCAGAGCGGAAAGAACGGGCCTTGCGCCTGCCGCAATACCGCAGGTCGCCATGCCGACAACGATTCTGATGGTGTCTTCATCGGTATCCTTACGCACATCAACCTGGTTTTTTATTTTGTTTTTAATTGCTTCAAGTTCTGCTAAGCTTTTCATTACTAATTACCTCTCTTCATAAATGAATAAATTATAACGAGATTTCTTTCAGTCCTTCTTTAATGTATTCCCTGAGCCAAAGCACAATTTCAGGACTGCCCAGACTGATCTCTTCTCCCAGAATCTGTTTGATTTCACGAGTGTCAAGCGAAAATGTCTTGTCGTTTACCGTATGCGTGTAAACAAAGTCCACCGTGGTGTTGCCGGAAATTAACGTCAGCATGGTTTCCGCCATGTCGCCTAATGGCTGCCTGTCGATATGGTCGTAAACAAAGTCCACCAAAACGCGTGTTCCAACACCCTTTTTCGAGTCGATGGTTAAACCACCGCCGGTGCTCTCCGCCGCCGCCTTAAATAAAGAAAGCCCCATTCCAACCTTACGGGTTGTTCTTGTTGTCTGAAACGGATCTGTCACGTGAGCTAAAAAGTCTTCATCCATTCCGCAGCCATTGTCCTCAATTGAGATTTTAAGCAAATTGTTACGAATTGCCTCGTCAACAGTCACCTGGATAAGGCTGGCGCCGGCTTTTACGGAATTATTCACAATATCTAAAATATGCAGCGACAATTCAAGCATGACAACCTCGCAAAATTACATGTACTTTTCTAAGATACCGTCTACATCGTCAGGAGTAAGCCTGCCGTAAACGTCGTCGTTTACCGTCAGAACCGGCGCTAAGCCGCATGCGCCGATACAGCGTGTTGCATCAATGGAATATTTCCCGTCGGGCGTGCATTCGCCGACTTCAATGCCGAGCTTTTCCTTAATTTTGTCTAAAATGATGCCGGAGCCTTTCACATAGCACGCCGTTCCAAGACAGACAGCAATTTTATACTGTCCCTTCGGATTGGTGGTAAACTGTGTGTAAAAGGTTACAACGCCGTAGATTTCGCTCATGGAAATTTTCAGATTTTCTGAAATGATTTCCTGAACCTCAATGGGAAGATAGCCGTAAATTTCCTGTGCCTCGTGCAGCACGGGAATCAGCGCCCCATCCTTGCCTTTGTGCTTTTCAATGACCTGAATCAACTTTTCTTCCTGCTCTTTCGTGCCGGAAAACGCGACTTTTGTTTGCTCGCTCAAGTGATTTACCCCCTTAGTTTTATATAAGTATTAATTAAAAACATTGTGAATAAAATAACAAATAATCACAAATTAACGTATATAGTATAACAGAAAAATTTCATGATGTCTATAGAAACTTACTATTTTTTTGTCTAAATTCCGTCTTTTTTCGGTGAAAACCACAGAATTGCAGAAAAATAAGCAAAACAAAACCAGCCGCCAAAGTTTGGCAGCCGGTTTCTCTTTCGTAAATAGCGTTTAGCGCATAATGACACAGACAAACTTTGCCGGCTTTCCGTCTAACGCTTTCATGCCATGGGGATAGCTCGAGTCAAAATACAAGCTGTCGCCAGGTTCTAAAATCACAATATTTTTGTTGATCATAATTTCCATTCTGCCCTCAAGCATGTAGTTAAACTCCTGCCCGGTGTGAACCGTTTCCTGCATGGGCTCGTTTTCATCGGACACGGGAACGGTTACCAGCAGCGCCTCAGAGTGCGCATGGGCAAAATTATAAGACAAACTCTGGTATGTATATTCTTTTCTTCTGGTTACGTTTAGCCCTTTCCCCTGCTTAATAAAGCTAAAATCCTTCAGCTTCGGCGCAGAACCCGACAAAAGCTCGGTCAGTTCCAGCCCGAAATGGCCTGCAACATCATATAAAACACTTACCGGAATGTCTTCCTCTGCATTTTCATATTTTTTATACGTTTCAATCGGCACACCAATCACAGAGGCAAGCTGTTCGCATGTCATGTCCTCCGCTTCCCTCAGGCCTACCAAACGCTGTGCGATTTGTTTTACCTGTTCTGTCATAGCCATCAACCCCTTATTATTTCTTTCTTTGTTATTATTATATCAAATATGTACGCACATGAAAAGAGTTTTTTTGCTCTTTTTTTATTTTTTTATTAATAAGCGGCAGGAAATATGAATTTGGTATGAAATTTCGCGGTTTTCTATTTACAGCTTGGATAAAATAAACTATAATGAAGATAATAAAAGTTTCGGGAGTGTCGAATTTGTTTAGACAATTAATGTATTCTGGTTTTAGTTTTCAAAGCATTATTTATGTGCTGATACTAGCTGTGGTTGTGCTGTTGGCTCTTAGCATTCATGAAACGGCTCACGGGTTTGCAGCCTATAAGCTTGGCGACCCTACCGCCAAGTATGACGGCCGGCTTTCGTTAAACCCTTTAAAGCACATTGACCCCATTGGCGCTCTGAGCCTATTCTTTTTTGGATTTGGCTGGGCAAAACCTGTTATGATTAACCCCAATTACTTTAAAAATTTAAAGCGTGACACCGCTCTTACAGCCCTTGCCGGTCCGGTTTCTAATATATTACTGGCGTTTGTGGGCATGCTTTTTTGGGTGCATCTGGTTCCGGTTTTGCACAACGCCTATTTTACCATGTTTATCCGTATGTTTATTTTGCTGAATGTCAATCTTGCAGTGTTTAATTTGCTGCCGATTCCGCCTTTGGACGGTTCAAAAATATTTTTAACGCTTCTGCCACAGAAAATTTATTATGAAATTATGCGTTATGAACGTTTTGGATTTTTGATTTTGATTATCGCACTTTATCTGGGCGTTCTTGACCCGTTTTTATATTTTTGCAACAATGCAATTACCAGCGGGCTTCAGTTTCTGGCCGGAGGTGGCTTTTAACCGATGGAGGAATTATATGAAACAGACAGGCACGCGGTGAAGCTGTCTGTTTTTGAAGGGCCGTTAGAGCTTTTGCTGCACCTTCTGAAAAAAAACAAGGTCAGCATTTATGAGATACCCATTGTAGAAATTACGAAGCAATATTTTGAATATATGGAAACCTGCAAGGAATTTGATATTGAATATTCCAGTGAATTTATTGTTATGGCGGCAGAACTTTTATACATAAAATCGAAAATGCTGCTGCCCAAACGTGAGGAAGCAGAGGAAGAAGACCCCAGGGCCGATTTGGCCAAACGGCTTTTAGAATATCAGAAAATGAAACTCATTTCTGAACTTTTAAAGACAAAAGAATTTTCCGATTTTCACAACTTTTATAAACGCCCGGAACCCCTGCCAAAACTTGCGCCGGACTATTCTGACCAACGGTTTGACATTGACAGGCTTTGGCAGGCATTTCTAACGGTTTTGGACAAAAAAGAACGGAAAGAGCCGCCTTCTAAAACGGCATTCGGCGGCATTGTCGGCCGTGAAACGGTTTCGGTAAAATCGAGGGCAGATTTTATTCAGGAACGGTTAAAACGCAAAAAACGGGTTCCGTTCGCTTCCCTTTTTAACGGCATTGATTCGCGTCCGGCTGTCATTGCAACCTTTTTAGCGCTTTTGGAAATGATTAAGCTGGAAATTATTCAGGCCAACGGCATTGGCGGCGAACTTTACATTGAACAGCTCAAGGAGGGTGACATTGTAGATGAATATTAGTTCGGTTTTGGAAAGCCTGCTGTTTGTTTCGGGCGATGGTGTTACCATCTCTCAGCTTGCCGAAATTCTGGAGCTTTCAGCAGATGATGTTTTGGGGCAGATTGCAGAGCTAAAAACATTTTATGAAACGAACCGGCGGGGTATTACCGTGGTGCAGTATGATGAATATGTGCAGCTGAAAACCGTTGAAGAAAATTTTGGGTATGTAAACAGACTTGCAGAATCGAAAAAAAAGCTTCCCCTGTCCCCTGCCGCTTTGGAGGTGCTGTCCATTGTGGCCTATCACCAGCCAGTTACTCGGTCAAGCATTGAATTTATTCGGGGAGTAAATTCCGACGGTCCCATGGGAAAGCTGTTGGAGCGCGGGCTGATTGAGGAAAACGGCAGGCTTGACGCGCCTGGCAGGCCGATTTTATATGTCACCACAAAAGAGTTTTTGCGGAGTTTCGGGATTCGTTCTCTTGCCGACCTGCCAGACACAGAAACGCTGGAGGAAGCTGTTTCTCAGCCTCAGCAGGAGGATTTGGAAGAAACGGCACAATAAGATAACGGACGGGTGATGGATTTGGTTGCTGGATTGATTATATTGGGTGTTGTTTTTCTTATTCTGCTGCTTTTGTTTATGCCCATGCGGTTTGGCATTCGTTATGAAAAAACAGCGGCTTTAGAGAAAATTCATGTTTATGTCAGTGTTTTTGGTATTTTAATCCGAATTCCGATTCATAATAAAGAAGAACGCGGCACAAAGAATACGGACAAGGACAAAGGTAAATTGCTGGAGCGTTCCGGACAGGAGCTTACGTTTGCATCTTTTAAAGAGCATGTTGACGCCTTTGGCGAAGTGTTTGAAGTATCAAAAAACGAACTGAAAAACATGCTTTCCTTTGCGCGGAAGCACTTAAGCTGCAAAGAGGTTGACTTTAACATCCGCTTTGGGCTGGACGATGCGGCAAAAACTGGGATTGCCACCGGCGCTGTGTGGACTTCGGGAACCTTTTTGTTAAAGTTAATTGACACGTTAATCGGCATAAAAAAAATTAAAATGAACGTGTATCCCGATTTTAACGAAAAAAAATTTGAGATTTATTTGAAAACCATCTTGATTATGCAGCCCATTCATTTTATAATGATAGTAAATCAGATTCATGATACAATCAAATATATTAAAACAAAAATAAATTAAAGGCGGTGTTATTTATGTCAGAACATCCGATAAACGGACTGATGCAAACAGCAATGCAAAGTATTAAAGATATGGTAGACGTAAACACAATTGTGGGAGAACCGGTTGAGTCGAAAGACGGAACGGTTATTATTCCAATTTCCAAAGTTTCCTTTGGCTTTGGCGCAGGCGGTTCGGATTTCGGTCAGAAAAATGTTGGAAATTCCGACGCAAATTTCGGCGGCGGTTCCGGTGGCGGCGCTTCTATAGAGCCTGTTGCGTTTATGGTAGTGGGACAGGAGCAAATTAAGCTGATGCCCATTGAAAAGAACACCTCGCCGGTGGAAGACATTATTGACAGTGTTCCCACCTTGCTGGATAAAGTAATTAAGGCGATTAAAAAGAAAAAGGACAAGCCGGAAAAAACAGAAGTGAAAGCCGCCGACAGCGCGGAAGAGGTTGAAACGGTTTAATATTTTAAATAACGAAAAAACATCCGGGGAATGCCGGATGTTTTTTTCGTTAGATTAAATTTTCACATTTTACATTAAAATTATTTTGATCTGCATCAACTAAAATTTTGCAGTGTTTTTTTGCTTCGCCCCGAATAACCAATGACGCAATGGGATTTTGAATATATTTTTCAATGGTTCTTCTTAAGGGCCGTGCGCCAAATTTTGGTTCATAACCTTTTTTAAGCACTAGGCTTTTTGCCTCCGGCGTCAGCTCTAAAATAATATCCTTTTTAAACAGCTCACCTGCAAGTTCAAACACCATCAGTTCCACAATTCTTTCCAGGTTCTCCCTGCTCAGTGCGTGGAACGTGATGATATCGTCAACACGATTTAAAAACTCAGGACGGAAAATTTCTTTCAGTGCCGCCTTTGTCCGGGCGGAATTTGAATCGTCCTCCGTTTTGTTAAAACCATAGGTAGAAATTTTCGACTCAGACCCGGCGTTAGACGTCATGATAATAACCGTATTTTCAAAGTTCACAATTCTGCCATGGCTGTCTGCCACCCTGCCGTCATCTAAAATTTGCAATAGGATGTTAAACACGTCTGCATGTGCTTTTTCAATTTCATCTAACAGAATAATGGAATAAGGTTTTCTGCGGACCTTTTCCGTCAGCTGTCCTGCGTCGTCATATCCCACATATCCCGGAGGCGCGCCAATTAGCTTCGAAACGGTGTGCTTTTCCATGTATTCTGACATGTCAATGCGAATCATCGCGTCTTCGCTGTTAAACATAACGCGGGCCAACGTTTTTGCAAGTTCTGTTTTTCCCACGCCAGTGGGGCCTGCAAAGATAAAGCTAACCGGCCGGCGGGCCTTTGTTAAGTGGGCACGGTTTCTGCGAATTGCTTCGCAAACAGTGTCAACTGCATGGTCTTGCCCCACTACATACTTTTTAATTCTGTTTTCCAAATCCAAAAGCTTTGCACTTTCCGATTCCGTTAGGTTTTTAACGGGGATTTTTGTCCAGTCTTCAATAACCTCGGCAATGTTTTCAACGGTAATCGGCGTGTCAATGCCGGAATTGTTCAGTTCGTCGATTTTGGCAATTAACGCACATTCCGCTGCCTTTAATTCCGCCGCTTTTTTATAGTCCTCCGTGGAGTCGCTGGAAACGGCAGTATCTTTTTCCTCCTGAATGCGTTTCAGCTCGTCCGTCAGCTTTTTCAGCTCAATCAGCTTCATGTTGAAAAGATTTGCCTTAGAACCTGCTTCGTCAATCACGTCGATTGCCTTGTCCGGCAGAAACCGGTCTGTAATGTAGCGTTCTGACAGATACACCGCCTGGCTGATAACTTCGTCTGAAATTGTCACTCTGTGATATTTTTCAAAATAGTCCTTAATACCCTTTAAAATCTCTATGGTATCGGAAACACTCGGCTCATCCACAATAACCGGTTGAAAACGTCGCTCTAAGGCCGAGTCCTTTTCAATGTGCTTTCGGTATTCATCCAGCGTTGTGGCGCCTAAAATTTGGATATCGCCCCTGGCTAAAGATGGTTTTAAAATGTTTGCCGCGCTCATGGCTCCCTCTGCATCGCCTGCGCCGACTATGTTATGAATTTCGTCAATTACCAAAATAATATTGCCCAGCCGTTTGGCCTCTTCTAAAATCTTTTTCAAACGCGCCTCAAACTGTCCGCGGAACTGTGTTCCTGCAACAATGGCTGTAAAGTCCAGCAGATAAACCTCTTTGTCAAACAGCTTGGCTGGAACGCGTCGTTCGCTAATCCGCACGGCAAGTCCCTCTGCAATGGCAGTTTTCCCCACACCGGGCTCGCCCAACAAAATAGGGTTATTTTTCGACCGTCTGTTTAAAATCTGAATTACCCGGTCAATCTCTTGATTTCTGCCAATAATCCGGTCAATTAGCTGGTCTTCGGCCTTTGCCGTCAGGTTTGTGCCAAAGCTGTCTAAGATACGTTTTTCCTTTTTGGGCGGGCGTTTCGCCGTCTTCACCGTTTTTGGGCTTTCGTGACGGGCAGGTTCATTTGAACCCATTTTACCAAAAAAATTACTCAGGCCGTTCATCATTGCCAATGGAGAATTATCTGCGTCAAACCCGTCCTCTTCACCCGCAGGCTCATATTCACCCATGGAAGTGATGATTTCGTTCATACCATTATTTATTTCATCAAACTGTTCCGGCGTGATGCCCATGTTTTTCAAAATCTCGTCCACCGGGCCGATATTCAGTTCCCGCGCGCAGTTTAAGCAGTACCCTTCATTGGTCTGCTTGTTTGTGGCAGGGTCGAGCCGGTTTACAAAAAGCATGGCCGGATTTTTTTTGCATCTTACACACAACATATTTATCATCTCACTTTATTTGATTTCCTATGGTTATTATAGCATATCATTTTTATTTTAAAAAGGGGTATGTCAAAAAGTTAACATCTTAGAAATAATTCCTTTGCAATTGAATAGTTCAAATTTGTTTTGGTAATAATGTTTTTACAATCCAAAAAAGGCAGGTTAATGAACTATGACGAACAAAGTGGAAATATGTGGAGTTAACACGGCTAATTTGCCGCTTCTGTCTAATAAAGAAAAGATGGAGCTTTTTGAAAAAATTAAAACAGGTGATATGGCGGCCAGGGACAAGTTCATCGGCGGAAATTTAAGGCTTGTTTTAAGCGTAATTCAGCGCTTTAACAACCGGGGTGAAAATGTGGACGACCTTTTTCAAATTGGGTGTATCGGCCTGATTAAGGCCGTTGATAATTTTGATACGTCACATAACGTAAAGTTTTCAACCTATGCGGTGCCCATGATTATCGGCGAGCTGCGCCGCTATCTGCGGGACAACACTCCAATTCGGGTAAGCCGGTCGCTGCGGGACATTGCATATAAAACTTTAAAGGCAAAGGAAGAATATATTAATCTTCATTCCAAAGAACCCACCGTTGAGGAGCTTGCAAAAATCATAGAAATTCCCAAAGAGGACATTGTGTTTGCCTTAGAGGCAATTCAAGACCCGGTTTCGCTGTTTGAGCCTGCCTATAACGACGGCACAGACACGCTGTTTGTTATGGATCAGGTAAAAGACGAAAAAAATTCCGACGAAATGTGGCTGGAGGAGATTGCATTAAAAGAAGCCATGACACACCTTTCCGACAGGGAAAAACACATTGTGAACCTGCGCTTTTTCTCCGGCAGGACACAGATGGAGGTTGCCGATGAAATCGGCATTTCCCAGGCCCAGGTGTCGCGCCTTGAAAAAGGCGCCTTAGAACGCATGAAAAAATATATCTAAAAATTCACTGTAAAACTGCCTGCGCGCTTCAAAAGCGTTGCTGCGGAAATAGGGGAAACATAAACCCTGCTTTCTCTGTTTGTTTCGGCTAAGACATAGGATTTCGGCAAATCTTCGGAAACGTTTATCACAAACCCTTCCTCCTCTGCGACGTGTAAAAACTCTCTGGTAATTTTGGATATACTGGTAATGTCTAAGTCAAAAATGGCGATTACGTCTTTTAGCGCAACTACCGTATCGCCGCCAAGATGCAAAAACATGTAACTTCCCCTCTTTTAAATAATTTTTCCGTTCTCAATGTGAATGAGTTTCGCGTTTGCGCTTTCAGGCAGGTCTTCCGCATCCGTACAGGTGATGATGACCTGCTTGTTTTTTATTTTCCCTGAAAGGTAGCTTCTCCTTCCCGCGTCCAGCTCCGACATGATGTCGTCTAACAGCAAAACGGGATATTCCCCCGTGTCTTCAAAAATCATGTCCGCCTGAGCCAGCTTTAAGGCCAGCACTGCGCTTCGGTGCTGCCCCTGGGAGCCATAGGTTTTAATATCTTTTCCCCCTATGTCAATATCTAAGTCATCCCTGTGAGGGCCGTAAAGAGTAAAGCCCATTTCAAGTTCCCGGTTCAGCGAGTGGTTTAATTTTTCTAAAAATTCTTCTTTTGACGAAAAGCCGGTTCTATAGGCAAGGCCAAATTCTTCTCCGGAAATTTCCAAATGAATTTCTTTGGCATAGGTCTTAAGGGTTTCTACAAACTTTTTGCGGTAAGTTACCACCGACATGCCGTAGTCTGACAGCTTTTCGTTCCAAACGCCTAAGGTTTCCTTCAGCGTTTCGTCGTTGGTATGACGAAGCTTTTTAATCAAGTTGTTTCGCTGCTCTAAAACCTTGTTATACCGTCTTAAAAGGTGGTAATATTTCGGGCGCATCTGGCTTACGGCAATGTCTAAAAACCGTCTTCTTGCGTTGGGCGAACCTTTAGTTAAATTCAGCTCGTCCGGTGAAAACAAGACAACGGTGAAGCAGCCAATGAGCTCGCCCATTTTATTAATGGGAACGCCGTTAATTTTAATCTGTTTTTTCCGGTCTCTGCGCACTACGATTTCAATTTCATTTTCCCGCTGCGCGTCGTCAAAGCAAACGTCAATTTTCGTAAAGGCTTCATCAAAGCGAATTAGCTCCCTGTCCTGCTGTGTCCGAAAAGATTTTCCGATGGAAAACAGATAAACAGCCTCTAAAGCATTGGTTTTGCCCTGGGCATTGTTTCCGTATATGATATTTGTGCCGGAGCAAAACGAAAACGATTCTTCCTTATAGTTGCGAAAACCGCTCAGCCTTAGTTCTTTTACATACATAAAATCATTTCTCCACACAAATTTCTTCGCTGCATTCATCTGGTATGTTCACGCATACCCGGTCTCCCGGATAGACCTTTTTGCCGCGCATTAGGCAAACCGTGCCGTTATAGGTTACAAACCCTTCCGCAATCAATTCCTTAGCAACGCTTCCGCTGTCTGCAACACCGGAAAATTTCAATAGAGAATCCAGCTTTATAAATTCCGTAGAAATTTCAATTTTCATTTCTTACTCCCTGTTTTCAAGGTTTTTCACAAGCTCATCAATAATTTTTCTGGTGTCTTCGTTTTTTTCAATGCTTGCTTTTATGTTGTTAATGCCGTTTAAAATAGTAGCGTGGTTTCTCCCACCCAGCTCTTTTCCAATTTTCGGCAGGCTCAGGTTGGTAAACTCGCGGATTAAATACATGGCAATGTGCCGGGCATAAGCAATTTCCTGGGTCCGCTTCGACGATAAGATTTCATCTGAGGTCACGTTAAAATAATTTGCGACCACCGATAAAATATATTCCGTGTTGATGTGCGGGTCGTCAGAGTTGTTTAAAAATTCTTTAATTGCCTCGTCTGCCAGCTCCATGGTAATGGGCTTACCCATGAGAACGTTATATGCCATAAGGCGTTTTAACACGCCCTCTAAATTTCTGATGTTGGATTTTAAGTGCTCTGCTATGTAAAACATGATGTCGTCTGACACAGCAAAGTTTTCCTCGCTGGCCTTTTTCTTTAAAATGGCCACCCTGGTTTCCAAATCCGGCGGCTTAATGTCCACAATCAGGCCCCACTCGAACCGGTTGCGCATGCGCTCCTCCAGCTCTTTAATTTCCTTAGGCGGCCTGTCCGACGTGATGATAATTTGCTTGTTGGACTCGTGCAGCGCGTTAAAGGTGTGAAAAAATTCAACCTGCGTCTGGTCTTTATTGGAGATGAACTGAATATCGTCTATGATCAGCACGTCGCAGGTGCGGTATTTGTTGCGGAACTCAATGGTGCTGTTCTCGCTGATAATGGTGCTGATAAACTCATTCATAAACTTTTCGCTTGTCACATACAAAATGTTATAATCCGGCCTGGTTTCTTTAATTTTGTTGCCGATGGCATGAACCAGATGGGTTTTGCCAAGCCCAGGACCACCGTAAACAAACAGGGGGTTAAACGCGTCTGCCGGGCGTTCAGAAACAGCCTTTGCCGCAGCGTGGGCCAGTCGGTTAGACTCCCCCACCACAAACGAAGAAAACGTATATTTCGGATTTAAGGTAACGGCGTCGTCGCTTCTGGTGTTGTAAGATACATTATATTCTAAACACGCAGGAACCGGCTCGTTATAATCTACCAGTTCTAATCTCAGGTCGCTGTCGGAAACGGCGTTCACCGCTTCTTGAATATGGTCTAAATGCATGGATTTAATAATTTCTAAATGCACCTCAGTGGGCATCTTAATATACAGCACGCCCTCGTGAATACCCAAGGGCTTTAACGGCTCAATCCAATGCTCATAAGACGTTTCGCTAACTGCTTCTTTCAATAGTTTCAGTGACGAATTCCAAATGGAAGATAATTGCGCTTTCATATTTTTCCGCTACCTCTTTCAACTAATTTTTATCTTTTGCCGATTCCGGGCTTTTCTGAATTTCAATTTCTGAAATATCTGAAAAGTTGCCGTTCCTGATTTCATCTGCCGTAAACGACACCGTAGCGCCGCACATGCAGCACTCTAACACCAGCTCGTCTTCTAACACATCGACGTCAATCATGGCGGAACCACACGCGCACGTCAGGTTCCCGTCGTCAGAAAGCTCCTGAATTTTATCAAGAGCCTTCAGCATGGTAATGCCGTTTTTCCCTGTGTGCTCCAAGCCGCAGGCAGCCACCATTTCTTCTATATATGTATCGTTTTCCTTCACCGCGTCCATAACCGCTTCTTTTTTCCCAATATAGGCCAAACCGATTAAAATGTCCGGGCAGGAAAAATCAATGCAGCTCTGCCGCATGAAATCGATCAACGGAACGTCGAACTCGTGCTCCTCGTCGCACACCAGACAGCGGAGTGAAACCGAATACAGCGTTTTTGTTTTCGGAAATATTTTAAGCTGCGACTTGCCGCAGTCGCATTTCACAGAAATACCCCGTTCGCCCGAAAGCTCAAACAGGGAAAACTCTCCGAATGTCATATCCCCGCAGCCGGGGCACATATATGCCACAGTTCTGTTAAAATCTACAACCATTAAAATTCCTCACTTAAATTTAAAGACTATTTTTAATCATACTACATAAACTGAAAAATGTCAAATGGTTAATTGTATTCAAATAAAAAAATCCTTCTGCTAAAAGGCAGAAGGACTTTATTTTACTACACCACCTTAACGGTGCTGTTTGTCAGGACGTCGCCTACGCTCTGAAAGACATAGGTGGGACGGAATGCAAACTTTTGCACGTCGCTTTCCTTTGTAATTCCCGAAAGTACCAGAGCCGTTTCAATTCCAGATTCAATACCGAAAATAATGTCCGTGTCCATTCTGTCGCCGATGAGAAGCGTTTCCGCTGGCTTCACGCCGAGAATATTGATAATTGCCTTCATCATCAACGGGTTTGGTTTTCCTAAATAATATGCGTTTTTTCCCGTAGTAAGCTCAATGGGTGACAGCAGCGCACGGCAACCGGGAATCAGACCGTTTTCCGAAGGAAGCGTTAAGTCCGGATTGGTTCCTAAAAGCTTTGCGCCGTGTAAAACCAACTGTATTGCTCTTTCAATTTTGCCGTAGTCGTAGTTACTGGTTTCACCAAGAACCACATAGTCGGGATTGACGTCATTAATTGCAATACCCGCGTCACAAAGTGCATCTGTCAATCCGTTTCCACCGATGGCATATGCTGTGGCACTGGGGTTCTGGCTTTTGATAAAGTCGGCGGTCACCAAGCCGCTGGTGTAAAAATGCTCCTCGCCAACCGCAAGCCCCATTCCTGCAAGCTTTTGAGAAAGCTCCTTGGGCGAGCGTTCACTGCAGTTGGTGAGAAACAAAAAACGTTTCCCGCTGTCATTCAGCCATGTAACAAACTCTTTTACGCCGGGAAGGAGTTTATTTCCATGGTAAATAACACCGTCCATATCACAGATAAATCCGTTTTTTTTATCAATCGACAAAAATGTCAGCCCCTTTTCGTTATGTTGGAAGTAGTATATCACATCCGACGTAAAAATAAAATGGGCTGATTGAATAAAAATTAGTGTGATAATGTGGATTTAATTATCTCATATTTATGTTTTGTTGCCTGGCCTCCTCTTATGTGCCTGTCTGCTTTATTTTCGGATAGGATCAGCTGAACTGATTTTGCCAACGGCTGGTTAATTTCCCAAAGGCGCTCGGCCACGTCCTTGTGTACGCTTGATTTTGAAATGCCGAATACCTTTGCCGCTTCTCTGACTGTAGCCTTGTTTTCAACAATATAATTTGCAAGAGTCACTGCTCTTTCTTCAATATAGGCTTTCATGCTTCCACCCCAAAATTTCTATTGGTAAAATATATGTGCTCTGCTTTCCACATATGCTAAAATTTCTTTTTTTCATTTTCTGCTTGACACTGGCAGAATTTGTGGTAAAATTAAAATAGTGCAGAGATGATGAGACGCACAAAACAAGGGCTTTGTCCCTTTGTTTTGTTGTGTCTTTTTTTAATTTTAGGGAGGTTTTGTCATGTATGACGTTATCGTTATCGGCGCTGGGATAATCGGCGGCGCCGTGGCAAGGGAGCTTATGCGTTACCAGCTTTCTGTATGCATACTGGAAAAGGAGAACGACGTGGCCACTGGCGCAACAAAAGCCAACAGTGCCATCGTTCACGCAGGATTCGACGCGAAGGAAGGTTCCATGAAAGCCAAAATGAATGTGCGCGGGTCGCATCTAATGGAAAAGAACGCAAAAGAGCTTCATGTGAAATATAAAAACAATGGCTCTATGGTAATTGGTTTCAGCGAAAAAGATGAAGAAATGCTGCAAGAACTTTTTCAGCGGGGCGTTCAAAACGGCGTTCAGAACCTGCGCCTTTTAACAGGAAGCGAAGCAATTGCGTTAGAGCCAAACTTAAACAAAAACGTCACTTGCGCACTTTACGCTCCAACGGGGGCCATTGTGTGCCCCTATGAGCTGGCGGTTGCCTGCGTTGGAAACGCCATGGACAACGGTGCGCACCTGATACGAAATTTTGAAGTGAAAGCAATTAGCCGCCGTGACGGCTGCTTTATTGTTTCCGACGGCAAACAGCAGGCAGCGGCGCGTTATCTTGTAAATGCCGCCGGGCTTTTTGCAGACGAAATTGCCAAGATGGCTAGGGACTGCTCTTTTCATATCCATCCGCGCAAGGGGGAATATCTTCTGCTGGACAAAACGGAAAAACCGCAGGTAAGTCACACTATTTTTACGACCCCCACCAAGATGGGAAAAGGAATTTTGGTTTCCCCCACGGTGGACAACAATACCATTTTAGGTCCCACATCGGAGGATGCGCTTGATAAAACAGACACCGCTACCACTGCAAACGGGCTTTCAAGCGTTTTAAAGCGCGTGCCGGACATGGTAGACGGCGTTCAGACAAACACGGTTATTACCTCCTTTTGCGGACTGCGTGCAGTAGGCGACACCGGCGATTTCATTATAAATAATCCCATTCCCAATTTCATTAACGCCGCGGCCATTGAGTCGCCGGGGCTTTCCTCCGCCTTTGCCATCGCTGAGTATGTTGCAGGGCTGTTAAAGAAAGCGGGGCTTGCGCTTTATGAAAATTCTGGCTTTAACCCCAATCGGCCGTCATACCACGAATTTCGTGAACTGACAATGGAAGAAAAGAACAAGGTAATTAAAAAGGACAGCGCCTATGGCAGAATTATCTGCCGCTGTGAGCAGGTCACGGAGGGCGAAATTTTAGAAGCCATTCGCAGAAACCCCGCCGCAGCCGATTTAGACGGTGTGAAACGAAGAACCAGAAGCGGCATGGGGCGGTGCCAGGGCGGATTTTGTTCCACCTTTATCACGGAACTTTTGGCCCGGGAACAGCACGTGGATTTTGGGGAGATTACCAAATGCGGCAAAGGATCCAAGCTGTCGCTTGGCAAAACCAAGGAGGTAAGGCAATGAAGCATATCAGTCTTGTAATCATCGGCGGCGGTCCGGCGGGAATGAGCGCGGCTGTCGCTGCGAAACAAAACGGAATTGACAATTTGTGTATTTTAGAGCGGGACGAGTCACTGGGCGGTATTTTAAATCAGTGCATTCACAACGGATTTGGCCTGCATAAGTTTAACGAAGAATTAACTGGCCCGGAATATGCGGCGCGGTATGAACAGCAGATTTTTGACCTGAAAATTCCCTATGTGCTAAAAACCACGGTGCTTGACGTAACGAGCGAGAAAGTAATTACCGCCACAAACGAAACTGAAGGCATTTTTCAAATTCAGGCGGACGCCGTAATTTTGGCAATGGGCTGCAGGGAGCGGCCCCGCGGCGCGCTGAATATTGCCGGGACGCGGCCAGCAGGCATTTACAGTGCCGGAACGGCCCAGCGGTTTGTAAACATAAAAGGCTACATGCCCGGTAAAGAAATTGTTATTTTAGGCTCCGGCGACATCGGCCTTATTATGGCCCGCAGAATGACCTTAGAGGGCGCGCACGTGAAAGCGGTATGCGAGCTTCTTCCCTATTCCGGCGGGCTGACCCGAAACATTGTGCAGTGTTTAAACGATTTTGATATTCCCCTCTACTTAAGTCACACGGTGACGGAAATTCACGGGAAAGAGCGCGTAACAGGTGTTACCGTGATGGAGGTGGATGCAAACAGAAAACCCATTCCCGGAACGGAGATGGAGCTGTCCTGCGACACGCTGTTGCTTTCTGTGGGACTAATCCCTGAAAACGAACTGACAAAACAGGCAGGAATTTTGTTAGACCGCACAACCAGCGGAGCTGTTGTTGGTCAGGACAGGCAGACGAATGTTCCCGGAATTTTTGCCTGCGGCAATGTGCTGCACGTTCACGACCTGGTGGATTTTGTTTCGGAAGAGGCAGAAACCGCAGGTGTGAGCGCAGCGGCATTTATAAAAAAAACAGACGGATTTTCCCAGGCAGATATTTCCGTTATTCCTCAAGGTTTAGCACGCTACGTCGTGCCGCAAAAAATAACCCGCGCATGCGACGTTAAGCTTTATTTCCGCGTATCGGACGTGTGCCGCGATGTAACAATTCAGATAAAAGACGGCGGCAGGGTGATTTTTAGCCGTAAAAAACAGAAGGTTGCGCCGGGTGAAATGGAAACAGTTACGCTGAAGCACGATCTCATTGAAAAAATATCCGGCAGAGAGTTGATTGTTGAGGTGATAAAACAATGACAAAAAATTTAGTTTGTGTAATCTGCCCCAGGGGATGCGCCCTAAACGTCACCACGGAAAACGGCGTGGCTGTGTCGGTTCAGGGCAACGCCTGTAAAAGAGGTGAGCTTTACGGCAAAAACGAAGTGACAAATCCCGTAAGAACACTTACAACCACCATAAAAACCGAAAACGGAGCGCTGCTGCCTGTGAAAACTGCTGCGCCCGTTCCCAAAGCAAAGCTGTTTGAATGTATGGAAATTATCAATCAAACAACCGCGAAAACACCTGTTGAAATCGGCGACGTTTTGATATATAATATTGGAGGCAGCGGCGCAGATGTTGTTGCAACAAAATCCATGAAATAAGGTGTTTAATTTTGAATTTTGACGAATCATTGGTAATTGCCGCTGTGCGGACGGAAAAAGAATTTGCTGAAGCCTTAAAAAGCCCTGTGAAAACCATTTTTCTGCTCCATGCAGACATTTTAACCCTTAAAGAGCAAATTCTTCAGGCAAAAACAGTTAGAAAAGAAGTGTTTGTGCACATTGATATGGCGGACGGCATTGGGAAAGACAAAAAAGGTGCAGCGTTTTCGGCTGCCCTTGGCGCGGCAGGCATTATTTCCACCAGGCCGGCGCTGATTAAAGCCGCGAAAGAAGCCGGTCTGCTCACCGTAATGCGCTTTTTTGTAATTGATTCCCGCTCTATTGGCACAGCCATAGAAAACATAAAAAGCTCCGCCCCCGACATGGTGGAGATGATGCCCGGAATTCTTCCGGAAATCATAAAAGAGTTTAACCGAAACATAGGCATTCCCATCATTGCCGGCGGGCTGATTAAGACGAAAAATGAAATTTACCAGGCACTTGGCGCGGGAGCAAAAGCCATTTCAACCGGCAAACAGGAGCTATGGAACAGTTAAGGAGAAACCCATGCAGAACTATGCGAAATTTTTCAGAAAAGAAATATCCGGTTTAAAACAAAAAAAACTGTTTTTGCTGGACATGGACGGTACCATTTATTTAGACCACCAGCTCTTTGACGGCACCTTAGACTTTCTGGATTATGTAAAATCCATTGGCGGCCGGTATTTGTTTTTAACAAATAATTCATCGAATAGTGCGGATAAGTATGTGGAAAAACTAAAAAGCCTTGGTATTGCGTCTGAAAAAGAGGATTTTTTAACCTCTGTTTTTGCCACAGCCCTCTATTTAAAAAAACATTATGCGAACAAAAAGCACTATGTTTTTGGCACAAAATCGTTTCAAGAGGAATTAGCTGACGCAGGGCTAAACGTAACCGACACGCTTTCTGACGACATCGACTGCCTGGTAATGGGCTACGACACCGAGCTTACCTTTCAAAAATTAGAAGACGCCTGCATTCTTCTGGGCCGCGGTGTGCCCTATATTGCCGCCAACCCGGATTTTGTCTGTCCCACATGGTATGGATATGTGCCGGACTGCGGGTCGGTAGCACAGGCGCTTTTTAACGCTACAAAACGCATGCCGAAATTTATTGGAAAACCGGAGCCGGAAATGGCGCTTTTGGCCTTGGAGCGAACTGGCTTTCAAAAAAGCGATACCATTTTGCTTGGTGACCGGCTTTATACTGATATCGCCTGCGGTGTTAACGCCGGAATTGACACGGCACTGATGTTAAGCGGCGAAGCCACCATGAAAGATTATGAGGAAAGCAGCGTTAAGCCAGACTTTATTTTTGAAACTATAAAAGAATTCCTGAAATTTCTAAAATAACGAAAAAATGTGAATGCTTACACAATTTACATATGACTTTTTCGCCATATTTGCGATTGCTTTTGGGTTTTTATCGCATAATAAGATTGTGGAAAACACATTAAAAACGGAAAGGTCTGATTGAAGTGAAAGGGAAAGTATTTATTGGCGCAGTTGCTGTCGGCGCCGTTTTAGGCTCTGCCGCAGCAGTTGCCATTGCACCTTGCTGCACCAGCTCGCACAGCAGAAAGAAGCTTATGAGATATAAAAACCAAATGTTTAAAACAGTTGGCTCGGTGTTAGATGCAGTGGCAGATTTTAGAAGATAACAAATACAAGCCGGCGGAATTTTGTAAAAATCCGCCGGCTTGTTTGTTAATTGTTTATTGTAATGTCTGCCGCTGCTGATGTATATGGTGAAAAGGTTGTGCCATTCCACAAAAACAGTTTTGCATACCCCTCTTTTAAGCTTATAATGTCTGCCGAAATTGTTATAACCTTTAAGCCGCCTGCGCCGGAAACAGATGCAGCGGAGCATGTTTCCACTTTTGTCATTTTGCCCAGATTATCGTAATATGCAATAAAAAAAAGCGGGTTTTCAATAGTGCCAACATTATTTTTCAGTCTAAGCGTTACATTGTCTGTTTTCTTGTCGGGATTTACAACGGTTTGCGCAAAAGAAACCGCTGTTTTTTTCAGTCTCCCAAATGTATAGTTCCAATTGGTTTTCACACCCTGTTCATTCACTTTCTGCACGGTTTGGAACAGGCCGTTTTGAAACGAAAACTTGCTTTGTGCACCATTAAACACATAACCACTTTCAATCTGCTTGCTGCTGCAAACCGGAAGCTCGGCATCTAAACCATACGTTGCAAAATCGTCTGTGTTTTTCAAGGCAATCTGCGTTTCATCACTGGTTAAAAAGTAATCGTGTCCCACAATTGCAATGTTTATTGGGTCGTCCCATGTGGCATCTAAATGATACCACAGGCCGTCTGCATTTACATAATTCCAAATATGCTTTAACCGGCTGGATATACAGGATTTATGTAAAATTCCCGCCTGCGACAATAGGTAGGAAATTGACTCTGCATAGCCCTGGCAGACGGAAAGGCCCTCAATAAGGTTTCCATAAATGCTAAACGTTTTCCCCGGCAAAGTTTCCAAATTGAGGCTATCCGTGTCATACCTTGCATTGTCCACAACCTCGTCATGGATAATTAAAAGCTTTTCAACATCTGTCATTCGATTATTTAATTTGGACAAAATTTCGTCTGCTTTTTCATCCACCTTCGCCTTAGCTTTCCGCGCGTCAGCCGGGGTAAACAGGTAGGAAAATGATATACTTTTTAAATATTCCGTGCTCCCCACAATGTAATATGTGTACTGGTAATACTTCGTTTTGTCAATGAACGAACACGGATATTGATAGATAAAATCATCCACCAGCTTTTTAAAATTGTCAACCGTACAGGTATATTGTTCAAGGTCAATTTCGTCAGACGTATTTAAAGTCTCCTGGTATAAATACGAAAGCATTGCATCGTAATTCGTTTCAAGGCCATTTACGGTCTCGAAAATAACAGCCTTGTCTGGAGCCGGGACTTCTTGGCCAATTCCCTTTTCCTCCATGAAAATGATGCGTGCGTTTTGTTCTATGGGGTCCTGTGCAAACACAAACGTTTGATTTACGGTGAAAACTACGCACAAAATAGAAATCAGTAACAACAGCTTTTTTCTCATTCACTTGCCCCTTTATTTTTTTATTAAATCCTTTGCGGAAAACAAAGCTACCAAAGTAAGCAACGCTTCAATGACAATTGCAGCGGCAATGTTAATGGCGCCGAACAGACCCAAAAGTGCCAAAATAATTTTTACGGCAGATGCACAATAAAAATGCAATTCAATTTTTCCACAAGTGAGTCTTGAAATTTCAATGGCCTCAGCGAGCGTTTCCAAGTCTCCCAGCAGAACTGCTTTTGCATATTCTAAGCCGCTGTCTGTCTTGCTAATGAGCGTAAGTCCTACATTCGCAGCATCCAAGGCTTGTTCCCCCATAACGCGGTCGCCCACATAGGCCAACGTCACCTCATCGTCTTTTTGCAAATTTTGAATGGCTTCTACGCGTCCGTAGGGCGAAAGGTCTGCGTAATACTCGTCTGCGCCGCAGTCGATGTAGGCCAGCTCTGCAGTTTCTTTCCGTTCAGAGGAAAACATCACAATTTTTTCAACGCCCGTCTGCCTGAGTTTCCGAAGCGTTTCGCCGGAATTTGGCTTAATCAAATCCTGAATCAGCATGGCGCCCATAATCACGCCGTCAATGGAAACATAAATTGAATATCCGGTAAGCTCCGAAACGTCAATACTGCATTCTGCCATAAAGGTTTCCGAGCCGCATAGGAACGATTTGCCCATAATCGTGCATTCCACGCCTTTTCCGGGAAACTCAATCACGTTTTCCGCAGGAATGTATTGATTCATATATTTTGTTAAAATTTTAGAGATAGGATGCTGCCTGCCGCCAATGCAGTTTGCAGCTATCATCAAAAAATCCTCTTCTGAAATGCCTTCGGCGGTGTATATGTCTTTAATTTTAAAGATCCCGTCAGTTAAAATGCCGTTTTTCTCAAACGCCACGCAATTGATGTCTGCAATTTCGTCTATTAAATCGCCGGTGGCTAACGCCAGGCCCTTTTTCTTTAAATTCCACACGGCACAGGAGCTCAACAACGGCACCGCTATGATGTAAGAACTCGTGGTTGCCACAATAAAAAGCACGCTCACTCTGAGCATGGCAAGCGTCCACGCGCCTTTTGCAAAGCCTCCGATTAAAAGCGCCGCAACCGCCACAACCAAAACCACCAGCGGATACCATCTGGCAATGGTCAAAAACCGTTGTTCTCCCTTTGTGCTTTTTGTTTCCGCCATCGATGCCATACGGTTTAAATCCATCACCAAAGACTCATCATAGTCACAAACCGCCTCACAGGTAACAGAGGTTCCGGTGTTAATAAATCCTGCTAAAACCTTGTCGCCCGACGACAGAGACACGTTTTTTTCCGATTCATAGACGTTTGACGTGTCAAAATCAGAAAACCCATCGGTAATCACACAGTCTACCGGAACAGTTTCACCGGTTTTCACCATAATTTTCGCTCCATTGGTTAACGATTCACTGTAAACCCTTCTGATATTTGAACCGCTGTCAACCAAATTAGCATACTGGGGCAAAACGTCTGCAATTTCCTGAAACGATTTTCCAAGACGGCCGGAAATGAATAAAATTAAAACGCTTGACAGCTTATAAATCGCCATAGCAATTGCCGCAATAGAAAACCTGCCCAAAAAGAACGGCACCAACACTGCTAAAAGAATAAACACACCGTCGTCAAACTTGCCTTTTTTTGCGGATTTAATCAACCTCGACACCGTTTCCCCGCCGGATAAAATCAGCGAAACCGCGCTGAAAATACAGATAACCACCGTATTTTTAAACAGTGCCCCCACAATGGCAAGGATGAGCGATAGCCCTCCTGTGATAAAACCATTTAACAATTTTTTCTTTGTAAATGCATATCGTTTTAAGTATGTACTCTGATGTTCCTGTCCCATGTTTTTCACTTTCATTGTCATTTCTTGCGCCAAACTGCCTTGGCGCGCTCCTTTCTGCCATATTTTTAGCTTTGTCTTCTGCGCTTTGCAATCGACCTATATTTGCTTGGAGAAATTCCATATAGCGTTTTGAAAACCCGGACAAATTGTTTTTGGCTGCCAAAGCCGACAATTTCAGAAATAGCCTCCAGCTTTTCGTCCGTCTCATCAATTAACAATTTTGCTTTATTTACCCGGATAATGTTGACATATGCCACAAAGGTAAAGCCCGTTACCTCTTTAAACAGCCGTGACAAATAGTAGTAGCTCAAATAAAATTTTTCACTCGTTTCCTTTAAAGAAAGGTTTTTGTTATAATTGTCGTTAATATAATTTAAAATTTCAGAAATTTTATACCGGCTGCTGACTTCGCTCGCCTTGTTCGTTTCGTCTATGCTGCTCAAAATGTCTAAAATCAGCCCTCCCACAGAAAGGCGGCATTTTAATTTGTCAAAGGTGTCTTCGCTTTCATCGCTTTTCACCAATAGGCGGCAGGCTTTTAAAATTTCGTCTTTGTGTTCTTCGTTTCTGAAAATAATATATCCGTTTGACAAAAGCTGTGAAAACTTCTTCCGGATATCAATGCCGCCTAAAAATGCGTTTAAATCGTCTAAATATTTCTCGTCAAACTCAATCAACAGCCTGGAATGCGGATTTTTATCAATGTTAGATGTTTTGTGCACCAAGCCGGGCGCAATGAAAACCACATCGCCGGTTTCAATTTCATATACGCTGTTTTTTAAAAAATAGCATCGTCTGCCGCCCATCTGAACATAAATTTCATAGTGGATATGGCAGTGTCCGCAATACATAGTTTCCTGGGTGTGGGGGCGCTCAACATATTCAATTGCAAAATTCTTGTTGTCGGACAACAAGTTTTTTTGATAACGCTGCATAACAGTTTCCCCTTTCCCCAAAATTCATGTTTTTTCTATTATAACATATTACCGTTTAAAAGTAAAGCAAAATGTGTCCTTTTAAGCGGCGATTTCATTTGAATTAAGCAAAAATAGTAGTTGCAATTCCGTTTGTCAGTGTATTATAATGAAAATGATAAAAATTAAATTGGAGGCTATGGAATGAAAGGCAGCAAGGATTTAAAAAACATTAAAATCGCCTATATTGGCGGCGGTTCAAGAGGCTGGGCTTGGCAGCTCATGCGCGATTTGGCAACTGAAAAAGAAATTGCAGGCCAGGTGGCGCTTTATGACATCGACTTTGAAGCGGCAAAGCATAACGAAGCTATTGGAAACGAGCTAAAAAAGCGGGAAGACGTTGTTGGAAAATGGGATTATAAAGCATATGAAACCATTGACGGCGCGCTTACCGGCGCCGATTTTGTTGTAATTTCCATTATGCCCGGCACCTTTGAAGAGATGGCGTCTGACGTGCATCTACCCGAAGAATATGGAATTTACCAGTCTGTTGGTGACACGGCCGGGCCGGGCGGCATTGTCCGCGCTTTGCGCACGATTCCGATGATGTTTGAAATTGCGGAGGCCATTCAGGCATATTCCCCCAATGCCTGGGTCATTAACTACACAAATCCCATGAGCCTCTGTGTGAAGGCTTTATATACAAAATTTCCTGAAATTAAGGCCTTTGGCTGTTGCCACGAAGTGTTCGGAACAGCAAGCTTTCTCTGTGAGATGCTGAAAGATATGGAGGGAATTGACGGCGTTAAGCGTCAGGACCTTACCTATAACGTAATCGGCATTAACCACTTTACGTTTTTTGACAAAGCATCGTATAACGGTGTGGACCTGTTCCCCATGTACGACAAGTTTGTTGATAAATATTACGATACAGGCTTTTTTGACGAAGCTTCAAAAACCAACTGGATGAATAACACCTTCTCGTGTGCACACCGCGTTAAGTTTGACTTGTTTAAGCGGTATGGCAGCATTGCCGCTGCCGGCGACAGGCACTTAGCTGAGTTCTGCTATGGAAAAGAATATTTAAAAGACCCGGAAACTGTGAAAGCGTGGAAATTCGGCCTTACCACGGTGGACTGGCGTAAGAAGGATTTAAAGGAACGGCTGGAGAAAAGCCGCAAATATTTATCAGGCGAAGAACAGATTGATGTTACCCCCTCCGGCGAGGAAGGCGTTTTGCAAATGAAAGCGCTGTTAGGGCTTGGAAACTTTGTGACCAACGTAAACATCATAAACCGCGGCCAGGTTCCCCAGCTCCCCTTGGGAAGCATTGTGGAAACCAACGCATATTTCAGTGCCGACGAAGTGCGCCCCGTTTTGTGCAGCGACATTCCTTCTGAACTTTTGGCGCTGTTTTCACGCCACATTTATAACCACGAAAGCATTATGAAATCGGCGTTAACCGGAGATTTAAATCATGCGTTCCGTGCATTTTTAAATGATCCGCTGGTAACGCTTGACGTAAAAACTGCCAAAGAGCTGTTCGACAGGATGATTCACAATACAAAAAAATATCTCACCATGTATCAGATAGGATAGGAGCAAAAAATGAAAAATATCAGCGAAGTTGTTTTAAAACCAATTCGCCCCGAGCGGGTGATTCAGTTCGGCGAGGGCGGATTTTTAAGGGGATTTGTGGACTGGATGCTGCAAAAGCTAAACGACCAGACTGATTTTAACGGCAGCGTTGTGGTTGTGCAGCCCATTGAACAAGGCATGTGTGATGCTTTGGAAGAGCAAAACTGCGTTTATACCCACATTATGCGTGGATTAGAAAATGGGAAACCGAAAGTCGAAAAACAGATTGTAGATATCATTTCCCGAACGGTTAAACCCTATGAGGATTATAACAAATACTTAGAGCTGGCAAAAAATCCTGATTTCCGGTTTATTTTTTCCAACACCACGGAGGCGGGCATTGCCTATGTGCCGGAGGATAAGCTGACCGACACGCCGCCTTCCAGCTACCCTGCCAAGCTCACAGCTTTGCTTTATGAACGGTTTAAAGCGCATTTAGACGGATTTTTAATTATTCCCTGTGAGCTCATTGACAAAAATGGTGAAACCCTGAAGGAAATTGTGCTGAAATATGCCCGCGACTGGGAATTGGGAGAGGAATTTATCACCTGGATTAACACCGAAAACCACTTTTTTAACACTTTGGTGGACAGAATTGTAACCGGCTATCCGAGGGGTGAGAAAACCGACTTGGAATATGAGGATGCTATGCTCGACACCTCAGAATTGTTCCATCTTTGGGTGATTGAGGGCGACACAAGCTTTCAGTCTGAGCTGCCCTTTCATGAAATCGGCCTGAACGTTATCTGGACAAAAGACGAGCTTTTCAAATACCGCACAAGAAAGGTGCGCATTTTAAACGGCGCCCACACCTCTTTAGTGCCCTATGCCATGCTGAAAGGGTTTGATACCGTGAAGGAATGTGTGGACAATAGTGCATTAAACGCCTATCTTCGCGCCTGCATTTTTGACGAGATTATTCCCACACTGGATCTGCCGGAGCAAGAGCTGAAAGACTATGCAGAAAACGTGCTGGAGCGGTTTGCAAATCCGTTCATTGTGCACAAGCTCTCCTCCATTGCTTTAAATTCCGTCAGCAAGTTTAAGGTTCGTGTTTTGCCATCCATCTTAGAGTACATCAAACGGTTTGACAAAATGCCGGCGCATTTGTTAACGGCATTCGGCGCGCTGATTCGATTTTATAAAACCGATATGGCAAACGACAGCGCTGATGTTGTGGAGTTTATGAAAAATGCGGACACTCAGGCTATTTTGAAAAAAACAGATTATTGGGGCGAGGATTTGTCCTTCCTTTACGACGAGGTATCGAAATATGATCATTAATCCCTTGGACAATGTGGAGGTTGATTTAAAATCTGGCCATAAGTATGCCCTCCGTGACATAAAAAAAGGCGAAAATATTATAAAATACGGCTTTCCCATTGGTCACGCAACGTTGGACATAAAAAAAGGAGACCATGTACACAGCCATAATTTAAAGACAAACCTTTCCGGCAATTTGTCCTATACATACCGCCCCAACAAACCAGACATTCCCAAAGTGACTTCAGACCGAACCTTTTTGGGTTACCGGCGTGAAAACGGCGATGTGGGAATTAGAAACGATATTTGGATTGTGAGCACCGTAGGCTGTGTGAACAAGGTGGCAGAAGAGCTGGCACGTAAAACAGGCGCAAAGCACTTCCCTCATCCCTTTGGCTGTTCCCAGTTGGGAGACGACCAGTCGGTAACGCAAAAAATATTAAGCGGCATGGTGCACCACCCCAACGCAGGCGGTGTTTTGGTATTAGGGCTTGGCTGTGAAAACAACAACATTGACGAAATGAAAAAAGTGTTGGGTGAAATTAACCCCAACCGCGTGAAATTTTTAAATGCTCAGGACTTTGATGACGAAATCTCCGAAGGAATTCGGCTGATTAACGAACTGAAAGCCCATGCGGCAAAAACGCAACGCACGCCTGTTTTGGTCAGCAAACTCAAAGTGGGCTTAAAGTGCGGCGGCAGCGACGGACTTTCCGGCATTACGGCAAATCCGCTGGTGGGAAGCTTTTCCGACAAGCTGATTTCCATGGGGGGAACAACGGTTTTAACCGAGGTTCCCGAAATGTTCGGCGCGGAAACACTTTTGATGGAGCGGGCTGAAAATGAAGCTGTTTTTCAAAAAACAGTGAACCTGATTAACGAATTTAAAAATTATTTTACCCGGCACAACCAGGTAATTTATGAAAATCCATCCCCAGGAAACAAAGCCGGCGGCATTACAACCTTGGAAGAAAAGTCGTTAGGCTGTGTGCAGAAAGGCGGAAAGTCCACAGTGGTAGACGTTTTAAATTTTGGCGACACACTGCAAAAAAGCGGCTTAAATCTCTTAAACGGGCCGGGCAACGACATTGTGGCTATCACCAACTTAATGGCGGCAGGCGTACACATGATTTTGTTTACAACAGGCCGGGGCACGCCGGTTGGCAGTGCGGTGCCAACGGTAAAAATTTCCACCAACCAGACTCTGTTCGATAAAAAATCCCGCTGGATTGATTTTAACGCCGCACCGCTTGTTGACGGTATTTCTATGGAGGATTTGACCAATTCGCTTTTAGATTTCTGTTTTGAAGTTGCCAGCGGCACGCTGACAAAAAATGAGGAACATGGCTATGAGGAAATCTCTATTTTCAAAGACGGCGTAACGCTTTAATGAACAAAACGGATTGAAGCCATACTTATCGTATGGCTTCAATCCGTTTTTTAAATAGCTCCTAAATTAAAATACAAAATATAATTTGAGTCGTGAAAAGAATGTGCGTTGTTAAAGGCCGAACGCACAGAAACCGAAAGACCGCTTTCATCAAACAGATATGCTGGATATTGAAACCCAACCAGCTGCGGGTCGTCATCTTTTCTGTTCACAATGTTGCGGACACGTTCCCAGTTTTCAAGGTCTTCGGAACGAAAAACAGCCAAAACATTCCGGCAGCTCCAGCAATCACATTTTTGTCCATCTTCTTTTATGTTTGAAATCAAATAATAAATGCCGTCTTGGCTAAAAAGCCGAAACATAGAATTTGTTACCGGCATTGTTGCAATACTGTGAAATTCTAACGGTGCATCAGGATGTTCGGCATCTACCTTTAGCTTTAGCGCCTTACCTGTATCCCAACGCAAATAATTATACATTGTTTGGTCCGGCGCAAGGATAATATTTCCCTCCATTGTGTCGCCCTGCGTTTGCGCTTCTTCTCTCCATTTTCCTTCAAAGGGCAAAAAGCCTGTGCACAACCAGTTTTCCGGAACCATCAAATCTTCATTTTCATCAATTGAAAGAACCGCAGGCAAATGCGAGCCCATGTCCCAGCTTCCATATTCACATGTGGTGTAAAGCCTTCCCTGAAAGGGCACCATTTGCATTGGCGCGCGGTGCATTCCCCCATTGTCGCAAAGCTTACTGGAACCATAAAATATGGTAACGGGCGCAGACCATTGCTTGCCCCCGTCGTCTGACGCGGCAATCTGGAGGTTTCCATATTCTGTGGAAAGCCCTAATATATACAGTCTTCCCCTGTGACAAAAAAGCGAACCCCAATAAAAGGGATATAAATCGGTAAGGTAGCGCCAGGTTTTTCCGTTATCCGTTGAACGAAACAGCAGGGTTAGGTTTTGCCCCATTGCTGTTCCAAACAAATCCATTCCGGCAACAATGGTTCCGTCTTCTAGCCGTACCAGGGACGGGCTGCAAAGATACCGCCCACTGAAGCTGTAGGCACTGTCCTCCGGGTGAAGATAATTGATTACAACAGCGCCCTCGGGAACAGCTCCGGTGCGCACCAAACGGATTTTACTTTCCGCCGCATTTTCTTCAGTTACCTTGCATTCATAATCGATGTTCTGCTCTAAATGTTCAATGCGCATACACCTATTCTTCGCTTTCACGCTTGCCCATTCGCTTTCGCCGCACTTTCTGTATAAAACCTGGTTTTCCGCTCCCTTCGCCAAAAATTCCAGTTCAAACCCGTCTGCAAACGGCGCGAGGCGGCAAATGTACGGTTTATCCGCTTCATCCATGCGATTGAGCGGTATATAGGGTCTGTGATGTAATTTGTTGCTGCCTTTCATTGTATATCCCCTTTCTGCAAACGCTTTATCGTTTTCAGCGTCTCAGCTGCATTTTTTAAAATATATTCATAGTCTGCCCCGGTTGAAATCATGTTAATTCCCATTTCGTGATAGCGCTTTAATATCTTTGGTGCAGTTGAAAAAGTAGACACACCCACTGTTTTTTTCTGTTTGGCAAAGGCAGCAATGCTCTTTTTGGCAAGCGTCAGAGTTTGTTTGCCAAAAATGTTGCCCAGGTCCCCAATGGAACCGGAAAGGTCGTGCATGCCAAGTACGCAACCGTCAAGATACGGCAATTTCGCAATTTCCTCAGCCTCCTCCGCTGCGCTTTTCTGTTCAATTTGAATAAACCTGCAAAGGCTGTTTAAATGTCCCGCACCGTAGTATTCCGCTTCACTATCAAGCCCGTAACGAACAGCGCCCCGCGGACCGCAACCACGCTTGCCGTATGGCGGATACAGCGTCCACGACAAGAGTTCCTTTACATGGGTGCAATTTTCCGTCATTGGAAATACAATACCATCGATCCCCATTTCCAGTACCCGTTTGGTTGCAGTAAGGTCGTTTACAGGAACGCGCACAAATAAGGGCGTTCCCCCGGCCCGGGCGGCCAGCAGATGCGCATGCACCTGGTCGCAGGAGAGCCTTGTGTGTTCCATATCCACCCATAAAAAGTCATATCCGAGCTGTGCTTCCATCTCCGTTACTGTTGGGTCTGACAAGTTTATATGCGTCCCGCAGATTGGCAGGCATTTTGCAACTTTTTCTTTTATGTTCATGTTAAAAATCCTTTCTTGTTGCTTTTTTTATATTTTTATATTATAATAAATATAACGAATATTCAAGAAAGGGATGCGACATATGTTTCTTGTTCGTGTCGTTTTTGTGCAATGAGAAACTTTCAGTCCGATCATGAGTTTTATATTCTGCGTTCCGAAAAAGACGGCTTAAAATGTGAATATATGCTCCAGCGGGGTTTTTCCGAAGGGGTTGCTCACAGCCGCATCTACCATTCCCACTCCGTTTTCGAAATTTTTTTCGTCGTTTCGGGCCTTGTTCGTCTTTTCATTCAGGAACATGATGTAACACTTTTGCCTGGGGATATCCTAATTATTCCGCCCAACTGCGTCCATTTTGTTTTCGCAGATACGTCCTCTTTAAAAAGAAGCTTTCGTTTTCTCTTTTCCGCCGCAGAGGAAAACTGTGCCGCCGGCTCCCTTTTTTCTGAATTTTCCTCGTTTTTCAGCTCCATAAAGGACTATTACATTGTAAACGCTCCGGATATTTATCATTCCTACATAGAGCCTGCAATCCGCAACTTTCACAACGGCTTGCCGGACGATACTGTTGAACCTCTGCTTCTGCTTGCACTGACGCACATTGCAAGACAAAATCATGTTAACAAAACCGATGGAACAAAAAACTGGTCTGACAGCCACAGCATTATTATCATTGAAGAGTTTTTAAACAGTAACTATCATGCGCCATTAAAGCTTTGCGATATCGCGGCGCTTCTCCATTTAAGTTGCCGCCAAACAGAACGTGTGATAAAAAAATTGTTCCACACCACATTCTGCGGACTTGTTACACAAAAACGTCTTACAATTGCGAAATATATGCTGAAAGAAACGGATATTCCAATTTATAAAATTTCCGAAATGGTGGGATTTTCCAATCAGAGTTATTTCTTTCGTAAATTCCGTGCATCGGAACATGACACTCCAAACAACTACCGCAGAACAAAAAAGGCCGTGCGTTAACCGCACAGCCTTTTTAATAGAGCCTTTTAAGCCCCGCCCTTTACCAATATGCTTTTATTTTGTTCTTCGTAATCATTCTCGCCAAAGCTTCCATGTAGAAATAATCGCCCCATATGTTGCACTCGTCCACCCCGCCGTTGTGCGGTTTGGAATAGGTAGCATGTAGCAAAAGGCCGTTAGATTCCGGAATGTCTTTCGTCAGGTAGTTGTCTATTAACGAATTCATAATGTGGTTTGCCGCGCTCAGATAGGTTGCACGCTGGCTTTCATCATTTAACACCTCCGCCGCCTCAAGCAGTCCACAGACCGCGATTGCTGCCGACGAGCTGTCCCGCGGCTCGCTGCCTTCGGTAAAATATAAATCCCAATAGGCCACATAGTCGTCGGGCAGTCTGTTTAAATAATAGTTGGCAACCGGCACAAACAGCTCCTCTGCCTTTCTGTTCTTTTTATACATATGCGTCAGCATCAGCCCGTAAATGCCCCAGGCCTGCCCACGGGACCAGGTCGAGTCGTCGGAAAAGCCCTGGTGCGTCGCGCCGCACTTGGGCGCTCCGGTTTCTTTGTCAAAATAAAACGTATGATATGTAGATCCGTTGCTTCTAATAATATTGTCCGCTGTGGTGTTAAAGTGATGAAAGGCCATTTCATCATAAGAGGCATCGCCCGTCACTTCAGCCGCCCAATATAAAAGGGGAATATTCAGCATACAGTCGATGATCAAACGGTAGGAGTCCTCCTCACCTACGTTGCCCCAAGCCTGAATAAATTTTCCCTTTTCACAATATCTGCTCACCAAGTGTTTTGCGGCAAGCAGAGCCGTATTTTTGGCCTCAACATTGCCAGTCAGCTTATATGCCGCCACACAAGAGGGGGTGAACAAGAATCCCATGTCGTGGTGGTTCACTCCCAGCTTTTCCGTAATCCGTTTGGTGTAGGTGGGAATTTGAGCAAGTGCGGTTTCCTTGTATGTTTCCTTCCCGGTAAGCTCATAGGCCAGCCAGAGAATTCCGCTCCAAAACCCTTCGTTCCAGCCATCGTTGTTTTCCATGGGAAAATAAACATTGTGTTCGCTGGCGTGGGACGGGAACATTGTGCGGAATGTTTTTAGATTTCCATCTATTTTTTTCAATGCCTCGTTTAAGGCGTAGTTTAACTTTTCCTTTGAAACTGTAAAGCCCGGCTCATATCTTTCAGGCTGCCGAATCTGTTCTGTTTGAACCACTCTCGTCTCCCCCATTTTAAAAGAATTTTATTTATACCGTCTTTTCATCCATACGACTAAGCCCCATACGCAAATGCCGACGGGAATGAACACCACCAGCACAATGAACCACGGCCAGAACTGAGAGTTCGGCATGGTTAAACTGCCCTGAGGAAGCTCTTTTGCGCGCACCGTAATGCCCGCTTCGCTCCCGCGCATCCAGTTGATGGAGTTTAGCAGCAAGTCCTCATTTGCAAACCTTGTGTCGCCGATGAGCGTGTCCATGGTATAACCGGAGCCGCTGACCAAAAGCTTGCCTGTGAATTCTTCTTCGTTTAAGGTATATGCTTTGCGGGTAGCGGCAACTAAAATATCAAACGTGCCGCTTTTATCGTCTGATGTTTGATTTTCGCCAATGGTTGCTACGTCTTTTAAATATGCGTTATTTGAGGTTTTTAAAACCGGGGTAATCTCTACCGTTCCCGGCTTGTCCCCTGCAATTTCAAGGCTGTTCGACGCAGAATAAAGCACGCTTCGTTTGCTGGTTTTAATCGGCGAAACAATTTCGCTGTCAGTAAGCTCTGCCAAAGCCATAATGCCGTATTTCGCGGCAGTCTCCTGGGCAGACTCCAATTTGTTCGACATGTCAACCACAACGCCATGGTTCCGCTTAATTGCCCACTCGTTGGCAAGATAGCTTTCCAGCCTGGGAAGCTCCGCATTCGACGCCAGCGGGTCAAAATAAATTTGTACGTTGCCGCCCCGGTCTAAAAAGGCGTCTAATTTGTCAATTTCTTCTGCAGAAAAGTCGCCTGTGGGAGAATTAATGACCACCAGTGTTTTTTCGTCTGCTGGAATATCTTCTTTTAGCAGGTCGACAGACTTTATGTTATAGTTATACATTTTTAAAACGGACTCAAATCCGGAATTTGTTTTTTCACCGTGGCCTGTGGTCATGGTAATGGAAGAAATTTTAAACCCGTCCACAAACGAGGCCAGTTTGTTCGTAATAATGCGCTCAATATTACTGGTGCCCTCGGTGGAAATGTAAGACGAAGCTTCCGCCGTGTCGAACTGGTCACCCTGGGCAAAAATCATGGCATAGTGGGGGTTGGAAATGGACTTAATCGCCTCAGAATAAGGCGCCAAATCTGTGGGGTTGTTGGCAAAGTCCACGGTTTCCATTTTAATTTTGTCGTTTCTCTGGGTATATTTTTCAATAATGTCTGTGAGAAGCATCATATCTTCTGTGGTCTGACCGTTATACAGCACCACAATTTTTGTGTCATCCGTCACGCGGTCAACAATTTCTTTTGTTTCGTCGGTCAGCTCATAGATTTCATCCCGGGTCAGGCTCACTTTCAGCGGGATTTTGCTGTCAAACGCCACTAAAACCGCGTTTAACAAAACCGTCACGAGAACGGCGCCAACTATGATAACAGAGGAGTTAATTAAGTATTTTATTTGTTTATTATTTTTCATTTTCCTACCTCCAGCGCCTTTTCTCAATCACCCGAATGGTGAGCAGAATAAACAGTGCGGTAATACTCAAAAAATACACCAGCGGAACAATGTTCAGTGTTCCGGCAGCAAAGTCGGAAAACCGGGCGTTAATATTTAGAAAATTCAAAACACCGTTTAAAAATGTTCCCAAAAAGGCAAATGCACCGTTAAACAGAGTGGTAAAATCAACCCTGATGCTTCCTGCAAAGGAGAGCACGCCAACAAGCGCAAGGGTCGCAACCGCGGCAATTACCTGGCTTTGCGTAAGCGATGAAATGAACATTCCAATTGCGGTAAGCATTGCGCCATAGAGCAAAACGCCGAAATATCCCACCAAAGACTGTGCCACCGCCGGGTTACCATAAAGCTTCATGAACACTAAATAAAGCAGCGTTGCGCCCACGGCAATTGCCAAAACTGCAAGGCCGGACAAAAATTTTCCGAACACAATTTCCGACACTTTAACCGGAGACGTGAGCAGAAGCTGGTCGGTTTTGAGTTTACGTTCTTCCGAAAACATTTTCATGGTTAACAGCGGAACAGCCACAATGAAAATGTAGCAGTTGCTCATGAAATATTTCGTCATGATTGTAGTTCCAAAATTAATATTGGTTCCGAAAAATACCAGGGAGGAAAACGCCAGAAATAGGCCCAAAAAGATGTAGCCCAGAGGCGACTTAAAGTAGGACTCAAACTCCCGTTTAAAGATTGCTTTCATCGCTGTCATCCTCCTTGTTTGTTTCTTTCTTTGCGGCAACAATTTCAATGCTGCTTTCGTCAATGTCTGCAAAGGAGGCAATATTTCTGTCCTTTGCGGTCACCTCCAGGAAAATGTCCTCTAACGACAAGTCCACAGCCTGCATGGATAAAATGGGCAGGTTTGCTTTTGCCAGGCCGTTAAAAATCAGCGGACGAACGTCAACATCCGGCTCTGCCTCAACCAAAAAGTCGATTGAGCTTTTCTCTTTCCGGCCTAAAGATTTTACATATTTTACGCCGTGGACAGCGCCAATAATATCTAAAACCGACCGCTCGTCGCCGGCGACCCGCAGACTGAATTTGTTTTCGTTTGACAGCGTTTTTGCCAAATTGTCCGGGCTGTCAATTGCGGCGATTTTGCCTTTGTTAATAATGACAACACGCTCGCACACCGCCTGCACCTCCTGCAAAATGTGGGAGGACAAAATTACCGTGTGGTGTTTTCCAAGTTTTCTGATCACATCGCGGATTTCGATAATCTGCATGGGGTCAAGACCCACGGTAGGCTCGTCTAAAATTAAAACCTCTGGGTTTCCCACCATTGCCTGGGCTAAACCAACCCTTTGTTTATACCCTTTCGAGAGGTTTGCAATGAGCCTGTCTGCCACGTCGGTAATTTTCACTGCGTTCATAATTTCTGCAAGGTGTTTTTTTCTGTCTGTTCCGCCAGCCTTTTTCAGGTCGAAAACGAAGTTTAAGTACTCGCGCACCGTCATGTCTGTGTAGAGCGGCGGCATTTCCGGTAAGTATCCGATTTTCTTTTTCGTTTCCACCGGATTGTCCAAAATGTCCAGTCCGTCAATTAATACCTCGCCGCTGGTAGCAGACAAATAGCCTGTTAAAATATTCATGGTTGTGGATTTTCCTGCACCGTTCGGTCCAAGCAGTCCTAAAATTTCGCCTTGCTTCACCGTGAAGGAAATATGGTCGACGGCCTTATTCTCGCCGTATTTTTTCACCAAGTTTTTGATTTCGATCATAAAATGACCTCCTGAATTTCATATGCGGAAATATCCTATCCAAATAGAACATTTCCGCATATATTGTATCATATCATGTTATTGTGTTTGTGAACAAACCGTTAATTTTAATTTTTTTCTTCCGGCAAATCCAGCTTAATGTGAAGCTCAGCAAGCTGTTTTTCGTCCACAGTTCCCGGCGCCTCGGACATAAGCTCCGACGCGTCTTTCACTTTCGGGAAAGCAATAACATCGCGGATGGAATCACGTCCGGCAAGCAGCATTACCAGCCGGTCTAAGCCGTAGGCCATGCCGCCGTGAGGGGGCGTGCCATACTGGAAGGCACCCATTAAAAATCCAAACCGTTCCCATGCTTCCTCTTTGGTGAAGCCAAGCTTTTCAAACATTTTCTGCTGAAGCTCGGTGTTAAAAATACGCAGGCTGCCGCCGCCAACCTCTGTTCCGTTATACACCATGTCATATGCTTTTGCGCGGACTTTTGCCGGGTCTGTGTCTAAAAGCGGAATGTCTTCGTCTTTCGGCATGGTGAACGGATGGTGTTTTGCAACAAACCGTTTTTCCTCTTCGCTGTACTCAAATAACGGAAAATCTGTTACCCACAAAAGGTCGCAGGAATTTTTATCAATCAGGTCAAACCGTTTTGCAAGCTCTAAACGAAGCGCTCCCAGCGCGTCATAAACAATTTCATTTTTGTCGGCCACAATCATAATGATGTCGCCAACCTCTGCCTCCATACGGGAAAGTATGCCGTCAATCTGCTCCTGAGAGAAGAATTTTGTAATGGGAGATTTTAATTCGTTCTCGCCAATTACAATCCAGGCAAGGCCTTTGGCGCGGTAGGTTTTCACAAAGTCTACCAACCCGTCTAAATCGCGGCGGGAAAACTTTGCGTCTCCGCCCTTGCAGTTAATCGCACGGACGCTGCCGCCCTTTTTCACCACGTCGGTGAACACTTTAAATTCACTGTTTGCCACAATGTCTGAAATGTCTTTCAGTTCTAAACCAAACCGTGTGTCAGGCTTGTCGGATCCAAACCGGTCCATTGCCTCCTGATAAGGAATTCTTCTAAAAGGCGTTTTTAAGTCAATGTCCTTCAGTTCTTTAAACAGCCGTTTCATCATTCCCTCGTTGATCGACATTACGTCGTCTTCGTTTACAAAAGACATTTCCAGGTCAATCTGGGTGAATTCCGGCTGACGGTCTGCCCTTAAATCCTCGTCGCGGAAGCATTTCACAATCTGATAATACCGGTCCATTCCCGAAAGCATTAAAAGCTGTTTATAAAGCTGGGGAGACTGCGGCAGCGCGTAAAACGAGCCGGGGTGAACACGGCTGGGCACCAAATAGTCCCTCGCGCCCTCTGGTGTGGACTTTTGCAGCATAGGCGTTTCAATTTCCAAAAAGCCGTTTTCGTCATAATAGCTGCGGGCAATTTTACACACGTTGTGACGCAGTTCCATTAAGCGCTGCATATCGGGCCTTCTTAAATCCAGGTATCTGTATTTTAAACGGACCTCTTCCCTTACATTGCTGTTTTCTTCAATGTAAATCGGGGGTGTTTCCGCTTTGGACAAAATACGCAGTTCGCTCATTCTAACCTCAATTCGGCCGGTTTTAATTTTATCGTTTACGGTGTCTTCATCACGCTTTACAACCTCGCCCAAAGCGGCCAGCACATATTCACTGCGCACCATGTCTGCCTTTTGAAACACCTCTTCGCCGTCTTCAATCCGTGCCACAAGCTGCAAAATTCCCGAGCGGTCGCGCAAATCAATAAAAATTACGCCGCCTAAGTTACGGTAAACCTGAACCCAGCCCATTACGGTTACTTTCTTGCCTACATCTTCAAGCGTCAGCTCACCGCAGCGGTGGGTGCGCTTTAGTCCAACCATTGTCTCCATGCTTATTCGTTCCTCCATTTATTTTATCTTGTCATTGTATTCGTCTTAATAAATTCTGCCAAATGATCAAACGGCACGTTATCTGTTTCTCCGGTCTGCATATTTTTCACAGACGCGCTTTTCGCTGCAATGTCATCGTCGCCAATCACCGCCGAAAACTGCGCGCCAGTTTTATTGGCATATTTCATCTGGGCTTTCACACTGCGCGACAAATAGTCCCGCTCGGCACTGATGCCGGCGTTTCGCAGGCCGTAAACCAGTTTTTGCACAAACAAATCTGCCTGCTCCCCAACGTTTGCAATAAAAATATCCGGCCGTTCCAGGTTCTCCGGAATCAGGTCAAGGCTTTCTAAAACCAGCAAGAGCCGCTCTAAGCCCATGGCAAAGCCAACGCCCGTCATTTCAGGGCCGCCGATTTCGGCAATCAGCCCGTTATACCGTCCGCCTCCACAGATGGTGCCCTCGGAACCCTTGTTTTTCGAGATAATTTCAAACACGGTTTTCGTGTAGTAATCCAACCCTCGCACAATTGTGGCGTCAATCTGATATGGAATTTCCATCACTTCAAGATAGCGCTTTAATTGCTCAAAATGCGCCGCGCAGTCTTCACAAATATTGTCTAACAATACTGGCGCATGGTTGTAAATCGCCTTACAGGATTTCACCTTGCAATCTAAAATGCGAAGCGGGTTTTTCTCATACCGCTGGCGGCAGGTTTCGCACAGCTCGCCTAAATGAGGTTTAAAAAACGCTTTTAACTTTTCGTTATAGGCCGACCTGCATTTTGGGCAGCCAATGCTGTTAATGTTCAGTTCAATTCCCGTAACGTTTAAGCGGGAAAACACCTGCATAGCAAGAGAAATCACCTCAGCGTCTACGGCCGCGGTGTCCGCACCCATTACCTCAACACCAAACTGGTGAAACTCTCTAAGGCGGCCTGCTTGGGGTTTTTCGTAACGAAAACAAGGATATAAATAATACAATTTGGTAGGCTGGGGCTGTGCGTAAAGCGAACTCTCCACAAAGCTTCTTACAATTGGCGAGGTGCCTTCGGGCCGCAACGTTACGCTCCGGCCGCCCTTGTCCAAAAACGTATACATCTCTTTTTGCACCACATCTGTGGTGTCACCCACGCCGCGCTCGAATAGCTCGGTGCTTTCAAACATGGGCGTTCTGATTTCCTTATAGCCAAACTCCAAACAAATCTCTTTAATTTTATCTTCTATCAAATGCCATCGGTAGCTTTCAGACGGCAAAATATCGTGTGTACCGCGGGGGGCAATAATCATGTTTTTCACAACCTTTCACAGGGGACAAAAATACAAACAATTTTAATTATTATATCACAATTTTTCCCAAAATGCAAATATTTTACTCTGCAATTTCATCTAAATGAAGCGTAAGCAGCTTTGAAACGCCTTTTTCCTGCATGGTAACACCGTAAATTACATCGGCGGCTTCCATCGTGCCGCGCCTGTGGGTTACAACAATAAACTGTGTGTTGCCGCTGTAGCGCTTAATATAGTCTGCAAAGCGATAAACATTCACATCGTCTAAAGCCGCCTCAATTTCGTCTAAAAAGCAAAAGGGCGTAGGGCGGGTTTTCAAAATGGCAAACAACAGCGCAATGGCAGAAAGCGCCCGCTCCCCGCCGGACAAAAGGGAAAGGCTTTGCAGTTTTTTCCCCGGAGGCTGCACGTCAATGTTAATGCCGCTTTCTAAAATATTATCCGGGTCTTCTAAGGTGAGCGCCGCAGTTCCGCCGCCAAACAACTCTGTAAACGTCCCTTTAAAATAACCTGCAATTTCACGAAACTTTTCTTCAAACTCTGTCCGCATTACCTTTGTCATGTCGGTGATAATGCCGGTCAGGTCTTTTTGTGCTTTCAGCAAATCGTCCCGCTGTCCGCTTAAAAATTCATATCGTTCAGAAACGGCTTTATATTCTTCAATTGCATCTACATTTACGTTGCCAAGGCCGCTGATTTTACGCTTTAAAGAAACAATCTCCTTAGAAACCTCCTGAGGCGTGCCCAGCTCTTTTTTGTAAGGAAGCGCATCGGAATAGGTCAGCTCATATTCCTCCCAAAGGTTGTTAATGGTGTTTTCCAGCTCTGTTTCTGCTTTTACCTTTCTTTGCGAAAGTCTGCCCTGCTCGTCTGTTAGGGTAAACACATCTTCCCTTAACGCTTTTATTTCGGCAAGCAGCGCCCTGTCTTTTTCGTCAAAATCCTTTTTCTCCGTTTGAAGCTTTGTGTTTTCTTCGTCCAAACGTGCAACCTCTGCCGCGCCAGCCTCTGTTTCTTGCTGCTTCTGCTCAATTTCCAAAAGCAAGCTTTTGTTCTTCTCGTTAATATCTTCAATTTCGCTTTCGTGCAAAGCCGCATTGGTTTCACAGGAGGAAATTTCCTCAGCAAGCTGAGACAGCCTTGCGGAAATGACCTCTAAGTCTTTCACTACGCCAGACCGCAAAATATTCTGCTGGGTAATCTGTTCCGAAATCTCCTGTTTTTTTGCAATGGCCTCGGCCACGCCGGACTCCTTTTGCTGAATCTCATCGTGTTTTTCAGAAATTAACTGTTCTTTTTCGACAATTTCCTGTTCAATTTCTGCCTGACGCGAAACGGTTTCTGCAATTTTTGCATCTAAGCTCTGCAGTTCTTCTTCCACACGCCGCCTTGCCGTGTCAATTTGGTTCAACAAAAGTTCGTTGTGAGATTTATCACGCTCTAAAATCAAAATCCCACCGCTGTTGTCGGAAATCGCCTCTGCGGTTTTTTTCATCTCCTCCGCAGTTTTTGCAATGGCGGTATTAAGTGCCTTTTCCTCGTCTTCAAGCGTTTCAATTTGCCGTGCAAGCTTTGGAATCTCTTCGGCTAAGGATTTTATTTCATTTTCGCGCCCCATCAGCGACGCCTGTCGGTAAAAGCTTCCGCCGGACAAGGAACCGCCCACATTCAGCAATTCGCCCTCTAAGGTTACTAAGCGGTGGGTGTTCTTAAACTTTTTAGATATGGCAATGGCATGGTCAATATTGTCGATAACCGCCGTTTTTGCCAACAAAAATTTCACCACGGGCAAAAACTGTTTTTCGCAGGTTACAAGGTCGCAGGCCATGCCCAAAAAGCCGTCTTCTCCTGCAAGCTTTGCTTCCGGCTCCTTATATTTTAACGAAGACAGGGGCAAAAACGTTGCCCGGCCTGCGTTTTTTGATTTTAAGCACGCAATGGCCTGCTTTGCGTCGTTTTCTGACTTCACCACGATGTTTTGAACCGCGCCGCCCAAGGCAATTTCAATGGCGGTGTTATAGTTTGCAGGCACTTTTATCAGTTTTGAAACAGGGCCATAGATTTGGACAGACGCAAGCGCACCGTTTTCATGCTCCCGCAAAACGGTTTTAACCGATTTTGCATACCCCTCGAAGCTCTGTTCCATGGTTTCCAAAAGCTTTCTGCGAGACCGTTTTTCGCTCAAGGATATGGTCAGGCTGCTGCGCTCCTGCCGCATCCGGCTCATGTCGTTTTCTTGCCTTTGCCGTGTTTCACGCAGCATTTCCAGCTCCTGTTCAGTTTTTTCCCCAAAGGCTGCTTTGCGCTGAATTTCTGCTTCAATCTCTCTATTTTTATTAAAAATGCTCTGCCGCTCGCCGCTGCGGTCGCTCGCCTCGCTCTCTATGGTTTCTTTCCGTGCAAGATAGCTATCCCGTGTAATTTTCTGATTGGAAAGGGCAATTTTCAGTTCACTCAGCCGCTCAATCTGCACGGCTACAAAGCTGTTCAGTTCTTCAATTTCACTGTTTTGTTCCCCGGCGCCGCTTTCAGCTAAGACACTCAGCTCTGTTAATCGGTCGATTTCTTCCTCAATTTGTAAAAGCGTTTTTTCTTTTTCTGCGGCTTCCTGCTCTGTGCCGCTTCTCTGGGTTAAAAGCGCTTCTTTTTTTCCCATAATTTCTTTCAGTTCGTTTTGAATGCGCTCCGTCAGCGTCTCATTTCCTGCAATGGTGTTTTTTAAAATATCAATTTCACCTTTTTTAATAGAGATGCTTTCAGAAAGCTCCCGGGTTTTACGGGATGTTTCCTGGGCTGATTCCTCTCTGTCCCGCGCCGCCTGGTAGAATTCTGCCTGGGTGCGCTCCGCATTATCAGCCGCATTTTTTGCTTCTTCCAGCTGTTTTGTAACAACGCCCAGCTTTTCGTCCAGCCCGCCGATTACATCGTTCGCGCCCTCAATAATCCGAAGCGCGTCGTTAACCTCATAGGTTTTCAGTTCCTCTTTAAAGGTCAAATATTTTTTTGCCTTTTCCGACTGAATTTTTAAAGGCTCCACCCGGTCCTCAAGCTCCGCAATAATGTCGTAAACGCGGTCTAAATTTTCGTTGGTGCGGACGAGCTTGCGCTGCGCCTCTTCCTTTCTGTACCGATATTTTGAAATGCCGGCGGCCTCTTCAAAAATCTGTCTTCTGTCGTCCGATTTTGAGGATAAAATTTCCTCAATTTTTCCCTGTCCCACCATGGAATAGCCGTCGCGGCCAAGACCTGTATCCATAAAAATTTCGTGAATGTCTTTTAAACGGCAGGCAGACTTGTTAATCATGTATTGGCTTTCGCCGGACAAAAACACCTTTCTGGTGACCTCTACCTCGTCGAATTCAATGTGGAAAGTTCTGTCTGAATTGTCCAAAATCAGCGTAACCTCCGCAAATCCCATGGGGTTTCTCTTTTGCGTGCCGCTGAAAATAACATCCTCCATCTTTGCTCCGCGGAGCATTTTTGCGCTCTGTTCGCCCAGAACCCAGCGAACCGCGTCAGAAATATTGCTTTTTCCGCTGCCGTTAGGACCGACAATTGCGGTAATTCCGTTTGAGAAGCTCAGCGATATTTTATCGGCAAACGATTTAAAGCCGTTGATTTTTATTCCTTTAAGACGCATGTTCCGCCGCCTTTCCTGTGACTAGTTTAAATTTCTGCGGCAAGACGGTTTCGTCCTGCACAAATTTTATGGTATAGCCCAATTGCTTCATTTTTTTTATATTTGCTTTGTTGTTCCCCACAAATGCGGAAAGCGAACGGGGATTTACGGCAATTAAGCAGTCCTGGTGCACCGCTTCCTTTAATCTGCAAAAATTAAGTTCGCTTTGCACCAGCTCGCCGAATGCCGGGTGATAAGGCCCGGCAACCACGTCGTTTTCGGGACGGATATTGTCTGACGACATGAGCCCCATACGGATCACTGCAATGTTATTTTGGTCAAACATCTGCTTTAAACCGGCGCAGAGCACAACCGCCTCCTCCAGGCTCTGGGGCACATACTTCCCCGCTTCATAGAGCTTTGCAAGATAGGTACCCTTTAACACCAAAGTGGGATATATCCGCACGCAGGAGGGGGTAAGGTCAATGATTTGTTTTGCCGTTTCGCGGCTTTTTTCCACCGTGTCTTCAAAAAGCCCCGTCATCATTTGAAGTCCCAGCTTTAAGCCGCCCGAAATGATAAGCTCAGAAGCACGGACGGTGTCTTGACTGGTGTGCCCCCTGTGGTTTGCTGCAAGCACCCTGTTGTCCATAGACTGGGCGCCCAGCTCAACCGTTGTCACACCGTAGGCTTTTAGCATGGAAACGGTTTCTGCATCAATATAATCCGGCCGGGTAGACAGCCTGACAGACGTTACGCTGCCCTCTTTCACATAACCGTATGCCACCGAAAGCAGCTGCCGCTGCAGCTCCTTTTCAATTCCTGTGAAGCTTCCGCCGAAAAAGCCAATTTCAACATTTGCCCCTTTCGGCACAGTTTTTAAAGAGTCGTTAATAATTTCGTCCGCTTTTTGGGGCGTTACCGTTTCGCTGTGCCCGGTAATTTTCCGCTGGTTGCAGAAAGAGCAGTCGTTAGGGCAGCCCATGTGCGGCACAAAAATCGGGATTGTTTTATGCTTCATCACTTTTGCTTGTCCGCTCTTGTTTTAATTAACGCGTTCTGTGCCGCCTTTTGCTCCGCTTTTTTCTTGCTGGTGCCCTCGCCCGTGCCCATTAGCGTCCCGTTTAAATAGACGTTCACCACAAACAGTTTGTCATGGTCCGGCCCAGACTCGCTCTGCACCTCATATTTAATTTCTACGTCGCCGTTTTTCTGAACGACCTCCTGAAAATCGGTTTTATAATCTTTAAACATCTTGCCTCTCGACGCGTCTAAAATGGTTTCATAAAGCTGGCCCAAAATCCATTCCCGCACGGTTTCTAAGCTGCTGTCCAAATAAATTGCAGCAATGAGCGCTTCAAACGCGTCGGCCAAAATAGACATGCGCGTTCTTCCGCCTGTGTGTTCCTCGCCGTGTCCTAAAATCAGGTAATTGCCCAAATCAATGTTCACGGCGCACTCCCACAGGGAACGTTCGCAAACCACGGCGGCCCGCATTTTTGTCAGTTTTCCCTCCGGCAGCTTGGGAAAGTTCTCAAATATATAGCGGCTGACGACAAGTCCCAGCACCGAGTCGCCCAAAAACTCCAGCCGCTCGTTAAACGGAATGTGTTTTGACCTGTTTTCGTTGGCGTAGGAGCTGTGCGTCAGCGCAACCTTTAAGTATTCACAATTGGTAAATTTATAACCGATAATTTCCTGAAATTCTTTTAAAGCGTTCATATTCCCTTCCTTTCAAAACAAAAAGCAGGCATAGCCTGCCGTGCCGCCCGAATGGCGTTTTGTGCTAAAATAAAAGCACTTTTTTGTCTAAAACGAAAATAAACGCATAAATTCGCTTCTTACAAAGCTGTAGGAAACAGATTTATACGTTCCATGCGTTTTTGGGGAGGGCCTGCAAAACAGCCCCTCCCATCTTCTTACTGGTTGTTTTTAATATAATCAACTGCATCGTTTACAGTGATAATTTTCTCTGCTTCCGTGTCAGGGATTTCCATATCAAAAGCTTCCTCAAGCGCCATAATCAGTTCAACAACGTCTAACGAGTCGGCTCCCAAATCGTCAATAAATGCCGTATCAGGCTTTACAGCGCTGGCATCAACGCCCAGCTGTTCCACAATAATATCGCGCACCTTTTCAAATTCCATTGCTTTCACCTCCAAGCCGTGACATATGATTCCTCTTAGTTATTTATATATCAAACCTATGAAGTTGTCAATAGGATTTTTATAAAAATTTAAAAATTTATGGTTGGTCCAATTATATAATATGTAGAAAAGTAGGATAAGTTCACATTTTTGCTGCATCCTGATCTTGCTGTTGTGCGTAAAGCGCCTTTAAATCGGCGTTTAAACCGGTTTCAGAAAAAACAACCGCGCTTCTGACTGCGTTTTCAAAGGCCTTTGCGTCTGAGCTTCCGTGAGCCTTAATCACAACGCCGTCAATTCCCAAAAGCGGCACGCCGCCATATTCCGAATAGTCCAGCATGGACTTCAGTTCCTTAATGTGCGGTTTCATCATCAGTGCAGAAATTTTTGTGGCCAGCGTTTTCATAAAGCTTTTTTTAATCAGACCAAACAACGCCGAGGCGGTGCCCTCAATTGCCTTTAGGATAATGTTGCCCGTGAACCCGTCACAGATAATTACGTCGGCAAAGCCCGCTGTCAGTTCCCTCGACTCAATATTGCCACAAAAGTTAATGTTTTTGTTTTCTTTCATCAGGGCATGGGCTTTCTGTGAAAGCTCATTGCCCTTATGCTCCTCGGTGCCGATATTCACCAGATATACTTTTGGATTTTGAATGCCCAGAATTTTTTCCGCATACAACGAGCCCATCTGGGCGAACTGCTCTAAATTTTCAGGCTTGCAGTCCGCATTGGCGCCCACATCCATAATCACGCTTTTGGTGTTGTTCACCGTGGGCATAAACGCCGTCAGTGCCGGGCGGCGAATGCCCTTAATGCGCCCAAGCACATGAAACGCCCCGGCAAAATATGCACCGGTGTTCCCCGCGCTCACCACAGCGTCGGCTTCACCGTTTTTGCAAAGCGAAAGCGCTACCATCATGGAAGAATCTTTCTTATGCCGTACTGCATCTACGGGAGCGTCCTCCCCGTCAATCACTTCAGACGCATGTTGAATGGTAATTTTGCTGCCGCTATATCCGGCTTGGGCCAGTTTATTTTTTAAAATGGTTTCGTCTCCAACCAAAATAATTTCACAGTTTAAGTTTAAAACCGCCTGAACGCTGCCTTTTACAATCTCGTCGGGCGCATTGTCGCCGCCAAAGGCGTCTACAGCGATTCGCATACCAATCAGCTCCTATACACAGTTATTAAAAATATTATATACTGTCTGAAAAAAAATAGCAAGTTTTATTTTCTGAAGTGGCTGTAAATATTCTCCGCCGTTGTTCGGCTGACACCTGCTTTTTTAAGCTCCTCAATTTCAGCATTTTTTACGGCGCCGATAGATTTAAAATGCATAAGCAGCTTTTCCGCCGTTTTACGCCCCACCCCGTCTATTGCTTCCAGCGCGGAGCCCTTCATGCGTTTACCCCGCAAATTGCGGTGATATTCAATGGCAAAGCGGTGCACCTCCTCCTGTATTGCCGACACCAAGCGAAACTCCTCTGACCGTGGTTTTAGGCCCACACGGCTGCCGTCAGACTTCAAGAGGGCAGCGGTTCGGTGCTTGTCATCTTTCACCATTGCAAATAGCGGAATGTCGGTGTCAGTCAGTTCCAAAAGTTCTGAAATAACAGAAAGGTGCCCTTTTCCGCCGTCTAAAAAGATGCAGTCGGGCAGCGGCAGAAATTTTGCTTTTTCTTTCAAAAGCTCCCCCGTTTCAATTTGTTTTTCTTCCTCACGGGCATGTTTTAAGCGGCGCAAAATCATTTCCGCCATGCTGTGATAATCGTCTCCTCCCATGGCGGTTTCAATTTTAAATCTTCTGTAATAGCGTTTTGCAGGCTCCCCGTTTACAAAAACAACCATGGAGCCTACATTATCTTCCCCGGCAGTGTTGGATATGTCGTAAGACTCAATTCGGTAAGGCGGGGACGTAAGCCCCAGTTCTTCCTTTAAATCTAAGATCAGCCGTTTTACACCCTTCCTGCCCTCGGCATTTTTCAGCATAAAATTCAAGGCCGCCTGCTTGGCGTTTTTGTTGGCCATTTCCACCAACGCCTTTTTTTCTCCCCGCTGAGGTGTGCGAATTTTTACACTGCGGCCGGAAATCTCGGAAAGCCATGAGGACAGAAGTTCTTCGTCTTCACATTCATATTGAACATAAATATTCTGCGGCACAAAGTCTGCATCCTGGTAAAACTGCTTTAAAAAGCTGGAGGCGGTTTCCCCCTCTGTCATTCCTGCGGTGTTGGTCATCACCGTGTCACGCCGTCCCATGAGCCGGCCGGAACGAATGAAAAACACCTCTACAAACGTTCTGTTTTCCTGGCTATAAAACCCGATTACGTCCTCGTCGGCATGCCGGTCTGAAACAATTTTCTGTTTTTTCTCCATCTGACGGATGCCGCCAATTTTGTCACGCAGCGAGGCCGCGCGCTCAAATTCCAGGTTCTCCGCCGCGGCGTTCATCTCCTCCGTCAGTTTTTCCAAAAGCTCTGTTGCGCCGCCGCCTAAAAATAAACAGGCCTCCTTAATCCGTTCGTTATATTCCTCTTTGCTGATGGGAATTTCGCAGGGTGCACAGCATCTTCCAATCTGCGCGTTGATACACGCCCGCTTTTTCCCCAAATCTTTCGGCAAATTAATTTCACAGGTAGGAATCTGAAACAGCTTGCAGGCTAAATCCATGGCCTCGCGGACGGCTGTCCCGCCGGAATATGGCCCAAAATATTTTGCCCCGTCCTTTTGCATCCGACGCACGAACCGAATGCGCGGATACTCCTCATTTGTGGTAACTTTAATATAGGGGTAGTTTTTGTCATCCTTCAACAAAATGTTGTAATAGGGGCGGTATTTTTTAATCAGGTTACATTCTAAAATCAGGGCTTCCAATTCGCTGTCGGTTAAAATATATTCAAACGTGTCCACATGAGAAACCATAGCCGCCACCTTGGGCGCGTGCCGCTCTGTGTTTTGAAAATATTGCCGAACGCGGTTTTTCAATACCTTTGCCTTGCCCACATAAATAACCTTGCCGGTTTTGTCTTTCATAATATAAACGCCCGGGTCGCCCGGTAAATTTTTCAGCAGTTCCTTGTCAACCATATTAAGCCCCCTTAACGCCGGTCTGTGCGCTGTATATAGTTTTGTGAAAAAAAGGAAGGGATATGCGATAAAATCACATATCCCTTGATTGCAAGCTCTTTTTTTAGTCGCTGAAATTCGATTCTATCAATTTCTCAAGTGCTTCAATCGCTTCTTTTTCGTCTGTACCGTCTGTAATAATCGTTATTTCCATACCCTTGGTAATGCCTAAGGACAAAACGCCCAAAAGGCTTTTCGCATTTACGCGGCGGTCGTCTTTTTCCACCCAGATGCTCGATTTAAACTCGTTGGATTTTTGTATAAAAAATGTAGCCGGTCTTGCGTGCAGACCTACCTGGTTTTGTACAACAATTGTTTTTGATAACATAAAAATTCCAGCTCCTTAAAAGATATTCCCTGAGACTATCTAATATTTAGAATACTAAATATTTTACCCAATGTCAATAAATAAAAACAAATTTTGTGAATAATTTGTATATTTTCTTATATTATATACTGTATTTTTATCAATAATAGATACTTAAAAGTCAAATTTATCCGCAAAATAAGCGTCAAGTCCGTCAATCGGAAGCGTTACCTGTTCCATAGTGTCCCGATCGCGAACGGTAACGGTACCCTTTTCTAAGGAATCAAAATCATATGTCACACAGAAAGGTGTTCCAATTTCGTCCTGTCTTCTGTAACGCTTGCCGATGCTTCCAGCATCGTCATAATCACACATATATTTTTTAGAAAGCATACCATAAAGTTCCATAGCGCCGTCGGAAAGCTTTTTCGAAAGCGGAAGAACTGCAATTTTCACAGGAGAGAGCGCCGGATGAAGCCGAAGCACGGTTCTTGTTTCCTTCTCGCCCTCTTCCTCGTCATAGGCGTCAACCAAAAAGGCCAGCGTCACGCGGTCTGCTCCCAACGAGGGTTCAATACAGTATGGAACATATTTTTCGTTTGTAACAGGGTCGGTATACTCAAAGTTTTCGCCGGAATGGGTTGCATGCTGCTTTAAGTCAAAATCGGTTCTGTCTGCAATGCCCCACAACTCTCCCCAGCCAAAGGGGAACATAAACTCAATGTCGGTGGTAGCGTTGCTGTAGTGGGAAAGCTCTTCAGGGCTGTGGTCGCGCATTTTAATATTTTCTTCCTTTACGCCTAAAGACATCAGCCAGTTTTTACAAAAGTCTTTCCAATAGGCAAACCACTCTAAATCCTCGCCGGGCTTGCAGAAGAATTCCAGCTCCATCTGCTCAAATTCCCTTGTTCTGAAAATAAAGTTTCCGGGTGTAATTTCGTTGCGGAACGACTTGCCCACCTGTCCGATTCCGAAAGGAACTTTTTTTCTGGTTGTGCGCTGCACATTTTTAAAGTTTACAAAAATACCCTGCGCAGTTTCGGGACGCAGGAATATTTCAGAAGAACTGTCTTCTGTAACACCCTGAAAGGTTTTGAACATCAGATTAAATTTGCGGATATCGGTGAAATTTTTCTTTCCGCATTTGGGACAAACGATGTTGTTTTCAGTGATAAAGGAAAGCATCTTTTCGTCTGACCAGCCGTCCACCACTTGCGGTTCGCATTTTTCAAACATAAAGTCTTCAATCAGTTTATCGGCACGGTAGCGCGCTTTGCACTCCTTGCAGTCCATCAGCGGGTCAGAGAAACCGCCCACATGGCCGGAAGCCACCCAGGTTTTAGGATTCATTAAAATAGCCGCGTCCAGTCCCACATTATAAGGGCTTTCCTGAATAAACTTTTTCCACCAGGCACGTTTTACGTTGTTTTTCAGCTCCACGCCTAAAGGACCATAGTCCCACGCGTTTGCAAGGCCGCCGTAAATATCCGAGCCGGGATATACAAATCCTCTGCCCTTACACAGCGCCACGATTTTTTCCATCGTTTTGTCAATGTTCTTCATTTAGAAACCTCCAAAAATTTCAACCCATATTTGTTTCAATAATATAATATATTATATTAAAACAGATGGGCTTGTCAAGCTTATTTCTCAAAATTCTTCAAAAGAGCGTCTTTTCCGCGCCATGAAAAGGGATATTCTTTGTAAATACGTTTAAATTCCCGTTTGCTCATGGCCGAAATTTTCTCCTGTTCCAGGCTGGTCAGTTTCGGCTGCTTCCATTCGTCAATGGGTGTTTGCGGTATGTCCTGATTATGGGGGCAAACTTCCTGACAAACGTCACAGCCATAGACGGATTGCTGTGCGGATAGAATCTTTTTTTGCTTCGCATCTGCTTCTTTTAGCTGGGTAATATAAGAAACGCACCGAAACGCGTTTAGTCCGCCGCCGGAAAGTGCACGCCCCGGGCAAAGCGCTAAGCATTTGCCGCAGCCCATACAAGTTTTGTCAGACGGTGTGTCGGGTTCAAGGGGTAAATTGGTAACGATATAACCGACAAACACATATGAGCCGTATATTTCGTTTATCAAAAGCGTGTTTTTCCCAAAAAAGCCCAGCCCGGCCTGAAATGCCAAATACTTGTCCGCCAACGGTCCGGTGTCCACAAAGGGAGCAAGATTGGCTTTTGGGAACAGCCCTTTGATAAATCCGCACAATTTTTCCAGCCGCTCCATAACTACCGTGTGGTAGTCTGGAATTTGGGCAAATTTTGCGAGGTTTTGCGCTGCGCAAAGTTCGCTGTGATAAGGGAACAGGCACACAACAATGCTCTTTGCTCCGGGCAGCGTTCGCTCCGGCACCGTGCGCTTCTCCAAATCCGGTTCTTCAAAGGCGGGCAGGCCAAAGGTGCGCCGCCTATCCTGCAGAATTTCTCTTAGCTCATTCATCGGTTCTGCCGGGGCAATGCCAGTAAATTCTATTTGCAGCGTTTTCGCAAACGCCTTAATTTTTTCTTTCATTCAAATTCACCTGTGCGAAAAGGGCTGTGCCAACTGGCACAGCCCTATGAGTTCGTTAATTGTTTTCCACGTAATATTTTACAAGCGCTTCTAAAATTTCGTCCCGCTCAACTTTCATAACCAACGCGCGGGCGTTTTTATGGCCGGTAATATACGTCGGATCACCTGACAGAATATATCCCACCATTTGGCTGATTGGGTTGTATCCTTTTTCTAAAAGCGCAGAGTAAACTTCCATTACGATGTTTTTAATAAAATCGTCTCGGTTTGCTCCGAACTGAAACATCTGTGTTGTGTCTAAATCCATGAATATACACCTGCCTTCTGATTTCTTGTTACTATAATTATACACCAGACCCGCGATTTATGCAAGTTTTATTTTAGAAAGCCCGAAAACATTAAAAGAAAGTTCACATTAGTGTTTTTTCTGTCGCTTTTTTAAATATTTTGCGGTCTTTATTTTCGTATTCTTTTTCGTTTTTACCTGTTCCCGGTGCTTTTTTAAAAACGCTTTCCGACGGCTGTTCTGGTTGTTTTCCTGAGCATTTAATACAAAATCAATTTTGCCCGACTGCGGGTCTGCCCGGGCCACACGGATTTCAATTGTTTCGCCCACCTGAAAGGTTTTCCCGTTGTGTTCGCCGGAAATTGATCTGGTTTTTTCGTCATAGATATAATAGTCGTCGTTTAAGTCTGCCAGACGGATTAAGCCTTCAATGGTGTTTTCCAATGCGGCAAACATGCCAAAGGGTGTAATGCTGGTGATAACTGCGGAATAAACGTCGCCAACGCGGTCGTGCATAAATTCCGCCTTTTTCATATCCTCAATGGTGCGCTCTAAATCAACCGCCTCAAGCTCGCGGTCGCTGGACTGTTTTGCAGCCTCTGCCGTGAACGCCGCAAGCTTTTTAACGTTTAGCCTGCCATTTAAGTGTTCTTTTATAATCCTGTGAATGCAGAGATCAGGATACCGCCGGATCGGGGATGTAAAGTGGCAGTAATATTTCGCCGCAAGACCAAAATGCCCTAAGTTTTCATTGCTGTAGCGCGCTTTCATTAAAGAACGCAGGGCAACGCTGCTGATAATCATTTCTTCCCGTTTACCCGTAAGGCTGCGGATCAGCGCGGCCAGCTCCCTGGGATGAACCTTTCCATTGGAATGTTTAATGCTATATCCCAGCGGCGCAATAAACTTTGCAAATTCTTTCATCGTATCCGGATCGGGTTCTTCATGCACCCGGTAAACAAAGGGGATATTCAGCCAAAACATGTGCTCTGCCACCGTTTCGTTGCAGACGAGCATAAACTCCTCAATCATGCTGTTCGAAACGCCCCGCTCTCGTTTTACAATGTCAATGGGTTTACCGTTTTCGTCCAATACAATTCGTGCTTCGTCGAAATTAAAGTCGATGCTGCCTCTCGACACGCGCTTTTTGCGCAGGATGGCCCGAAGCTCCGCCATGCGGCCGATCATCTCTACCAAGTCAGAAAACCGTTCCCGCTTTTCCTCATCACCTTCCACAATTGCCGTAACATCTGTGTAGGTCATGCGCTTGCTTGAGCAAATCACGCTTTCGTAAATTTTGTGGTCCACCACCACGCCGCTTTTGTCAATCTCCATAATGACGGACAGCGTCAGTCGGTCTTCTCCTTCATTTAGGCTGCAAATGCCATTTGACAGCACCTCTGGCAGCATGGGAATCACCCGATCTGCAAGATAGATGCTGGTGCCGCGCAGATAAGCTTCGCGGTCGATTTTGCCGCCGACCGGCACATAATTCCCTACGTCCGCAATATGAACGCCAAGTTCAAACCTGCCGTTTTCCAGTTTCTTTACGTGGACTGCATCGTCTAAATCCTTTGCGTCGTCGCCGTCAATGGTGATAATTTGTTCCGACCTTAAATCGAGCCTTCCCTCTGTGTCTTTCGGCGAGACCGTTATTGCCGCATGCTTTGCGGCGTTTAAAACATCTTCGTCAAACTCGTAGGGAACGCTGCGGCTTTCAATGACAGACAGAATGTCCATGCCCGGCGTGTTGATGTTTCCAATCACAGAAATGATTTTTGCCTCGGGGCTTTTCTTTCCGCTCCCCCGCTTTAAAAGTTCCGCCACAACCATGTCTCCGTCTTGTGCGCCATTCCGGTTGCCCGGTTCAATATAAAAGTCCGTGGCGTATCTTCTGTAAACAGGAACCACAAATCCGGTGTTTTCGTTTCTTGTAAATCTGCCGACAATTTTGTGCTCTGCCGGCTGAACAATTTTTACAATCTCGCCTTCGCGCCGCCTGTCTCCGTCCGGCTTTGTAATAATTTTCGTCATGACGATGTCGCCATGAAGCGCACCGCCGGTGTTTTCGGCGCCGATGAACACATCGCCGAAGTTGTCCGCTCCGTCGTTTTCCTCAGGCTCAACAAAGCCGAAGCCGCGCTCGTTACCAATAAATTTACCGGTTACAAGTCCTAAAAGCGCGCCGGTAGCAAACCGCTTTTTCTTTGTTTTCACGATTTTACCTTCCAGTTCTAATTCCTCTATAATATTGAAAAACTCCGTCATGTCCTGTTTCGGAACGCTGAGCATTACCGCCATTTCTTCCGCAGTCATGGGAATTTTCATATTTTCTTTCATAAAGCCTAAAATCTTTTCTTTTTGTGTCAAACCGTTCACCTCCTCTATTTATAATTTGTTAAATGTAACGTTTCTAATCAAAAAAAATAAAAGCCATTTCCGAGGGAAATGGCTTAAATCAATCGCGCATATCACAATTTGCACATCGGTCTTTAAGATAAGAAAAACAGCGCAACAGAGGTTACTAAAAACGCGATAGCAACAACCGATGTCCACTTTTCTAATATCGCATCAATCGTTCTGCCTTTGTTCTTACCAAAAAACGTTTCAGAACCGCCTGCAATCGCACCGGAAAGCCCCTGTGCTTTTCCCGACTGCAGCAAGACAACCACGATTAAAATTAATGACAATATCAAATGGATTATACGAACAATCGTAAGCCACATAGCCTACCACACCTCCAAACAAGCTGAAATTCTACCAATTATTCGGATTTCATACCAAATCTCTTTCTAAACTTTTCAACACGGCCGCCCGTATCAACAAGCTTCTGTTTTCCTGTAAAGAACGGATGGCATTTTGAACAAATTTCGACGGTGATGTTCTCTTTTGTCGAGCCTGTTTCAATCACTTCGCCGCAGGCACATTTAATTGTGGTCTGCTTATATTCCGGATGGATTCCCTCTTTCATGTATTTCACCTCTTTCAACCAAGTAAATAAACCAAATCATCATTTCAAAATGCTAATCATACGAATCTCATTTTGAAATACAACGCTATGATTATAGCACATTTCTTTTTCATTTGCAACTGTTTTTTTCAAAAATTTCACAAAAAATCATTTTCTTCTCAAATTTTGGTCTCAATTTCCCCCAACGCCATAATTTCGTCGGGTTTTACACAACAGTTCAGCGCCAGAACACGAACGCCTGCCTGCTTTGCCCGCGAAAGCTCCTCGGCAAAGGCCAGGTGGGTTTTTGCGTTGGCACAAAAATAGGCTGCCCGCTCCATCTGAACAATAAACACGACAAGCGCGTCAAATCCTTCTGCAACGCATTTTTCAAGGCCGCGCAAATGCTTTAGCCCCCGCTCTGTGGGCGCATCGGGAAACATCACCACACCGTCTTGTTCCAGCGTTACGCCCTTTACTTCCACAAATGTGCGCTTCAGTCCGGCTTCCATGTAAAAATCGAATCTGGAGTCGCCATGTGTTACCTCAGGCTTCACCAGCGTCAGACCGTCAATGTGCGTTTCGGCCCACTCTGCAAAAATTTTGTTTGGGGCCTGTGCGTCCATGTTAATGAGCAAATCGCCTTTCTGCACCGCTACCAAATCGAACTGCGTTTTGCGGTTGGGGTTGCCGCTTCGTTCCAAAAACACTTTAGCGCCTTCTATTAAAAGCTCCTTGCACCTGCCGGTGTTCTTCACATGAACGGTTTCAGTTTGTCCGTTTATTTCAACCTTTGCAATAAACCGGTTTGGGCGGGAAATAAAAATTCCCTCTGTAATATTATGATAGTTCATAGGTCTTTTTAAGGCCGAACAGGCCAATTACCTGACCTGCAATAAACGCCGCATGAAGTGTGCGGACATGGGGTTTAAAGTGTACATGGTCACAGAACACGCCGTCCCCTAACTTTTCGGTAAAATCGTGAAGGTCGATAATCGGAACGCCCATCTGCTCCATAACCTCTTTTGCAATGTGGTTGTATTGCTTAATATCCTCATTTTTCCGAAAGAAAACGGAACAGTTCTTTTTATGTATTTCATCATCTACTGTGGTGGACATGACCCAAACCATTTGTTTTCCCAGCTTTTGGATATGCGCCGCAATTTGTTTTAAGTTTTCCCTGTAGTCCTCCGGCTCTACCTGAAGGTGTCCAACCTCATGATAAAATTTAATATCATGCAGGCCGCAGTTTATAATAAAAATGTCTGCGTCAATGTCCGGCGTTGCCTGTAGATATCCCAAAACGCAGGCGCTGTCGCCGCCGTTTACCTTCGATTCATAGTCCAAATCACCTGGTTTTTCGCCCTCGCCCTTTCTCTTTAGCATGGCATAGCCCGACAAGAACCGTTTTAAATCGTCGTTGTAGTGCATAGAAATGCTGTCTCCCACTACAAAAATCTTTGTCATTTGTCTCCCTCCAAAATTTCTTTAAAAACAGAGCCTAAACTCTCGTTGATCACAATGTCTGCCCTGCTGTCAAAGGGCGTTACAGTTTTATTAATTAAAATCAGCTTGTCTCCGCGAAAATAATCGATCATGCCTGCCGCAGGATATACCGTAAGGGACGTGCCGCCCACCACCAATAAATCCGCATTTTGTATAGCCGCAATCGCACCGGACACTGTTTTGCCGTCTAACCCCTCCTCATACAGCACAACGTCAGGCTTAATCGTTCCGCCGCAGCTGCATTTGGGCACGCCGTCTGCTTCTAAAACAGCGTCTAAGCCGAAAAATTTGCCGCAGTTCATGCAATAATTTCTGTGCACGGAACCGTGCAGCTCATAAACGCACTTGCTGCCGGCCATTTGGTGCAAACCGTCAATGTTCTGCGTTACCACCGCTTTCACCTTACCCTGCTGCTCTAAGTGCGCCAGTGCTTTGTGCGTTACATTGGGCGCGGCGTTTGGATAAATCATTTTGTTTTTATAAAACCGAAAAAACTCTTTCGGATTCTTCACAAAGAAGGAGTGTGAAATAATGGTTTCCGGCGGATAATCATAAATTTCATTATAAAGCCCATCTACGCTGCGAAAGTCTGGAATTCCGCTTTCTGTGGACACGCCCGCGCCGCCGAAAAAAACAATATTTTGGTACGTATCAATCAGTTCCTTTAACATTTAAATCATCTCCGCAAGCTTGCATATCAGCGCCTGAAATGGCTTTGACGCTTTGTTTGTAATCATTTGAACTTCGCTGTGGGAAAGGGCAGTTTTCGATATTCCCGCCGCCATATTGGAAATGACAGAAACAGCACAAATCTCCATTCCGGCGTGTTTTGCCGCAGCGGCCTCACAGGCGGTACTCATGCCCACCATGTCGGCCCCCATTTGTTTCATCATATTAATTTCGGCAGGCGTTTCATAGTTGGGACCGGTGGTTTGTATATATACACCGGATTTTAATGAAATTTTTAAATCCGCGGCGCAGTTTTCAGCTATGTTTCTCATCCGCGGGCTGTAAACCGCGCTCATATCGGGAAACCGCGCTCCTAACTGACTTACGTTTTCCCCAATCAACGGCGACGGGACAAAGCTTAAAATATGGTCTGAAATCATTACCAAATCGCCGGGTGAAAAGCATTCGTTCACTGCTCCCGCCGCGTTGGTTAAAATCAGCTTGTCCGCACCTAAGGCGCGCATCACTCTGATTGGGCGAACCACCTCGGCCATGGAATATCCCTCATAAAAATGCACCCTGCCCTGCATTGCAACCGTTTTCTTGCCTCCCAGCGTTCCAAAAACAAACCTGCCCGCATGACCGGAAACGGTGGAAACAGGCATACCAGGAATGTTTTGATATGCAATTTGCACACCGTCCATTCTGTCCGCCAGGCCACCCAGGCCCGAGCCAAGCACCACCGCCAGCTCCGGCCGTTCGCCGCATTTATTTAAAATATAGTCACAACAGATTTGAATTGCTGTATATTCTGATTCCATAACCCCTCCGCCAATGCGCAAAAGCGGCAGACAGCCTGCCGCTTTTATATTTACAGGTTAATATTCTTTGTTCCCAGCCGCTGTTCAATAAAGCTGTCATAAAAGACAAGCTTAATCACCGCAACCAGGGGAACGCCGATAAACATGCCGATAATTCCGCCGAAAGTGCCGCCGATTGCTACCCCGGCAATAACCAGAAGCGGGCTGATGCCCACCCTGTCGGACATGATTTTCGGGCCGATAAATAAGTTGTCGACAATCTGCATTCCAATGATAAACAACAGCACAATTAAACCCTTAATGGGATTAAACACCAGTGCCAGAAGAACGCTGGGAATTCCGCCCAGCCACGGGCCAATGTAAGGTATCATATTGGTAAGCGCCAGAAGCAGACTGATGAGCGGTGCCAGCGGGATGTCGAACGGCACTAAGATAATCAGGCCTAAAATGAAAATGACAAACGCCTGCAAGAGCTTGCTGATAATGAAATCGAAAAATATTTTATTAATTGCCTTTCCGTAATTCATAATGGTTTCAGCCCGCTCGCGGCTGAACACCGCATAGATAAACCGCTTAAAGTGTTTGGTAAGCTCCTCCTTGCCAAAAAGAAAATAAATTGATATGACAATGCCGAACACCACGCGGATGACTGTTTTCGCCGAACCGCTAACTGCAGTAGTTACGGTTTTGCCCACATGGGCCATATCCATTTCCCGTTCAACCCAGCTATATATGTTGGTTGCAAAATTCGACATATAGCCCTCAAAGTTTTTTGCAAGGTCAGGATTAATCGACCGCAGGCTGTCTGTCACCCAAATCTGAAAATTGTTTAAATATTCCGGCAGGCCGTTAATAAAATCGTTCAGACCGCTGACTATGGTAGGCACGATATTCATAACAAAAATGGAGATGAAACCCAGCACCACTGCGTAAATTACCGCTATAGAAATGCCGCGCTTGATATTTTTCTTTTTCTGATTGTCCGTTTTTTTCACGATATTGCGTTCAATAAACACCAGCAAAGGATTTAGAAAATACGCAAATGCCAGCCCGTAAACAAAATATGCAATACAGGAGTACAGCATGGAAAACAAGCTTGACAAGGATATATTGGTCGTAAAAATCAGTTTGCACAACAAAAACGCAATTACTAAAACAGGCAAAACGTTTAAATAGCGTATTTTCCAGTTTTTCAACTTTACCAGCTCCTTATTCTTCGTTAAAGTATTTTAAAATCCCGCAGTAAATCGCCCACGCGACCTGCTTTTGATAAGAATCGTCCAACAATTTTTTCTGTTCTTCTTCGTTTGACAAAAACCCGCACTCCACTAAAATTGCGGGCAGTTTTGCCTGCTTTAAAAGGTAAATACTCCCGTCTGCCTTTTTCACTTCCCGAGAAGACGGCGGCGCAAGCGCCTCAATTAAAGCCGACTGCACCTGTTTTGCAAGCCCCTCGCTTTTTTCATTGTTTCCGGAAAAGAACACCTGGGGCCCGCTGTACTGTCCGTCCGGAAATTTATTCATATGTACGCTGACAAACGCATCTGCGCTGGACTCTTTCATCAGCTTTTCCCGGTTTTTCAAGTCGGAGTTCTTTTTGCTTCTGATGTTGCCCGAAACATCGTAAATGCCGTTATCGTCTGAGCGGGTTACAATTACGTTTGTTCCGCCCTGCTCTAAAAACTGCTGAAGCTTTTGGGCAATAGCAAGGTTTAAGTCCTTTTCCAAAACGCCTGCGCTGCCCACCGCACCGCCATCTGGTGCACCATGTCCTGCACAGTGTTAATACCATGAACAATTATAAATTCCAACAAATTGTAATCTTTCGGCTGTCATTTTCCGGCTCGCCAATGAAAACTTTGTCAATCAATTTTGAAACGGCAAATTCATTCAAGGTTATTGTGCGTGGAAAACTGTCAATATATTCCTGAAAGTTGAAATCTTCTGTTTTGTCTTTTTTCTGCTCTAAGACAGAGAGCCGCTTTTCCAAAGCCACAATATCGGCTTTTATATCTCCATATATATCGCAGAATACTTTATTATCTATTATACCATCTAATTTATCTTTGTAAAGCTGTTTTATGTTAAGATTTTGTTTCAAAATATTCTCTTTTATGAGCGTTTCTTCTTTCATTTCCGTTTTTTTGTCATTGTAAATCAGGCTGTTTTTGTTGATTTTAGCAGGATTATAATTGTTTAAAAATAGCTTTTTCACTTCCATCTCCACCGCCTCAAACACCGCGTCGAACCGGATACTGTTTGTGTTTGTGCAAACCGAAACGCCGCATTTTGTGGCCTTGCATTTTAAATATTCATACCTGCCGTTTTTTAGCTGGTAGCTCATTTTCCACATACTGCTGCCGCAGACGGCGCAGAAAATTCTGCCTGCAAAAACGTGGCGCTTACCGTCTGCCTTCTGCATTCGTCTGTGGGAACCGATTTTTTTGTTCACTTCGTTCCACAAGCTCATATCCACTACCGGCTCGTGGGCGTTTTTTGTTCTGATAAAATCCTGTTCGTTCACGCGTTTCCGTTTCTTGTTTTTATAGCTTATGGTAGCGGTTTTTCCCTGCACAAGATTCCCGACATACACCTCGTTTGTTAAAATTTCGCGGATAACGGACTCCGTCCAGATTTTCGACGTGGGCTTTCCCCCATGGGTCTGAAATTTGCTCCCGCAAAGGCGCTTATATTCCGACGGGCAGGGAATTCCCTGCCGGTTTAACTCCTGAGCAATTTTCACATATCCGTGTCCGCCTGCATACATCCGGTAAATCTCCCGCACTGTTTCTGCCGCCGGCTCGTCCACAAAAAGCTTTCCTTTTACATCTTTGTTCAGCTTGTACCCATAGGGTGCAAAGGCACCGGTAAAAATACCGTTCTCCTTTTTGTGCCGCAGGGTCTTTTTAATGTTTTCCGACAAATCCTCCAAATACCACTCATTTACCAACCCATTAATCTGGCGGGACTTTTTGTTGGCGAAGTCCTCTGTGTCTGCATGGTCTAACAACCCGATAAACCGCACACCCCACTCGCGAAAGCGGTTATGAATGTAGTGCTCCACCACCTCAATGTCGCGGCTGAAGCGCGACTGGGTTTTGCACAGCACAATGTCGATATATCCCTTTTCGCAGTCTAAAATCATCTGGTTAAACTGCGGGCGGTCCCGGTCTGCGCCAGACATGTCCTCGTCGCAGTAAACACCGGCCACCTCCCAATTCTGCTCCCGGCAATATGTAAGCAGCAGGGATTTTTGGTTTTGAATGCTTTCACTTTCGTCCATCCGGCTTTTTTTGTTCCGGTCTTCGTCCGACAGACGGCAGTAAACTGCGACGCGAATCAATTTGATTCACGCTCCTTAATGCTTTCTTTTATAATTTCCTCCGCAATTTGCTGAACCTTTTCCTGCCTCGTGCGCTCATCCTCGGTTTTAAATTTGTTTTCCACAGCATATTCCATGTTAAAACCTCCAAAATTGGTCATGCTGTATTATACATAGGAAAAAAATTAAATATTACAAAAAAGTTTAAAAAAAGTGGGAACTTATTTTGTCCCGCTTCGTATAAGTTAATAGAAAATAGGTAATAGGAAGATATCAGCGCCGCCAAACGCCAACTGTTTTAATTTTAAATTTAAAGTTAATTGGCGTATATCACAGGGCACGCTGTTTATATATTCATAATAACATTCTCCACTTCATCTCCTATTAATTGGGGCCTCAGCACTGCCCCAAACGGAAAAAACAACCCGGCGGGTCCGGGTTGTTTTTTTGCATTTTTATAAGGTTTTCAAAAAGCCCTCTAACCGGTCTGCAATGCGAATATGCCCTGCGTCGTTGGGGTGCAGTCCGTCAGGACAGAAGTGCTCCCGCATAATTTCAAGCTTCGGCTGAATTCCGCTAACTGCAAAAAGATCCAGCACCGGAATGGAAAAACGTTTTGCAATGACCTTTATGGCATCAACATATTCAGAAAGCGTTGCAACATCTTCCGGCTTGTTTCCACCCCGAGGATTGTCTTCATTTGACCTGTGCAGAGGCGTCATCACCACAATCTGCGCCTGGGGATATTTGTTCATCAGCTTTTCAAACAGCTCATGGCACGCGCCGCAAAAGGTGTCTGCCGTCTTGTCTGACAGTTTTCCGAACGGCGCGTCACCGTGGCCAAAATCGTTTGTGCCGCCAAACACTACAACCAAATCTGCATTGCCGTCCATCTCATCCACCCGAGACACAAAATCTAAATCGTGCCGCGCTACGGCTGACGGTGTTTGCTGTTTTGCAATTCTCGTGCCGCCAATTCCGTAGTTTACAACATCTGAAAGACCCAACCGCTGCTTCATCAAATTAACATAAATGTGCTCCGCTCCGCTTGTGCCGTGTCCCTCTGTGATGCTGTCTCCTAAAAATACCGCTTTTTTTCCTTTAAAATCCATGCTGTCTAACCCCTTTTTTTCTCATTTATCGTATATAACATAATTTGCCTTATGCGTTTTTTCCTCCGGAATTTGCGCTGCATAGCCTAAAATGCAATTGCCAATTCCAATATACTGGCTGCCCAGCCCCCACTTTTCTTTTAGCTTTTTGCCCTCCGGCGTTTCAAACACCTCGCGTGCCCGGTGGATCCAGCAGGCTCCAAGCCCCAAAGACGCAGCCGCGTTCAACAAGTTACCCATCACCAGGCACCCGTCCTCTTTAAAGGTGGACACGGTGGTGTCGGAAAACACAATAATAACCACCGGCGCGCCATAAAACGCGTCGGTCGAAGCGCCCATGATTTTTGCGTTCAGGTTCCCGATATAGCGAACCGTTTCAGGATCTGTTACAGCCACCATTACCGGCGACTGTCTGTTCATTCCAGTAGGTGCATTAATGCCCGCCTTTAAAACCTCTTTCAGCATATTCTCAGGCACCGGATCACTTTTATAGCTCTTTACACTTCTTCTTGTTTGTAAAACATTTAAACAGTCGTTCATTTTTCTAACCTCCGTTATATATGTCTTAAATTCTGAATGTCCAAATCATCCGGCTTGTAGCCTTCAATATAATCTAACACCTCATCTGGGTTTGAAAGAACTTCATAAAGCTTTAAACAGCCGGGCGCAACAAACCCTTCATCAACTGCTTTTTCCATCATTTCCGCCATTGCGTTATAATATTTTCTGAAATTAAACACCACCATTGCCTTGTTGTGACGCTTCAGCTGCTTCAGCGTTAAAATTTCAAAAAACTCGTCAAAGGTTCCCACGCCGCCAGGCACCATTATAAATGCATCGGCTGTCTCCTCCATAATTTTTTTACGCTCACGCATAGTTTCCGTTCTTATCAGCTCTGTGCAGTTTTCGAACAGCACGCCGTCTACGTTAAAAAAAGTAGGGGCAACACCAATAATTTTGCCACCGCCGGCATACACGCCGCGGGCCACTGCGCCCATTAAGCCGCCGGCGCCGGCGCCGTAAACCAGAGAGTGGCCGCGCTCCGCCATTTTTTCCCCCAGCGTTTCCACCGCTTCTATATACGAAGGATCTATATTGTTGCTTGCCGCTCCATATACACAAATTGTCATAAAATCCTCTCCTTTATATGTTTGATATGATTTTAGCATAAACTTTTTTTATTTTCAAGCTTTCTATTAGTTTATTCACAAACTACACAATTATATTTTACAAAAGTAATAACTTTTTTTGATTTTATTTACAGAAAGAAAAAAAAGTGGTATAATGAACAAAACGATTGTGATAAGGAGCTATTAAAATGACAAAAATCGATATTTTTTCCGGATTTTTAGGTGCCGGCAAGACAACTCTAATAAAAAAATTGATTGATGAAAGCTTTAAGGGCGAAAAGTTAGTTTTAATTGAAAATGAATTTGGTGAAATTGGAATAGATGGAGGATTTTTAAAAGACGCTGGAATTAACATTACCGAAATGAACTCCGGATGTATTTGCTGCAGTCTGGTGGGTGACTTTGGCGCGGCTTTGAAAAAAGTGCTCCGCGATTATAGGCCGGACAGAATTTTAATTGAGCCTTCCGGCGTGGGCAAGCTCAGCGACGTAATGAAAGCGGTTGAAAACGTTCACGAGCACGCGCTTGCATTAAACAGCTACACTGCTGTTGTTGACGTAAACCGGTGTAAGATGTATATGAAAAACTTCGGTGAATTTTTCTGCGACCAGATTCGTTATGCCAAGTGCATTGTTTTAAGCCATACGGGCGGCGCAAAGGAAGAAAAAATTGCCGAGTGCGTAAAGCTGCTGCGGGAGCAAAACGCAGAAGCGGCAATTGTTTCCACCCCGTGGGACCAGCTTTCCGGCACACAGTTTTTAGAAGCGATTGAGGGCGCGTCAACCATAAACCGGGTTTTAGAGGAGCTCAAGGAAGAAGACGCCTGCCCGGTTTGCGGTCATTCGCACAAGCATGACCACGAACATGATCATTGCCACGAGCATAGTCATGAACATCACCATGAGCATTGCCGCCACGACGGGGAGCAGAAGCATGAATGCTGTCATGGTCACGAACAGGAGCACGAGCACTGCCATGGGCATCACCATCACGGACACCATCATGCAGACGAGGTGTTCCAAAGTTTTGGAACAGAAACTACAAAACAGTTCTCCAAAGACGAGCTTGTTTCTATGCTGTCGCAATTTAACAACGAAGAAAAATTTGGTGTTATTCTGCGTGCAAAAGGCATTGTGCCAGAGAAAGACGGAAGCTGGCTGCACTTTGACTATGTTCCCGGCACGCCCGATGTGCGCGAAGGCGCGGCCGACATCACCGGGCGGATTTGCGTAATCGGCGCCGGCATAAAAGACGGCGAAATCCGCAAGCTCTTTGGGTTAGACGAATAAGAAGGGTGTTGTAACAATGGAAATTCCGGTTTATATCTTTACAGGCTTTTTAGAGGCTGGCAAAACAAAATTTATTCAGGAAACACTGGAGGACGCACGGTTTAACGACGGCGAGCGCACTCTGCTTTTACTGTGCGAGGAAGGGATTGAAGAATTTGACCTCTCCCGCTTTACAGGGAAAAACGTGTTTATTGAATCCGTAGAAAATGAATCAGACCTTACGGGAAAATGGATTTCTTCCCTGTTTAAAAAGCACAAGCCAGAGCGCGTAATCGTGGAGTTTAACGGCATGTGGCAGTTAGACTCCCTTTACAACAACCTGCCGAAAACCTGCACAGTTGTGCAGGAAATGTTTTTTGCAGACGCTGGAACGTTTTTAAACTACAACAGTAACATGCGCTCTCTCGTGGTGGACAAGCTAAAAAGCTGCGAGGTCGTAATTTTTAACCGCACTACAGAGGAAACCGATAAAGAGATGTTTCACAAAATCGTCCGCGCCACCTCCCGCCGCGCCAACATTGCGTTTGAATATGCTGACGGGCATGTGGAATATGACGAGATTGAAGATCCGCTCCCCTTTGACGTGGACGCACCGGTTATCGCCATTAAAGACGAGGATTTTGCCCTGTGGTACCGCGATGTTTCAGAGGACGTAAAAAAATATGTGGGTAAAACTGTTAAGTTTAAGGGCATTATCGCCCACAACAACACCTTGCCCAAAGACGTTTGCCTCATTGGCCGGCACATTATGACCTGTTGTGCAGACGACATTTCCTATGGCGGCATGCTGTGCATTGTGCCAAAGGGCACCATGTTTAAAAGCCGGGACTGGATGCTGGTTACCGCCACTTTGCGGTATGAATATCACAAGCTATATGAGGGGAAAGGGCCGGTGCTTTATGCAGAAAGCCTGGTGCACGCGCCTCAGCCAAAAGAACAGGTCGCAACATTTTATTAAAAAGAAGCCTGCTGTCTAGCAGGCTTCTTTTTTACAGCTCCAAGTCCTCCGGGCGGCTGAATTCATATAATTTTCTCTCCGGCAGCAAAAATGCCTTTGGCCCCCAAACTGCGTTGAAATGGCAAACGCTGTTTTTGTCGTTTTGTTCCGGCTTCCACGGCTCTCCGCTCGTGCCGTGACCATAAAAATACCACTCACTTTTGGTTTTTACCTCATACCAGGCGTGGGCCACGGTGCAGGTAATGCCGCCGATTTTCAGCTGCGTGTCCGGTGCCAGCACTTTCGCAAAGGGCGCATGTTTTTTAATAAGTTCCGGCAAATCGTTATTTCCGGGCACAACGTAAATTTCTTTTGCGCCGGAATTTTTTAATATGTCTGCAATTTGAATCAATCCGGCTTCATACTCCTCCCTTGTGCCAATCATTCTGCCCGCTTTTACCTCGTCCACCATATCGCCTGTGTGTAGAATGATGTCGGGCTTCACTTTTAAAATCAGTTCATGATAATATGGATATGTAAAGGACGATGTATCCCCAATGTGGAGCAGCTTTAAGGAGTTGGAAGCGGAAAGCTCTTTTGGCACATTGATTCCGCGCTTCATAATTATTTTCATTTTCTCCCCGTCCAAGTCTGACAGCATAACGGTGTTCATGCCCACCATTTTGTACGGCAAGTGCGCCGTGTCAAAATACAGAGAGTTTTTTGAGTCTTCCGTGTCTAAAATAGAAAGACTGCAATTGCACAAATTGCGTCCGCTTTTTTTCGGAATGTTCAAAAAATGAATTAAATGCCCTGCCGAAGCGCCGTGTCCCACGAACATTGCATCCTCCTGGGGATTCAATTCCGAAAACCCCTTGCTTACACGCGCAAAAACGTCTTCCTCAGTATCGGAATGAGGACTCCACCACGGATAAGGAAGACCTGCGCTTGCGTCCACATGGCGAAACCGTTTTTGAATTTGCTCCAACCGCATGCCGTGAAATGTTCCCGGAACCCACTCTGACTTCAAAATTTCCCGCATGAACGCAGTGGGAATAATTTTTGAGCCTGTTTTGTCCGCAATGATTTCTGCGGTTTCCATTGTTCTGGCATAGGGTGAGGTGTAAAGCGGGCCGCGAAACCCAATGTGACGCATATAGTCTCCCAGCCGCGACGCCTGCGCGCGGCCCAGTTCCGTCAGTGGAGGATCGCCTGCCGGGAACTGCGCGTCTCCGTAGTTTTCTTTCGGCGCTACCTGGCCGTGCCGGGTGATATAAAACTTCATTGCCTGCCCTCCCTTTCTGCAAGGCGGCAGTTTGGAATTTCAAACGCCGCCTCGTCTGATTTCACAATGTAAATTGGATTCGTCAGCAAAATGCACATTCCGGTTTCATCGTAAACTTCCACCCGCTGAAAGCTCACGGTGGTAAGACCAGTCCGCAGAACAGACCTTGTTGTAAATGTGCCTCCGTCAAGCGTTACAGACGCACAAGTTTTTCCGTTTTCAATGAGCTGGAACTGCCAGCCGGGCTCGGTGTGTTCCATGAAAAATTCTATTTCTACCTCGCTGCTTTCTTCCGCTTTAAAGATAGTTCCCATTTGATAGCCGTCTGTGGTTTCAAACCGAACTTCGCCGTTTATCTTCACCGGGTTCCCCGTATAGGCCATCCCCTGTTTCATAGAACGGGTGAACACCGCCTCGCCGATGGGATGGGACAAATCCTGCGGCGCCGCAAGGTATGTTGCAAAATTGTTGCCATTAAACCAGCCGTCGTTGTTTCTGTGGCTGTCGCTGCTGCCATATCCGCAAAGAAACAGCCCGCCCATGGAGAGCAAATCCCACAGCATGACATATTCCTCTAAAGAAAACCCGTTTCGCCCGCAGGGAAAGCCTACTTCAATTAAATGTGCCCCATAGGCATGGTTTGCCAAAAGGCACGCCGCCATTTTTGCTACTGTTTTACTTCTCTGTGTTTCTGAAAAATTTTGCCGTTTCAGCACTTGAATGGCCAGCGGATGGTTGATGGCAAAAATGCCGCCATGCTTCTTTACATGCTTTACTGCGTCCATGTTGGAAACCTGAAAGTTTTGTTCTGCATAATCAATGGTAGGAACGCAGGTGGAAAAGCAATTTTTATGTTCCCCCGCGTCGGAAATTTCAAAAGAAACAAAGGGCGTAACGCCGTAGCGATTTCCCACCTTAGCCGCGAGCTTTTTTTGCTCCTGATGAGCTGCTTCAAAAAACTTTCTTACCTTAATTTCAAAATCCTTTAGCGCTACCGAGAGGCACGCACCGTTTCTCACCTGCAAGACAATGGCAATGGTGTCGAATACATTGTCCCTTCCGCCAATGTCCGCATCGTCTGAAACGTCTTCCGAAATTGGCAGGCGAATTTCTCCGCCGGCAATTTTAAGGGGCAGAATCTGGGTATGGGGAGCGGATAGCCCATCTGCGCTTCCTGCTACATATAAAAGATGTGCAGGTTTTAACGAAGGCGGCCGCTGTGACAGACGGATATCAAAAATCAGCCTGCTGTCGGGGCTGATTTTTTCTGCCGTGACATTTAAATTTAGGCACACATCCATTAAAAGCGCGGCTGTATGCCGCGCTCCGCTGGATACAAAATGAATTCCTGCGCTCTGCCAGTTTTGGCTTTTTTCAGCGCAGGCGTTCATAAATAATGTTTTGGTTTCCGTAAAAATATTGTGGGTAAATTTTGCGGTGTTTTCGAACGATGTGATTTCAAAGCCGCAAAAAAGGCCGTTCCCCTCGTCCTTCATTAAGCTGCCAGTGTCAAAAGAAAATCCTGTAACCGGCGCTTTTTTAATACCTGTGCGAACGTCGTGGTCTGTAAACCAAATATATTTCATTCCAAGCTTGCTTGCGTTATAAAAATGGTTTGCCATAGAAGAACCGGGCTGAAAACAGGTATGAATATGCATATGCATTGGATAATAAGTAAACTGGCTGTTGTGCATTGGTCCTCTCTCCTTTCCCGATGCACATTTGTTATAAAATGCTTTTTAAAAACTGTCTTGCGCGTTCGTCTTTCGGGTTGGTAAAAAATTCGTCCGGCGTGTTTTCTTCTAAAATTTTACCGTCGCACATGAAGATGACCCTGTCTGCCACGTCCCGTGCAAAGCCCATCTCGTGCGTGACCACCGCCATGGTCATGCCGTCGTTGGCGAGTTTTTTCATAACGTCTAACACCTCGCCTACCATTTCAGGGTCTAAGGCCGATGTGGGCTCGTCAAACAGCATTACGTCCGGATCCATACACAGGGCGCGGACAATGGCAACACGCTGCTTCTGACCGCCGGAAAGCTGGGAAGGAAACGCCTCTGCCCGATCGGAAAGCCCAACGCGCCCCAACAGCTCCATTGCCCTTTTTTCCGCTTCCTCTTTGCTTTTTTTCAAAAGCTTTATAGGGGCCAGCGTGAGGTTTTTTAAAACAGTCATGTGGGGAAACAGGTTAAACTGCTGAAACACCATACCCATTTTCCGACGATGGATATTAATGTTCACTTTGGGGTCTGTTATATCGACTCCTTCAAAATAAACATTTCCGGCTGTGGCAGATTCCAAAAGATTCAATGACCTTAAAAAGGTAGACTTTCCGCTGCCTGAAGGGCCGATGATAACCACAACCTCGCCCCGCTTGATTTCTGTTGAAACACCGTCTAAAGCATGTATATGTTCGCCGTAATATTTACACAGTCCTACCGTTTTAATAATGACATTATCGTTCATTTTTACGCAGCCTCCTCTCTAAGATACTTACAAGCTTTGTAAAGAACATAACCATAACAAGATAAATTAGGGCTACGGCAATAAGCGGCAGAAACGGCGAATAGGTTGTGGCACGGATAATATTTCCGCCCATTGTCAAATCCCTAATTGTAACATAGCCCGCAACAGACGTCTCTTTCAGCAAAACAATAAATTCATTTGCAAGTGCAGGAAGCACATTTTTAAATGCCTGAGGAATGATAATATAAATCATGGTGCTTCTGTAATTAAATCCAAGGCTTCTCCCAGCCTCAAACTGCCCCAAGTCAATTGACATTATGCCCGAACGAACAATTTCGGCAACATAAGCACCGGAATTGATTCCAAAGGCAATAATTGCAACCAACAGGCTGTTTCTGGAGGACGCAAAAATTATGTAATACATAATCATCAGCTGAACAACCACAGGCGTTCCCCGAATTACGGTAAGGTAAATCTTACAAATTCCGTTCAGAATCGAGAAAAGTATTTTTTTTATGCCCTTGTTCATTTCGGAATACGTCTTGTCGTAGCTCGATCTTACAATCGCTACAACAGCACCAAGAAAAAGACCTAAAATAAGCGAAAAAAACGTAATGATAAGGGTATTTTTAAGGCCGCTTGTAATAAACGTCCATCTTTGTTTTTCTACAAAATTAAGAATAAAATCTGCTTTAAAATCAGCAAACCACGCCATAAAACGATCCATATTTTCACCCCAACTTGTAAAGGTAGAAAAATGGGGACGGAGATGCTCCGCCCCCATGATTTCTTCTAAAATTATTTGTTGTTTGCCGCAACATAAGCCTTGGCAGGCTCGTTGTCAATAATTACGCAGTCAACCTTACCCGTAATCAGCGCCTGAACCGCTTCGTTACCAGAAGCGTATTTCATAACTCTGTCCGCGCCGAAATCCTCTTCCGCATAAATATCACCTGTTGTACCCTTCTGTGTACCTACGAGGTAGTTTTTCCCTTCTGCATAAAGGTCGTCGACAGATGTAATTTCGCTGTTCTCCGGAACGATGACCGACTGGATGCCGGTTGCATAACTGGAAGAAAAACTGATGTTTGCAAGTCTTTCCTCTGTAACGGTCATGCCAGCCATACCAAAGTCAGATTTACCCGTTTGAACCGATGTAATAATCGCGTCAAATTCCATATCGTCAATCACAAGCTTTTTATCCAGCTTGTCGGCAATTGCACTAGCCATTTCAGCATCAATGCCGACGATTTTCTCACCGTCGTAGAACTCATAAGGCGGGAACTGTGCGTTGGTAGCCATATGAATTTCTTCTTTTCCTTCAGCATCAGCCTGAAAAACAAGGTCATGCTGTTTGTCTGAAATATATTTGTCAACAATGGCCTGGGCTGTTCCGTCGGCTGTAAGTTCCTCAAGAGCTTTGTTAATGCTTTCTAAAAGCGCCGTGTTTTCTTTTGCCACACATACTGCATAATCTTCAACAGCATATTCCGTGTCAAGGATTTTTAAAGAAACCTTACCGTTACTGCCGCCTGCGGCGCTGTTTCCTGCATTGTTTCCTCCGCATGCTACCAGTGAAAATGCCGTAATTACGGCAACCGTCAGTGCTAATAATTTTTTCATAAATACTCTTTACCTTTCCGCTCACATAATATTTTAACAATGCACACACGTGAGCCATGTGTTAACAGGTAAATGCATAAACTTACATTTTTGTGCATAAACCCCTCCTAAAAATCTTTTTAATTATATCATTACTTTCAAATTTTGTCAATCAAAAAAGCACAATTTTTTCATATATATTCTGCTTTTAGAAAATAAATTCGAAATTATCATTGATTTTTGCGCAGAAAATGGTATAATGTATTTATGTGGTTTTTTTTATGATGGTAGATTGGGATAAAAACTGTAGTTTTAAATGAAAAAAGACTCTATCGAATATTTTTTCGGAGGTTTGATAAGTTTGGAAAAACTGGTGATAAAAGGGGGCAAGCGGCTTTGCGGCGAGGTCACTATCGGCGGCGCAAAAAACGCGGCCGTCGCGATTATTCCGGCGGCTATTTTGGTCGACGGCCCCTGTACCATTGAAAATGTGCCGGCAATTAAAGATGTTACTGTTATCTGCGGAATTTTAGAAGAACTTGGCGCAACGGTAGAATTTTTAGATAAATATACCTTAAGAATTGATTGCTCGAAAGTGGATAAATATACAGCGCCATACGAAATGGTACGGCGGATGCGTGCATCTTATTACCTTTTGGGTGCACTTTTGGGAAGGCTGAAAAAGGCCGACGTGGCAATGCCCGGCGGGTGTAATTTTGGCTGCCGCCCCATTGACCAGCATTTGAAAGGATTTCGAGCTTTGGGCGCTACGGTGTTTGAATCCTCTGACAGCGATGCAATTTTGGCCGAGACTGACGGTTTGGTGGGCACCAATATTTATCTTGATGTCGTAAGCGTTGGCGCAACCATCAACATTATGCTGGCAGCGACTCTGGCAAAGGGCGTTACGATTATTGAAAACGTTGCCAAAGAGCCTCACATTGTTGACGTGGCAAACTTTTTAAACGCCATGGGCGCTAAAATTAAAGGCGCCGGCACCGATGTGATTAAGGTTTACGGTGCAGAACGGCTTCACGGCGGTACATACTCCATTATTCCCGACCAGATTGAAGCGGGAACCTTTATGGTAGCTGCTGCCGCTACAAACGGCGACATTTTAGTGAAAAATGTAATTCCGAAGCATATGGACTCCATCAGCGCGAAACTCATTGAGACCGGTGCTGAGGTAATTGAATATGACGACAGCATTCGCGTACGCGGGGCGGAGGTCGTAAAACAGGTAAATATTAAAACGCTTCCCTACCCCGGTTTTCCAACCGACATGCAGCCCCAGTTCGTGGCACTGCTTTCCGCAGCAAAGGGAACGAGCATTGTGACGGAAAGCGTTTGGGAATCCCGGTTTCAATATGTGGATGAACTAATTCGCATGGGGGCCGATATAACCATTAACGCTAGAACTGCTGTAATTAAGGGCATTCCCGCTTTAAGCGGTGCCATTGTAAGATCAACTGATCTTCGCGGCGGCGCTGGAATGGTTATAGCAGGCCTGATGGCTAGCGGCGTTACCGAAATTACAGACATTCAATATATTGACCGTGGCTATGAAAAAATGGAAGAAAAGTTTAAGGCTCTTGGGGCCGATATTAGCCGTGTTGATGAGTAAATTACACTTTTAAGGAGATGCATATACTATGAAAAGCAGTCAGATTATTTTAGCAGGATTTGGCGGACAGGGAATTTTGTTTGCCGGCAAGGTTTTGGCCTATACAAGCCTGGAAACCGAGCGCAACGTGACTTGGCTCCCCTCCTACGGACCTGAAATGCGCGGCGGCACATGTAACTGCAGCATTGTGGTTTCAGACGGGAAAGCTGTTGGCTCGCCGGTTATTTCCAATCCTGATGTGTTAATCGCATTGAACCGTCCCTCACTGGATAAATTTGAAAACGCAGTTGCCCCCGGCGGCTTTATTATTTATGACGACTCTTTGGTTGACCGCGATGTTGAGCGCACCGATGTGAACGTGATTAAAATCCCCGCAACCGAGCTTACTATGGAACATCACTTAGAAACCCTTGCAAACATGGTGATTTTGGGTAGAATGCTGAAAGCAACCGAGCTGTTCACCACCGACGAAATTAAAATCGGCATTGAAAAAAGCGTTCCGAAATCGAAGGCCTGGCTCATTGAAAAGAACATTGAGGCTGTGAATTTGGGGTATACTTATGACAAATAATTTTTATAAAATATGTGCTGCAAACGGCGCCTGGTTTTATAAAAATGAAATACTGGAACGTACGGGACTTGTTAACCATGCATTCAGTACGAGAATCGGAGGAGTAAGCGAAGGCGCTTACTCCTCTTTAAACCTCGGCGTTAACTCAAAAGATGAAAAACAAAACGTTTTAAGTAATTTTCAGCTGTTTTCAGAGGCAATTGGCATTCAGACTGAAAAAATGGTGCTGTCGAACCAGGTGCATGACGACAAAATTCGAATTGTTACAAAAGCTGACTGCGGCAAGGGCGTTTTGCTAAATTCGGACATAAAGGGGATTGACGCTCTGATTACCGCAGAGTCCGGCGTTGCCCTTGCAACGTTTTACGCCGACTGCACTCCGGTTTTAATTGTCGATTTACAAAAAAAAGTAATTGCTTCTGTCCATTCCGGCTGGCGGGGAACGCTTTTAAAAATCACGCAGAAGACCGTTTTAAAAATGACCAGAGAATTCGGGTGCGACCCGAAAGATATGGTTTGCGCCATTGGTCCTTCGATTAAACAGTGCCATTTTGAGGTGGGGAAAGAAGTATATGACCAATTTGTAAATGTTTTCGGCCAGCCTGCGGCAGACAACACCATTCAGAAAAACGGCAAGTATTATGTGAACACCGATGCACTGAATGTTGACGCATTGGCGGCTTGCGGCGTGCCGTTAGAAAATATTTCCGTCTGTCCTCTCTGTACCTTTTGTCATAACGACGTGTTCTATTCTCACCGCGGGGACGGCGGCATAACCGGCCGCATGTGTGCGGTGATTGAACTGCGATAAAAAACCCGGCGCCAATAAATTGGCGCCGTTTTTTTATTCTTATTTATTTTCAATAATTTTCTTTGTATCTCTTGCAATGGTGAGTTCTTCATCTGTAGGAATTACGAACACCTTAACCCTTGCGTTGTCTGCTGAAATCTCGGCCTCAACGCCTTTCACATTGTTCTTTTCCGCATCAATTCGAATTCCCATAAACTCCTGGCCTGCTAAAACGTCTGCACGAACATCAGGCCCGTTTTCGCCAACACCCCCTGCAAAAGTAACAACGTCAACACCACCCATGATAGACGCATATCTTCCGATATAACCTTGCACGCTGTGACGGAACATTTTTAAAGCGAGCAGTGCGCGTTTGTTGCCCTCTGCCGCTGCGGCGTCTAAATCACGAAAATCGCTGCTGACGCCGGAAATTCCCAAAACGCCCGACTTTTTATTTAAAATGGCGTCCACTTCTTCAATGGTCAATCCCTCATTGTTCATTAAAAAGGGAATGATGGCCGGGTCGATAGAGCCGGAACGGGTACCCATAACCAAGCCGTCTAACGGTGTGAAGCCCATGGAGGTGTCAACCACCTTGCCATTTTTCACAGCGGCAATGGACGAGCCGTTGCCTAAGTGGCAGGTAATAATTTTCAGTTCCTCGATGGGTTTTCCACAAAGCTCTGCCGCCCTGTGGGCAACATAGTTGTGGGAGGTTCCGTGGAACCCGTATTTTCTGATTTTATATTTCTCATAGTATTCATAAGGAATTCCGTACATAAAAGAAGCCGGCGGCATGGTCTGATGGAACGCCGTGTCGAAAACGCCGACATTGGGTACGCCGGGCATCGCTTCCTCACAAGCTGCAATTCCCGTTAAGTTTGCCGGATTGTGCAGAGGCGCCAAGGGGTTACATTCCGTAACAGCCTTTTTCACCTCATCGGTAATTAAAACGCTTGAGCTGAAAAATTCGCCGCCATGCACCACCCTGTGACCTACTGCCGAAATTTCACTCATGTCGCTGATAACGCCGTGATTTTTGTCTGTCAGCGCGCCTAAAACCAGTTTAATTGCAACGCCATGGTTCGGCATGTCCTTTTCAATGATTACCGTGTCTTTATCCCCAGGGGTATGTTTCAGCCGGGACTGGTCTAAGCCGATGCGCTCGCACAGGCCCTTTGCCATTACGTTTTCGTTATCCATATCAATCAGCTTGTACTTTAAAGACGAGCTTCCTGCGTTGATTACTAAAACTTTCATTTTCTTAAATTTCAAACCTTTCTGACTAAAATTATGTGTTATTTTTGTTGTTTTTTGTCCTGCTCCTGAGCCTGTACACAGGTGATGGCACATACCCCCACAATGTCTTCAGCCGAGCATCCTCTCGACAAGTCGTTGCACGGCTTTGCAATTCCCTGGGTAATTGGGCCATAGGCCTCGGCCTTTGCCAGTCGCTGGGTTAATTTATATGCAATGTTTCCAACGTTTAAGTCAGGGAATACCAAAACATTTGCTTTTCCGGCAACCGGGGAGCCGGGTGCTTTCGAGGCGCCCACCGACGGCACAATTGCAGCATCCGCCTGTAATTCGCCGTCTAAAACCAAATCTGGGCGTTTTTCCTTTGCAAGCTTGGTGGCAAGCTGCATTTTATCTACCAATTCGCTCTTTGCGCTGCCGTAAGAAGAATAAGAAAGCATGGCAATGCACGGGTCTGCTTCGATTAATGTTTGGAACGATTCAGCCGATGAAATTGCAATTTCTGAAACAGCCTCGGCGTCTGGGTTTTCGTTCAGGCCGCTGTCTGCATAGATAAACGTTCCATGGTGGCCATATTCGCAGTCAGGAACAACCATAACAAAAAATGCGCTGACCAGCTTTGTTCCCGGCGCGGTTTTTAAAATTTGCAGGCACGGGCGGAGCACGTTAGACGTGGAGTTCACCGCGCCTGCCACCTGTCCGTCTGCTAAGCCGAGCTTTACCATCATTACGCCAAAATAAAGCGGGTTTGCCATTGTTTCGAACGCCTTTTCCGGTGTCATGCCTTTGGCTTTTCTCATTTCATAAAACTTGTCGGCAAATTCCTGCCGTCTTTCGTCTGTGGCGGGATCTAAAATCTGCGCCTTTGAAAGGTCTAATCCTGTGGCCAATTCTGCAATTTTTTTCTTGTCCCCCAGCAGAATAATGTCCGCAATGCCTTCCTTCAGAATCATATCGGCGGCTTTGACGGTTCTTATGTCTTCCCCTTCTGCCAATACAATTGTTTTTTTGTCCTGTTTTGCACGTTCTTTGATTCTATCCAAGAACTTACTCATAACAGATGTTTCCTCCCTTAATATGTAATAAAAATTAAAAAACAAAATCAGGGGAAGCCATCATAACGGCTTCCCGCTTACGTTTTTCTTTAACCAATTTCTGTTCCGTCATCAATGTCCATATCGGGCGTTAGCAGCGCAAACGGCTCGCCGTTTCTGCCGCCTGCCGCCAGAATCATTCCCTCAGACAGAACGCCACGGAATTTCACAGGCTTTAAGTTCATTACCACAGCAACCTTTTTGCCAACAAACTCCTCAGGGGTACGGAACTTTGCAATGCCCGAAACAATTTGGCGCACCTCGCCGCCCACCTTAATTTTTGAAACCAGCAGCTTGTCTGCCCCCTCAACTCGTTTCGACTCGAGCACCAGGCCCACTTTCAGTTCCAGCTTCGCAAAATCGTCAATGGAAATATAGCTGCGTTCGCCCTTTTCCGGTTCCTGCTTCTTTTCCGGCTCCGGCGCCGTCTGTTTTGCCAAGCTTGCTTCAATTTCCTTCAGCTTTTTCGCCTCGTCAATTCTGTTAAACAGCGGTTTCCCCTGGCCAATTGTTTTACCAGCTACTGTGGCGCCAAAGGCGCTTAAGCTGTCCCACCCGGTAGTTTCTGCGCAGATTTGCCCGAAAATGCTGTCCGCCGTGGTGGGCATAAAGGGCGTCAGCAGCACGCCGATGAAACGAATGCTCTCTAACAAATTATACAAAACGCCGCCCAAACGTTCCTTTTTGCTTTCATCCTTTGCCAATGCCCAGGGCATAGTTTCGTCGATATATTTATTCGACCTGCGCGCTAAGGAAATAATTTCTTCCAGTGCGTCGGCTGTTTTAAACTCGTTCATTTTTTCTGTAACCGCTTTTGCCGCTTCCAGCGCCGTTTGTTTCAGTTCGTCGTCAAACTCGCCGTGGCTGGGATTCGGAACAACGCCGCCAAAATATTTGTGTACCATGGCCACCGTGCGGTTTACTAAGTTTCCCAGCGTGTTTGCCAAATCGCCGTTAAACCGCGCAATGATATTTTCATAGGTGATAGACCCATCCTGCGCGTAGGGCATTTCCTTTAAAAGGTAGTAGCGGATTGCGTCCACGCCGAACAGCTCAACCAAATCGTCGGCATACATTACATTGCCTTTCGATTTGCTCATTTTGTCGTTGCCAAACAACAGCCATGGATGGCCGAACACCTGTTTGGGGAGCGGAATCCCTAAAGCCATAAGAAAAATGGGCCAATAGATGGTGTGGAACCTTAAAATATCTTTTCCAATGATGTGCACGTCGCAGGGCCAGTTTTTTAAAAACAGCTCTGTTTCCGGCTTTTCCGGGTCATACCCCAGCGCCGTGATATAGTTTGACAGCGCGTCCACCCACACATAAATCACATGCCCGGGGTCGAACTCCACGGGAATGCCCCAGCTAAACGAGGTTCTTGACACGCACAAATCCTGCAGACCCGGTTTTAGAAAGTTATTCACCATTTCTTTTTTGCGACTTTCCGGCTGAATAAATTCAGGATTTTCTTCAATGTGTTTCATTAAAGCGTTCTGATATTTGCCCATTTTAAAGAAATAGGCCTCTTCCTTTGTTTTCTTCACTTCCCTGCCGCAGTCCGGGCAGCAGCCGTCTGCAAGCTGACTCTCTGTAAAAAACGATTCGCATGGCACACAATACCAGCCCTCATACTCGCTTTTGTAAATATCGCCCTGGTCGTAGAGCTTTTTAAAAATATGCTGAACTGCCTGCTCGTGATAGTCGTCTGTTGTGCGGATAAACTTGTTATAGCCCGCGCCCATCAGATCCCAAATTTTGCGGATTTCTCCCGCCACGTTGTCCACATACTGTTTGGGGCTGATGCCCATTTTTTCTGCTTCTATCTGAATTTTCTGGCCGTGCTCATCAGTTCCGGTGAGGAAAAACACGTCGTAACCCATTTGCTTTTTAAATCTTGCAATTGCGTCTGTGAAAACCACCTCGAAGGTGTTGCCGATATGCGGCTTTTTGGATGTATATGCGATGGCAGTTGTAATATAATATTTCTCTTTCCCCATCTAAAAGCTCCTTCCGTGCATAATTACTTATTTATATAATACCACTTTTTTCTTACATTTAAAAGGGTTTTCACAAAAAAAGTTAAATTTTAAGAAAAAAAGCACATAATGTCAAAGTTTTTTGCACAAAATACACCTAAAACCATAAATTTGGAGGCGCTGTTATGCGGAACGTTAGAACCGACCTGGCCTTGGAAGCCCACGAGCTTTTCATGGAGGCGGCGGAGGAAATTGCGGGAATTGAGTTGTCTGACCGCTCAGAGGGGGAAATTCATATCACCCACGTTGCAGTAAAGGACAAGGAGGCATCGCAAAAAATCGGCAAGCCCATAGGAAACTATGTGACATTAGAGCTGCCCGACCTGCGCTATATCGACAAAAACCTTTATGAGACGGCATGCAAGAAAATTTCTGCCGAAATTGGTGAACTTTTAAAAGGTATTGATCCGAAACGCCCCATTTTAATCATCGGGCTTGGAAACCGCTCCATCACCTCAGACTCGCTGGGCCCTGCCGTGATTGACAGATTGATGATTACGCGACACTTGTTCCACTATGCACCTGAGGCCGTGTCGGACAATTTAGGCTCTGTGTGCGCCATTGCCCCCGGCGTATTGGGGGTTACAGGTATTGAAACGGGTGAAATCATTGCCGGCGTGTGCGAAAAGGTGCATCCCTGCGCGGTGATTTGCGTGGATGCATTGGCCGCTCGAAATATTGACCGCGTAACGCGCACCATTCAAATTTGCGACACTGGAATAAACCCCGGCGCAGGGGTGGGCAACAACCGAAAAGAGATTTCGCAAAACACTCTGGGCGTGCCGGTAATTGCCGTGGGCGTGCCCACAGTGGTGGACGCGGCAACCATAACAGACGACACGCTAAATCTTGTCATTGACAATCTTTTGTCGCAAAACGATGACAACACCGCTTTTTTTAAAATGCTGAAAGGGCTAAACCCCGAAGACCGGTTTGGATTAATTAAAGAGTCAGTTTCAAAGTCCATGCCCAACTTTATGACCACACCCAAGGAGATTGACATTTTGATTGATAAAACTGCAGAGGTTGTGGCAAATGGCATTAATTTTGCTCTACACAAGGATATAACCTTTGAAGATATAGATATTTACGTTTCTTAAAACACAAAACATCCCTTTACCGCATATGGTGGTTTAGGAGGTGTTTTTATATTATGATGAAACATAGAAACCGCGCAGTCGCCGCTATTTCAGGCGGAAAAAAATATCCCGATCTGCGCGGAACCGTTACATTTAACGGCATGGAAGAAGGCGTTTTGGTAACCGTTCAGGTTACCGGCCTGCCGGTGCAAAACGAGTGCTGCGGCTGCGGCGTTTATGGGTTCCATATTCACAGCGGCGGCTCCTGCACAGGAACCGAAGCCAACGAGTTTGCTGATGCAGACGGGCATTTTAACCCTCGGGGCTGCCCACATCCATACCATGCAGGCGATATGCCGCCATTGTTTGGGAATCACGGCATGGCATATATGTCGTTTTTAACCGACCGCTTTACGTTAGAAGAAATTATCGGTAAGACAGTGATTATTCACTTAGATCCGGATGATTTTACAACCCAGCCCAGCGGAAATTCAGGCGAAATGATTGCCTGCGGCGTGATTGCACGATAAGTAAAAAAGCTGCCTTTCGGCAGCTTTTTTACTTATATTATTGTGCTTTTTTCAGTCTTGCAAAAGAACCCATCAGGGATTTCGTGCCCACTTCGTCGAACACTATTTCTAATTTTACGTCGCCGCCTGCCGGGGTTACAGACAAAATCATGCCGGTGCCAAACTTTTTATGCACCACCATGTCACCCGCTTTAAAGTCGTAAGACACAGGCTCGGTGCGCACACCCGCGCTTTTGCGTTCAAAGATTTCCTGAAACAGGTCGCTCTGACTTTTGGCCTTTTTTCTGCCGCCCACTTCTGTTTTCGGGCTCCGGTCTGCTTCAACAATATCCACATACTGCTGCGGGATTTCATCTAAAAACCGGGAGGCTTTGGAATAAACCGAACCGCCGTACATAGACCTTCTCATGGCGTAGGAGAGCGTGAGGCGTTTTTTTGCCCGCGTAATACCTACATAACACAGGCGGCGTTCCTCCTCAATTTCCTCCTCGGAATACATGGAACGCTGGCTGGGGAACAGCCCCTCCTCCAAGCCGCATAGGAAAACTGCCGGAAACTCTAAGCCTTTGGCGGAATGAAGCGTCATAAGAACCACGCTGTCGGCCTCTGTGTCGTAATTGTCCACGTCTGCAATTAAAGCCGTGTTCTCTAAAAATTCAAACAGGGTTGGCTCCTCGCTGCTCTTTTCATATTCCTCTGCAGAGAGGATAAACTCCTGAATGTTTTCTATCCTCGTTTGGTTTTCAACAGAATCCTCCGACAAAAGCATATCCATATAGCCCGAACGCTTATAAACCGCCTCAATGATTTTTGAGGGCTGGGTTTGGTCGGTGTCTGTCTGAATTTCGCGGATTAATTTCGTAAACGTCAACAGCTTTTCCGTTACCTTCGCAAGCTCCGGAATGGTATCTGCAATTTCCATGGCGGCAAACATGCTGATGTCCCGTCCGGCTGCCGCTGCCGCCACCTTTTCTACCGTGGTGACGCCAATTTTACGAGATGGCTCGTTTACCACGCGCATAAGTGACAGGTTATCGTTGGGGTTAAACACAAGCCGCAAATATGCCAGCATGTCTTTAATTTCCTTTCTGTCGTAAAACCGCAGCCCCGCCAGCACACGGTAAGGAATTCCGAAGCCGGATAGCGTGGTTTCCAGCACGCGTGACTGCACGTTGGTGCGGTATAAAATTGCGCAGTCGCAATAGCGCATTCCGTCTACCTTCACCAATTTTTCAATGGTTTTTCCGATATAGTCGGCCTCTTCATATTCGTTGTCCGCTTCAAACAGCAAAATTTTATCCCCGGCGCCGTTGCTGGTCCACAGCTCCTTGCCTTTTCTTCCGGCATTGTTGGCAATCACGCAGTTTGCAGCGTTTAAAATATTTTGGGTAGAACGGTAGTTTTGCTCAAGCTTAATGACCTTAGCCTGATCGAACTCCTTTTCAAAGTCTAAAATGTTATTGATGTTGGCGCCGCGGAACTTGTAAATACTCTGGTCGTCGTCGCCCACCACGCAAATATTCCGATATTTTCCCGCCAGCTGGCTGGTTAAAAGATACTGCGCGTTGTTCGTGTCCTGATACTCGTCCACAAACACGTAGCGGAATTTATTCTGGTAAAACTCCAGCACCTCCGCGTCTAAAGAGAACAGCTTCACTGTCAGGATAATAATATCGTCAAAATCCAGCGCGTTTGCCTCAAACAGCCGTTTTTGATAGAGCTTGTAAAGCTCGCCTACCTTTGTCATGCGGAAATCGCCGTTATAGGCCGCCAAAAACACATCTGGCTCCATCAAATTGTCCTTCGCATTCGAAATCTCCGCCAACATAGATTTGGGCGGAAACGTTTTTTCGTCCATGCCCAGCTCTTTTAAGCACCGTTTTATCAGCGTTTTCTGGTCGGCAGAGTCGTAAATTAAAAAGTCCGACGCATAACCTAAAAGGCTAATGTTCCTGCGCAGGATTTTCATGCACACAGAATGGAACGTGCCAATCCACATACCCTCTGCCCCGTCGCCAATTAAGCCCTCGACCCTGTCTTTTAATTCATTTGCGGCCTTGTTGGTAAACGTGATGGCTAGAATTTGATAGGGACGAGCCAAGCTTTGTTCTAATATGTACGCAATTTTGTTTACCACCACTGTGGTTTTGCCCGATCCGGCGCCCGCCAAAATAAGAAGCGGACCCTCGGTAGCTAAAATTGCTTCTTTTTGCCTGTCGTTAAATTGATCTAAATTCATAGTTCCCTCGCAATTAATTCTTTCATTTGTGTCAGGGCGCGCTGCGAAATCTTTGCATACCGCTCCCGCTTGTTTTTAATTCGTTCCGTTAATCCGTCAATAATTCCAAAGTTAATGTTCATTGGCTGAAAGTCCGCGCCGGAAAACGTTGAGATGTAATGCCCCAGCGCGCCGGTTGCCGTTGTGGATGGAAACATGAGCGCACTCTTTCCCTCCAAATGTCTGGCGGCGTTAATTCCGGCAACAATGCCCGATGCGGCAGACTCCACATAGCCCTCCACGCCCGTCATTTGCCCTGCAAAAAACAGGCCCTTGCGGCTTACCGTTTCAAACGCTGCCGTCAGCACGCCGGGCGAATGGATATAGGTGTTGCGGTGCATTACCCCATAACGCATAAATTCTGCATGTTCTAAGCCCGGAATCATGGAGAAAACACGTTTTTGTTCTGAAAACGTCAGATGGGTTTGGAAGCCTACAATGTTGTAAAGCGTGCCGTCCTTATCGTCCTGCCGAAGCTGCACCACGGCGTGATACCGCTCCCCGGTTTCGGGATGTTCCAAGCCCACCGGTTTAAGCGGGCCGAAGGTCAGCGTGTCTCTTCCGCGCTGTGCCATTACCTCAACGGGCATGCACCCTTCAAACACCTTGTTGTTTTCAAATTCGTGAAGGTGTGCGGTTTTCGCGTTTACCAGTTCTGTGTAAAACGCCTCATACTGTTCCTTTGTCATGGGGCAGTTAATGTAGTCTGCCGTTCCCTTGTCATACCGTGCTTTTTTGAACACCTTGGTTTTGTCAATGGAATCAAATGTGACAATCGGCGCCGCAGCGTCGTAAAAATATAGATAACCGTTGCCAAAAAATGTTCCGATATGTTCCGAAAGCGCGTCTGATGTAAGAGGCCCGGTGGCCACCACCACGCAGCCCTCTTTTGGAATTTTGGTAATCTCCTCATTTTTAACGGTGATGTATGGGTTTTTCGTAACTTTGTCTGTCATCATCTGGGCAAAACCCACCCTGTCCACCGCCAGAGCGCCTCCTGCCGGAACTTTTGTTTGGTCGGCGCACGCTGTCACCAACGAACCTAACAGCCGCATTTCAGCCTTTAGGAGACCTGCGCCGTTTTCTAAAGTATCTGCTCTGAGAGAATTTGAGCACACAAGTTCTCCCAAAAGGTCGGAGCTGTGCGCAGGCGTTTTCTTTTCCGGCTTCATTTCATAAAGCGTTACGTTAATTTTATGCTTTGCAAGCTGCCATGCCGCTTCGCACCCGGCTAGACCGCCGCCAATCACTGTTGCATTCATATTCATATTCATGTTCCTTCATATTCCGTAAAATATTTTTCAACCATTCGAACGGGCCTGTAGGCCATTTTTGCTTTTCTTAAGCCCTCAAGCCCCATGTCCTCCTCGCGGTTAATAAATTCAAAACCGCTCCACTCGTTTTGCACAAATTGCTGATTTATCATGTTAAAGGATCCCCGGATGGAGGTGTCGGCATATTCAATGTGAATGAGCGCCATGTCGTCTGTTATGGGTTCGCCTGCAGAAAATGCCGCAAGCTTTCCGTCAACGCGGATTCCTCCTAAGGTTACGCCAAGCTTGTCCACGTTGTCAAGCAGCCGCACCGTTGCTTCTTCCGACAGGCCTGAGCCATGGTTCTTCTGTCCCTGTTTCCAGTTTAAAAACAACTCCTTGCACTCATCTGCGTTTTTCTGCCCCAATCGCTCATACTGAAAATCGTAGTGATTTAAAAATGCGTTTAAGTGGTTTTTCTTCTGATGGAGCTTTTTGCCCCGAAGATGAATTAAGCTGTCGCTTAAATAAACATAGTCCGCATTGTTGCGGTCGCTGTAGATGCGAAGTTTATTTCCAAAAACTGCGCCACACTCCTCTGCCATTTGTTCTGTCATTAAAATAAAATGGGGCGAACCGCTCTGGCGGTTCATAAACTCAAAGGATTTTTCTGCCGCCGCCTGTCGGTTCCCGTTCCCCAGAGGATAGGTGCAGCCCACGCCGTGGTGCCTGCCATGAAAAAACAAGACAAGGCAGCCGTCCACAATATCATACTGAATTTTTCCGCTGCCCGCCCACATGAATAGCGTAGTAAAGTTATAAGTTGAGCTTTCGCTCTTTCCCAAATATTCCTGTAATACGTTTTTATCTTCAATTGCAATGTCTTTCGGACTCAACATAGTTTCACCTTAAATTCTGTAGTAGTCAAATAAATGCATCAGCTGTTCATACGTCCTTTTGTGGTCTAAGGAAATTTCACAAAACAGCTCAAATGCCAAAATGCCCTGAAGCACCAACATGCCCAAACCGTTATGAATACGCGCGCCCCTTTTCTTAGCCTCTTTTAAAAACACCGTTTCTTTCGGGTTATAAATAATGTCGCTGCACACCATGTTTTCGTGAATCAAATCCATAAAACCGCAGGGGTTGCCGCTGTCGCCGGCGCCGTGCATTCCCACAGGTGTGGTGTTGATTACAATGTCGTAATCCTTGGCTTTGTCCAGCGTATCGTAAAATATAGTTTCAGTATAGTGTTCTACCATTTCGCCGATTATATGTATTTTCTCCATGCTTCTGGACGTAATGGAAATGGATTTTGCGCCGGATTTGGCGAGCGTAAAGGCAAGAGACCGGGCAGAACCGCCAGCGCCCATCATTAAAATATTTTTATTTTTAATTTCATGTCCCTCTAATAAAAGAGACTCACAGTAACCATTCCCGTCGGTGTTAAAACCGTGCCACACGCCGTTACGGTTTACCACGGTGTTCACCGAGTTCATGTGCTGCGCCTCAGGGCAGATGTGGTCTAAATAGTCCATCACGCAAATTTTGTGGGGCGCGGTAATGTTAAAGCCACACGCTCCTATGGCTTTCACGCCCCGCATGGTGTCACCAAGCTTTTCCGGCGGCACGTCGAACGCTAAATAAGCCATGTCAATTTTGTTTTGCTCCGCCATGAAGCTATGCATGGCAGGAGACAGCGTATGCGCAACCGGCGTTCCCAAAATGCCGAACAGTTTCGTTTTATTTGTTGTTTCAATCATCGTTTTCTTTCGCCGCCTTAGCATTTTCAGATTTTGGCTTTGCCGTGTTTTTCTCTTTCACCGGAGCAATAAAGCTCACAATTTTTCCCACGGTAAACACAATGGTGCCGGACTTTTCAATGGCCACCCGCTTTCCCAGCGCCTTGCCGCCAATGGTAAGCGCCGCAACAACCGCGGTTAACACAATGGTTAAAACAAACTCACTTTTAAAATAGCCCAGGGAAAACAGCATAATGACAATTGCCGTTGTGGCGCTGCCTGAAATGATGCCCACAATGTCGCCGATAACGTCGTTACAAAAAGAGCCAACCTTGTCTGCGTTGCGAATGAGGCGCACAGCTTCTTTTGCACCCCGCACCTTTCTGGAGGATAGGGAGTGAAACGGCGTTTCCTGCGCTGAGGTTACCGCCACACCGATAATGTCGAACAATACGCCGATGGCGATGAATATGCTCAAAATAATAAAAGCCATAATCAGGTTTACCCTGTTCATTAACCCCGACTGAATCATCTGCAGCATGGCAGAAATCACAAAGGTCACCAGAACAATTGTAACAACCCATTTACGGCCCTCTTTTTTATTTCCTGTTTTACGATATGTTTTAATTTTGTTTGCAGTTACCCGCTTATTACTACTGTCGTCAGACAAGCAAAACACCAGCCTTAAATTCAAACTAAAAGTTACGCCGCAAACTGAATTTACGGCGCATACAAATCTTTATACGATAAATTTTATAAAAAAATAGGTGGCAATACTTGAGGTAAATTTTGCGGTTTAGGTTCGGTAGGCTTTCCCGACGGACTGCTGATATGTCGCCAAATCAGTGGTTTCCCTTTAACGTCCGACCTGCACGGTCTCCCTATGCAGAACCGAATCACCACTTAAGTCCGCACTACAATCCCAAAAGTATCTCATACGAACAGCCTAGAGGTTTTCCCAAACAGTCAGACTTGCTCTTAGCCTCTTTTGCAGCCATGGTTTCAAGCAGCGATAACCTTTTTGTTTTGGCCGGAACGAAAAAGGTCTGTCCGCTATCCGCCATACCCACTCAAGGCAGGCTACGCTGTCCCCAGCACGCGTGCATTGCGGCCGCTAAACCGCACGGCAGTTGCACCAAGCAACAGGTTTCACCCTGTTTCGTACCTCAGTAGGCCACCTCAAAACGATACGGTTTTAAAGCGGGCAGATGAAGCACAAGAACAGGTCTCCACGGAAATGGGGTCGAATTTCGCATGCCATTGCGAGACGCCCCAAAGCCTTAACTCCCAGCACCAACCCCCGACTGGGCGTCGAAAGCAAGCACCAGGAACTTCATCGATGTGCCCTTCAACGGATTTTTAGGCCCGTCCTGGGAGCAAGCAGCGCTGACTAGGATACTGCACCACCGTGATTTTTTCTTTATCAAACATCATTAATATACCATAAATTTTGCTTTAAGTAAAGGCTCAATTAAAGTTTTAACAAAAATTTAAAATATGTTGTGAGTGACAATTGCCACTGCAATTCCCAGCGCCGCGCCGGCAATTACCTCTAAGGGCGAGTGCCCCACAAGCTCTTTCAACCGTTCTCCTGTAACCTCAAGCTTTTCCCTGCCAAAGTTTTCCACCAGCCGATTTAACAGCGCAGCCTGTTCGCCTGCAGCGCGCCGCACACCGGAGGCATCGTACATCACCACAAACGAAAACACTACGCAAACTGCGAATAAAGACGACGATAAGCCCTCATTTAATGCCACTGCTGCCGTTAAAGCGGTGACGAACGAGGTGTGTGAGCTGGGCATGCCGCCGGAGCCTACCAGGCGCTCAAAGTTAATTCTTTTGTCCTCAATCAACACCAGCAAAAATTTAATAACCTGGGCGCTGAACCAGCCGATGATCGCTGCAATCAAAATTTCGTTTGCCAGAAGTTCTTTTAACCACACGTTTTTTACCACCTTAAATTTTATCTGTCACGGTCTAACAAAAATTTTGAAAGATTGATTAAAAATTCTGCCTTAGCACCGTATTTTGACAAAGCGTCGACCGCCTTGTTGGTATAGTCCACAAGCATTTTTTCAGACTGCTCCAAGCCATAGATTGTAACAAAGGTCGATTTTTGGCTTGCATTGTCCTTGCCCGTTGTTTTGCCCAGGTTTTCGGCGCTGCCCGCCACGTCTAAAATATCGTCTTTAATTTGGAAAGCAATGCCCAAATACCGCGCAAACTCCTCCATTACAATCAGGTCTTCCCTGCCGCCACCGCCAAGCAGCGCCCCCACCTTCGCAGACGCCATAATCAGCGCCGCCGTTTTGTGCAGGTGCATGGTCATCAGCGTAATTGCGTCGATGGTTTTACCCTCAGACTCAATGTCAATCACCTGTCCGCCAATCATGCCCTCCACGCCTGCGCTGTCTGCAATTAAGGAGAGTGCCGCCAGCGTCATATTGGGCGAAACCTGGGACTGCTTTAAAATAGTTTCAAATGCCAAATTTAAAAGCCCGTCCCCTGCCAGAGTTGCAATTGCTTCGCCGTAAACCTTGTGGTTGGTGGGCTTGCCCCGGCGCAGGTCGTCGTTATCCATGCACGGCAAATCGTCGTGGATTAAGGAATAGGTATGTATCATTTCAATGGCACAGGCAAAGGGCATAACCTTATCCGTCTCCGCTTCTAAAACCTCGGCGCATGCCAGCGCAAGCACGGGACGGATACGTTTGCCGCCAGCGTGCAGACTGTAGTTCATTGCCTTATAGATAGTTGCCTGAGGACTGTCTTTCTCCTCAAGGTATTTATGCAGACTTTTATTCACTTCAACAATTTTGGCTTCTAACGCTTCTAAAAAATCCAATTAACTGTCCTCCCCGCTGTTAAAATCTGTTGTTTTAACAGTTCCTTCTTCATTCTCTGTTAAAAGCTTTACCTTTTGCTCGGCCTTGTCAAGCTGGTCGTGGCATTTTGCAGAGAGTTTCATTCCCTTTTCAAACAGAGCCACCGCTTCGTCTAACGGAGCGTCGCCGCTTTCTAAAAGGGTTACAATTTGCTCTAGTTCTGTGATTGACTCTTCAAAGGTTTTTGCCTTAGGCATGTTTCATTCCTCCCGTTTTGTCAAATCCCGCATTACGCATATAATAAAACAAATATTGCTGTGCAAAGCCCGCAAGTGGTCCGAAGGCCTCCACCGCGAACTCCCGGGGCGTTTTTGTTTTCATGGCTTCGCCGTACAGGCTGTTTAAACAGCGTTTGACCCAAACGTCAACGGGAAAGACCTCCCGCCGTTCTAAGCCGAACAGCAAAATGCAGTCCGCCACTTTAGGCCCCACTCCGCTTATGGTGAGCAGCTTCTTTCTAGCGCTGTCTGTGTCAAGCGCTGCGATATCTGAAAAATTGCTGCTTAAAAAGGTTTCACAGGCATTTTTTATGTAGTGTTCGCGGTAGCCAGCCCTTAAAAAGGATAAATCGCCTACAATCCTCTCCGGTCCGGGAAACGTAAAATAGGTTTTCCCGCCGTAACTTAAACGATCTCCAAACTGCTGGCAAAGCCTTTGAATGATTCCCTGAATCCGCGGAATATTGTTGTTGGCGGATATGATAAACGATACCACACATTCCCACAAATCCTGGTTTAAAATCCGGATACCACTGCCATATTCTGTGGCATCCTTTAAAAATCTGTCATGTTCCGAAAGCGTTTTCTTAATTTGACCATAATCGGTATCAAGGTCGAAATAGCCACGCCAAATATCATGAAATTCTTCTTCCGTCACATTACGAAAAACGATAAATCCCTTTTCTTTGCAAACGTTTATCACGCGGTTTCGGGCAACAACGGTGTAACTGCCGTCTTCCTCCCTTTCCCAGCGAAAGCACTGTCCACATTCAAAAATATGCTGCGGTTCAAAGCTGCAAAGGTTTTTCAGCACAACTTGTTTTTTCATAAAGGTATCTCCTAATCGGGCCTGCCCGTAAGAACCCCCTCCTCTTTCAATGTCAGAAAGTTCAGCTGCCGCAGCGCTTCATAAAGCACAATTGCCACAGAGTTAGAAAGGTTTAACGACCTTGCGCCCTCCGCCATGGGGATGCGGATGCAGTTTTCATAGTGTTCCTTTAACAGCGGTTCCGGCAGGCCGTGGGTTTCTTTGCCGAAAACAAGGAAGTCCCCGTCTTGAAATGTTTGGTCGCTGTGGCGTTTGCCGGCCTTTGTGGTGCAGAAATAATATGTTCCCGGGCATTTTTCAAAAAAGTCCGTTAAATTTTCATAATATCGAATGTCTAATTCGTGCCAGTAGTCTAACCCGGCGCGCTTTAGCTTTTTATCGTCAATCGCAAAGCCCATTGGCTTTACGATATGCAAAATGCTGCCCGTTGCCTTGCAGGTTCTTGCAATGTTTCCAGTGTTTTGGGGAATTTCAGGTTCAACGAGCACAATGTTCATTGCCATGTCTATTTTGTCCTTTCGTGTTAAAGCGATTTTAAAAACCGCTCAATTCTGCTTAAAGCGTCATTGATGCTGGAAATGGAATATGCGTAGGAACAGCGGATGAACCCTTCGCCGCTTGCGCCAAAGGCAGAACCGGGAATTACGGCAACCCTTTCTTTGTTTAAAAGGGCCTCGCAAAAATCAGATGAGGTCATTTTCGTGCTCCGAATGTCGGGAAACACATAAAAAGCTCCCTCCGGTTCGAAGCAGGACAGGCCAATGTTCCGAAATCCGTCTACAATTACCCTTCTTCTGTAATCGTATTCCTCCCGCATTTTCTTTATGTCCTCATCCCCCTTCTTCAGGGCCTCAATAGCCGCATATTGGCTGGTAGTCGGCGAGCACATAATAGCGAACTGATGAATTTTAAGCATTTGCTGCATAATTTCCTTAGGCGCGGCAACATAACCCAGACGCCATCCTGTCATGGCATAACTTTTGGAAAATCCGTTCACATAAATGGTGCGCTCTGCCATGCCGTCAATAGAAATGATGGAGGTGTGTTTTCTCCCATAAGTAAGCTCGGAATAAATTTCGTCTGTTAAAATGATGATATTGGTATCTCTTAAAACAGCCGCAATTTCCTCTAAGTCCGATTTTGTCATAATGCCGCCTGTTGGGTTGTTGGGATAGGGCAAAATCAGCATTTTGGTTCTGGGGGTAATGGCGTCTTTCAGCTGTTTTGCAGTGAGCTTAAATTTATCCTCCACCTTTGTCACAATTGGCACCGGAACACCGCCGGCTAAAATGGTGCAGGGCTTGTAGCACACAAAACAGGGCTCGGGAATAAGCACCTCATCACCTGGGTTAACAATAGAACGGATTGCAAGATCAATAGCCTCGCTGCCGCCCACCGTGACCAAAACTTCGCCTTTGGGGTCGTAACTCACCTGGGTGTTACGCTCAATATAGTTTGAAATTTCTTTTCTCAGTTCCAAAAAACCGGCATTGGCTGTGTAGTGAGTTTTCCCTTTTTCCAGGGCGTAAACGCCTTCATTTCGGATATGCCAGGGGGTGACAAAATCCGGCTCGCCAACGCCTAAGGAGATAACCCCCTCCATGTCGCTGGCAAGGTCGAAAAATTTTCTAATGCCCGATGGCTCAATGGTTTTCACCACGTCAGACAAAACGCTGTCGTAGTTCATCATAGTGTAATCACCTCGCGGTCGTCTTCCATCTTGTTGTTTAAAATAACGCCCTCCGCCTTATATTTCTTTAAAATAAAGTGGGTGGCTGTGCTGATAACCTCGTCCATAGGGGCGAGCTTTTCCGCGACAAACAACGCGACTTCCTTAACCGTTTTGCCCTCAACAATTACTGCAATGTCAAATCCGCCTGAAACAAGGTAAACCGACGAAATTTCGTCATACTGGTAAATGCGCTCTGAAATGCGGTCAAAGCCCGAACCTCGCTGGGGCGTAACCTTAAGTTCAATAATGGCCGAAACCAGTTCCCGCTCAGTTTTCTCCCAGTCGATAATGGTTTTCTGACCCAAAATTGTTTGATTTTGCACACATTCGTCCAAAATTTCCTGAACATAAGCTTTGTCCTTGCCAATCATCACCGCAATTTCTTCCGGGGTTGCATGCACGTCCCGTTCAATCAGTTTTAAAATCCGTTCCTTGTCACCTATCATACCGATTACTCCCCTTCTTCGTCGTCTAAGTCGAACAAAATATAGTCATAGATATAGTCCCAGAAATTTTCTGCACTTTCAGCTGTCTTTGTGGAAAACGGCAGCAAAATGTCGCCGTCTGAAAGGTTTAATGTTTCAATTATACGGTCAAGATTTTCTTCCAGCTCCCGCTTGGAAAGCTTGTCGGTTTTCGTTGCGATTACCACCGCCATGCCGCCGGCACTTTTAATGGTATCCATCATGCGACGGTCGTCCTCAGTGGGTTTGTGGCGGGAGTCCACCAGCAAAATCAACTGCACCAGCTGCTTGCGCTCGGTTAAATATTCGTTTATAATGTCGCTCAGCGCCTTCCGCTCTCCCTTGCTGGCGGCAGCATAGCCATAGCCCGGCAAGTCCACCAGCATTAGCTTTTTGTCAATGTCGTAGAAGTTAATGGTTGCAGTTTTACCCGGCGTGGCGCTGACCCTTGCAAAGTTTTTGCGGTTTAGAATTTTGTTAATCATGGAGGATTTCCCAACGTTCGACCTGCCCGCAAAGGCAACCTCGGGCATGGTCGACACTGGGTAGTGCTCCTTTTTCACACCGGACAGCAAAAAGCGCGCGTTGTGTATATTCACTTTCATAAAAAATCCTTTCAGGCGAGCGCTATGTGCAGCACTTCATTCATGTCGTGTACGGGTTTAATGTCAATGTTTTCTTTCACGACCGGCTCTAATTCGTCAATATCCTTTTTGTTTTCCCAGGGGATAATAATGGTTTTTATGCCGGCGCGGTAGGCCGCCAGAGTTTTCTCCCGCAGGCCGCCAATGGGCAGCACCCTGCCGCGGATAGTGATTTCGCCGGTCATGGCAACATCGTGCTTCACCTTTTTGCCGGACAAGGCCGACGTTAAGGCCGTTGCAATGGTAATTCCGGCAGACGGGCCGTCTTTCGGCGTGGCGCCCTCCGGCACATGAATATGAATATCCCGGTTTTGATAAAACTCCCCGTCAATATCTAAATTCTCGGCGTTAGCCCGCACGAAGCTTACAGCGGCTTTGGCCGACTCTTTCATCACGTCGCCCAGCTGGCCGGTTAGCTCTAAGTTTCCCGTGCCCTGCATAACGTTCACTTCAACAGAAAGCGTGTCACCGCCCACCTGCGTCCAGGCCAGGCCGGTAACAATGCCTACCTCGTCCTTTTTGGATGCCTGTTCCCGCTCGAAAAGATGTTTGCCAAGAAATTCTTCCATGTTTCTCGCCGTTACACGTACTTTTGTTTCGGGATCGTCCACTAATAACAGCGCAGCTTTTCTGCAAATGTTTGCAATTTTACGCTCCAGCGTACGAACGCCTGCCTCCCGGGTATAGTGTTCAATCACGGTGCGGATTGCGCCGTCGTTTATACTGATGTTGTCGTTCTTAAGTCCGTGCTTTTTCAGCTGTTTCGGCAAAAGGTGGCGTTTCGCTATGTGAAACTTTTCTTCCGACGTATAGCCCGGAAGCTCAATAATTTCCATTCTGTCCAAAAGAGGACGGGGAATGGTGTCTAACGTGTTAGCCGTAGCGATGAACAGTATGTTAGACAGGTCGAAATCAATTTCCATGAAATGGTCGCGAAACTTTGTGTTCTGCTCAGCGTCTAACACCTCTAAAAGCGCAGCCGAAGGGTCGCCTTTATAGTCCGACCCCATTTTGTCGATTTCATCGAACAGCATAAGTGGATTGTTGGTTCCTGCCTGTTTTAAAGCCGTTATAATTCTGCCTGGCATAGAACCGATATACGTTCTTCTGTGGCCGCGTATGTCCGCCTCGTCGCGGATGCCGCCTAAGGAAATGCGCACATAGGTTCTTCCCATGCTCTCAGCAATGGATTTCGCAATGGACGTTTTACCCACACCCGGAGGGCCCACAAGACACAAAATCGGGCCGGCCATGGTGCCGGTAATTTGTTTCACCGCCAGAAATTCCAAAATGCGCTCTTTCACCTTTTCTAATCCATAGTGGTCTTTTGCCAGTACAGCTTTCGCTTTTTTTATGCTAAGTGTGTCTTTCGTAACGTTGTTCCAGGGCAGATCGCAAACCCAAGTAAGATAGGTGCGAATTACATTAGACTCCGGGTTGCTGTAGGACATTTTCATAAACCGTTCCAGTTCTTTGTCGCACTTTTCGCGTACAGCTTCCGGCAGGTCTAATTCTGAAAGCTTTTGTTTATACTCCTCCGCCTCCAGCTCAACGCCCTCTTTGTCGCCCAGTTCCTCCTGAATGACCTTCATCTGTTCTCTTAAAAAATATTCCCGCTGGTTTTTATCAATATTGCTTTTTACTTTTTTATCAATTACGCTGTCGATTTTTGCAATTTCCGTTTCGCGGATTAAAAGCGAAATTAAGTTTTCTACACGGGTTTTCACGTCCACCGTGTTTAAAATTTCCTGTTTATCGGAAAGCTTCAATGGCAAATTCGACGCTAAGTTGTCCGCCAGACGGGACGTGTCATCGGTGTTTTGCTGGGTAAACAAAAACTCACCGCTCACCTTGCGGTTAAACTCGCGGTAGTTCATAAACTCGTCAATGAGCTTTCTTTTTAAGGCCTCGTTCTCCAGTTCTTCTTCGTCAAATTCCTCGGGCTCAATTTCATCCACCAAAGACACAAAATATGGCTTTGTTTTCAAAATTTCGCTGATTTTAGCCCGTTTTAACCCTTCCACTAAAACGCGCACCGTATTGTTGGGCATTTTTACCACCTGGGTAATTTTACAAATGGTGCCCATTGTTTCAATGTCCTCCGGCGCAGGGTTTTCTATTGTTATATCTTTTTGCATCGTCACAAATGCCAACTGTTTGTTCACCATTGCATTTTCCAATGCTAAAATGGATTTTTCCCGGGCCATATCAAAATGAAGAAGCGTATTTGGGAACACCACAAGGCCGCGGACAACAATCATTGGCAAAGCTTGCGTCTGCTTCATGATTACCTGATTCATGCTTACCTCCATATAATTTGTTAAACCAGTGTATTATTTCTATTATATCACGTTTCTGTGTCAATTACAAGTTCATCCAGCTGTTTCCAGATGTCTGTGTTTTTATCTGTCACCAAAACCTCCAGCTCACTGCCGAACCGGTTTTCCAAAAGCTGTTTTACATACCCACAAAAAATGATTTCAGCCTGGTAATGGGGAACCTCCACCAGGGCCAAATCGTTTTCATAAGCAAACCGTGCCTGGTGATATTTCATGTCGCCGGACACGAAACAGTCCGCACCCAGCTTCTTTGCCTCATAAATATAATCTGCCCCGCCGCCGTTAACCACCGCAATTTTGCGGATTTGTTTGTTTTCCGGGCCAATGTAACGCAAAGACTTAATATGAAACTCTGTTTTTATTCTGTCCAAAAGTTTAGAAAAAACAAGCTCGCCTTTTACATCTGCAATTCTTCCAATGCCGTTTTCACCGTCTCCCTCTATGGGAACGCGGTTTTGTGTTTCGGCGATTTTGTCTAAAAACAAATCGCCCAGCCCACATTTTACGCTGTCAAAATTGGTGTGCATGGAAAAAAGCGCAATGTCGTCTTTAATCAGCGACAAAACTGTCCGTGAGACCGCGTCCTCACCCGTTATCCTGCCCAGCGGCCTAAAGATCAGCGGATGGTGGGACAAAACCAAATCCGCCTGTTTTTCCCGGGCGTCAATGGCCACAATCTCGTCTGTGTCTAAGGTAACAAGCACCTTCCGAATTTCTTTTTCTTTCTCTCCAATTAACAGCCCGACGTTATCATAGCTTTCCGCCAGGTGCGGCGGCGCAGTCAGATTTAAAAAGTCTATAATGTCCGTTAATTTTACCATAACGTGCAGGCCTCCTTAATTTTATTCATTTCATTTCGCAAAAACAAAAACCATTCCTGCTTTTGGGCTGCTTCCTCACCTTTGGCAAATTGTAATGAAGCAATTGCACGGCCTAACTCATACATCTTTCCGTCTAATAACTCCGAAAGCAGCGGATCACGGTTTTCTATTAATTTTTCCCCTATGTAATAATGAATTTCCTTTTCAATTCTCATTTGTCCCCGGACAACTGACATAATGGTATATATTTTGTTCTCTTCCTTCGCCAGACACTCGTCTTGAATGAAGAATCCATTTTGCTCTAAAAACTTTCTGGTTTCTTCAATGGCCGTCATCGGCTGGAGAACATAGTGTTTTATTGAGGAATAAAGATGCGCTGCATTCTCTAAAATCTGGTTAATTAAAATTCCGCCCATTCCGGCAATCACCACCGTGTCCGCCTCATTCGGCTCCAGCGCCGCCAGCCCGTCAGACAGTTTGGTACGGATTTTTGTTTCTAAGCCAAATTTCCTGATATTTTCTTCTGCCCGCAAAATCGGACCCTGGTTAATATCCATTGCCACAGCACCCGGGCAAACGCCGTTCTTTACAAGCCAGATGGGAATATAGGCATGGTCTGTCCCCACGTCGGCCACTGTTGCGCCGCAGGAAACAAACCCAGCCGCGGACATGAGCCTGGGCGTCATCATTTTGTTAATATCCATGCTTAAAAGTTGCTTCCGTTCCAACCCCAGTGGGCAACTTCTTCATATTTCACATAGGTGTTTGCGCCGTCGATGCCCAGTTCTTCCTTTAATATATCGCAAATTTGTTTTGTAAGCATTGTTAAATGCTCCCGGTCAGACGTTCCGAACAGCTTCACTTCCACAAAGGCCATAGGTTCGCCGGTTTTTCCTCCGAAATACATGGTGGCGTCTCCTTCAAAGCCCAGCATCAAATGTGCCTCAGACTTTCCGGGAATGGTGGTAATGGCCGTTCCAAACCGTTTTGCAAGAGCGGCTTTTTTCTCCTCTGTAAGCGTCTTCGTTGTCTTTGTCCCAATATATGGCATGTTTATCCACTCCTATTCGATTATCATGAAAACAGTATAGCATAATAAAAAAAAAGTGTCAATAAAGTTAAAATACTGTTTACATTTCGGCAATTTTATTGTATAATAAAACAAATTTCATTAATTTTTGTTGGAAAGGTGTGTTCTCTATGCCAAACAGCGACCAGCTTCCCCGCGCGTGGGACGAATTGGTAGAAAAACTAACCTATATGCCGGCCATAGTGAAAACAATTGAAAAAATTCACGACACCAACTGGTCGATGACTGCAAACCGCCACGACCATTTTGAAATGGTTTATATAAAAAAAGGGACTGCTGTTTTTCAAATTGAGGGGATCGATGTCAGCATGACGCCGCACTCCATTGTCATTATCAAGCCCGGCAGGTCGCATAAGTTTGTGGTGAAATCCGACGTGTGCGAGTTCATTGTGCTGAGCTTTACCTTTAAAACCCAGAAAAATGAGCTTGACAGCCACGTGTCGCTTACGGATTTTATTGAATATATTGAAGATGAGGCCACCGGCGATTACCTGCATTTAACGCTGTCTAAGAAAAACGACATTGTTCACGTAATGAACCGAATTTTAAGGGAGCGCATGAAATATCAGGTGTGGGGCGATTTTTTAAGCTGTTTGTTAATTATTGAGCTGTTTGTGCTCCTTTCCCGTACTCTTAAGCAGGAGTGGGAACAGAGTGCAAAAAACCGTAATTTGAAACTTCACGAGCTGTTAGGCATTGCAAAGGAATATATCGACAACAACTACGACAAGGATTTGACGTTAACTCAAGTTGCCAAATATATTTATCTTTCCGACAGTTATTTTGCGCATTCTTTTAAAGATAAATTCGGAATCAGCCCCAAAAGTTATATTTTAAAGGTGCGCATTGAGGCAGCAAAGGAATATTTGCAGAATACCGACGTAAAAGTGGCGGACGTTGCAAAAATGGTTGGGTTTTCCAGCCAGCAGCGGTTTAATGATATTTTCAGAAAGCACGAGAACGTAACGCCGCTGTCTTATCGTCAAAAGTGTAAGATTGACCGTTTAAACGTAAGCGACTATCAAAACCGCATTCCGCCGAAAGACGCCGAATAGCAAGAAAAAAGCCGCCCTATAAAAAGGGCGGCTTTTTTGAACTTCTCTAAAATTAGAACTGTTCCCTATTCTGATTTTTGTTCTGATTTTGATTGTTCTGGTTTCTGTTTTGGTTGTTGTTCTGGTTATTTTGGTTCTGATTCTGGTTCTGGTTATTCTGGTTTCTGTTTTGGTTGTTGTTCTGATTCTGATTGTTCATTTTTTTCCTCCCAAAGCTTGGTTAAAGTATTATTTGAGCACACTTTTGCGCTCAATACTATTATGCAAAATACGCTTTGGAATTATACGAAAAAATTTTTTAAATCAAATTATTTTGTCAAAACCTGTTTTTCCTGCCCCGGTCGTACGACCGCAAAATCAGCTCCACAAACTCCTCGTTATCCTTTGTACGGATTAAGTTGTTAATCAGCTGTTCCGTCACGTCCTGGGTAGTTTGACTGGAAAGCTCCCGGCGAACGGCCCAAACCGCCTCAAGTTCCTTTGGCGTTTGCAGCAGTTCTTCTTTTCTTGTGCCGGATTTGTTGATGTCAATGGCAGGGAAAATCCGTTTTTCCTGAAGCTTTCTGTCTAAGTGCAGCTCCATATTGCCCGTACCCTTAAACTCTTCAAAAATCACGTCGTCCATGCGGCTGCCCGTTTCAATCAGCGCGGTAGCCAAAATGGTGAGGCTGCCGCCGTTTTCAATATTTCTTGCCGCGCCGAAAAACTTTTTCGGTTTGTGCAGGGCACTGGGGTCAAGCCCGCCTGAGAGCGTTCTGCCCGAGGGAGGCACAGTTAAGTTATATGCCCGGGCAAGCCTGGTAATAGAGTCTAACAGCACAACAACGTCCTTATTCTGCTCCACCAGACGCTGGGCGCGTTCTAACACAATTTCGGCCACCTTTGCATGGTGTTCCGGCACCTGGTCGAAGGTGGAATATACCACGTCGCCGGAAATCGACCGCTTCATGTCTGTCACTTCCTCAGGTCGCTCGTCAATTAAAAGCACAATCAACGTAATTTCCGGATGGTTTGCTTCAATGTTGTTGGCAATATTTTTTAAAAGCGTTGTTTTACCGGCTTTCGGCGGTGCAACAATTAAGCCCCTCTGCCCTTTTCCTATGGGGGCTATTAAATCCACCAGCCGCATGGCATAGTCCCTCTGGTTGTTTTCCAGCCGGATTCGCTCTGTGGGAAAAATGGGTGTTAAATATTCAAAAGGCTTGCGGCGAATTGCTTTGTCAGGTGTGTCGTCGTTCACATGCTGCACAAAAATCAGCGCCGGAAACTTTTCCTCCTCTTTCGGCAGGCGGGCAATACCCGTCACCTTGTCGCCGGTTTTTAAGTTAAACCGGCGGATTTGCGTAGGCGAAACGTAAACGTCTTTCGGCGTAGAAAGGTAGTTTTCCCCGCGCAGAAAGCCAAATCCATTGTCCGGCAGCACCTCTAAAATCCCGCCTACGATATTGTCGGAGCCGGAAACAGTGAGCTCCGGGCGCTTTTGCCCGGCCTTTTTAGCAGGTGCCTTGTTTTCCTGTTTTACTGCACCATTTTGTTCGGTTTTTGAGGCTTCCGCAGTGACTGTTGTTTCCGCCGTTTTCTCAACCGCTTTTACCTCCGATTCAGCAGAAGGGCAGGCTTTTGGCGTTTCCGAAATGGCCGCAATCAGCTCGTCCTTTTTATATTTGGTAATACTTTTTATGCCAATTGCTTTTGCGATTTCACGCAAATCCTGTAATTTTTTATTTGATAAATCCATAAAATTCCTCCGATATGAAGTTTAAAATAAACGAAAAGCGGGATAGTAGCTCATGCTAAGAAAAGAAAATTTAAGATAAAGTTTGACAATAACAAATTCAGAAGCAAAATAACGGTTTCCGCAGCGCTAAACGCTGCGGAACACACATTTATCGTTTAAGCTTAAATTTTATAGGTGAAATTATATTTGTCTTCAATTGCGCCTTTCTGCATTCCGGTGATGGTGTCATACAACATTTGCGAAACCTCTCCGATTTCGTTGTTGTTAATCACCATTTTCTCGCCCTTATAGCAAAGCTCGCCCACAGGAGAAATGACAGCGGCGGTTCCGGTGCCGAACACCTCTTCTAACTTGCCGTTTTTATAAGCCTCGTGAACCTCGTCAATAGAAATTTTGCGTTCCGTAACCTTGTAGCCGCTTCCCCTTAACACCTCGATTACCGAGTCCCGGGTAATGCCGCCTAAAATGCTGCCGTTTAAAACAGGTGTTACAACTTCGCCGCCGATTTTAAAGAAAATGTTCATCGCGCCAACTTCTTCCACATACTTTTGCTCCACACCGTCCAGCCAGAGCACCTGGGAATACCCTTTCTTTTCTGCAACTTCCTGGGCCTTTAAGCTGGCAGCGTAGTTGCCGGCTGTTTTCGCCGCGCCGATACCGCCGCGCACTGCACGGACATATTCGCTCTCAACCCAAATTTTAACAGGAGAAAGTCCGCCGGCATAGTAAGAACCCACAGGGCTTAAGATAACAATGAATTTATATGTATGGGACGGGTGAACGCCCAGCGCGTTGTCTGTTCCGAACACAAAGGGGCGGATGTAGAGAGATGTTCCCTCGCCCTCGGGAATCCAGTCTTTGTCCAGGAGAACAAGCTGGCGAATTGCGTCAACGGCAAAATCTTCATCAATCTGCGGAATACAAAGCCTGTCGTTCGACCGGTTCATGCGCTTCATATTTTCATACGGCCGATATAAAAGCACGCCGCCGTCAGCGCCTTTGTAAGCTTTTAAGCCTTCAAAAATAGACTGTCCGTAATGAAACACCATACAGGAGGGCTCAAACTCAAACGGGCCGTAAGGAATAATTCTTGCGTCGTGCCAGCCCTTTTCCACACTATAGTCCATAACGAACATGTGGTCTGTAAAATATTTTCCGAAACCTAAGGCGTTTGCAGCCGGTTTCTCTTTCGGTGTTGTTGTTTTCACAATTTTAATTTCCATTTTAAAGCCTCCATATTTTTTTATCTGTTATTCATTATACCTCTGTTGAATTTCATTGTCAAACAGGAATTAGCCTTTATAGATAAAATCCAAAAGAACATTATCATTATACATCACTTTAGCAAATTCCGAGTATTTTATTGCACGGGAAAGAGCCCCGTCCGGTGCCATAGATGCAGCAAATGTCACAAAAGCCAGCAGCACATAAACGAAAAGCAAACCGCGAAACAAACCAAACAACGCTCCCAAAAGAGAGTCTCCCCAGCCAATGATAGGGAGCTTGTGAATGAGCCCCGCCGCACCGGCGACAATCATCAGCAGAAACCGCGCCAGCACAAACACGCAGAGCATGCTGACAAGCTTTACAACAGATGATGCAACCGTGTCTGCAACAGAAGACGCAACTGCGTCGGACGCTGTGTCGATGTTCTTTTCCAAATGATTTGTAAAGTCTCTCGGTAAATTGAGTTTGCCTGTTCCGAAATCAGACAAGCGGCCGGTATTCTCCTGGGGAACCTGAATCACGGCGGCGGTGTTGTCATATACCGTGTCGTAAACAGGAGTTTTCATAATCAGCTCCGCGGCATATGGGTAAAGCGTCATGGCCAAAATGAGCGAAATTACCATTGCCGCAAGGCCTGTAACGGTTCTTAAAAATCCCTTTTTGAAGCCGAATAATATGGATAAAACGATAATCAGAAGCACAGCAAGATCTAAATAGTTAATGCTCACAGCGCGCCTCCTTTACAAAAAGTTATGTGATTTTAAAAATATATGCCCCGTTGGCCGTGAAGCCCACGGCGGTGGACACACCGCCGATAAAGCTCAGGCTGTCGATGTCAATTCCCGGGTCAATCAGCTTTTTTTCACGGCCGGAAAGGTCCACCGTGTTAATCAGCCGGCCGCGGCTGATGGCAATGGTGTCCTGTGCAAAATCAATATAGTCAATTTTATAGTCCAGCTCATAGGTTCCGATTTGCTTGCCTGCGGTGTTATAGGATTCAATGTCATACCGCTTGCCAGTTAAGGCCGACTCGGAAAACGCCATAACAATATTGGCGTTGCTGGTTTTATATGTAATCAGCGTTTTTCCGTTATAAGGGATTTCCGCCGTTTTCTCGCCTGAAACGCGGTAAACGCAGGCTTTCGAGTCACCCACGCAGAACACATAGGTTCCACGAATTTCCACCGCGGCAATGAGCTCGTTTTCATACTCCTCCGTGGCAATGGGGTCTGCAGCTGAAATATTGTAAAACGACAAAACCGATTTCATTTTGCCTTCCTGTGTGTCTAAAGTTGAAATGATAATGTTTTTGTTGTTGTCCGCAACTGAGGCGCTTAACACAAACAGGCTTCCCGAATTCCAAACAAACTGTTCTTCCCCTTTGGTATTATACACCGTCACGTCCCGCTTATGCATGTCACCCTGGGTTACCAGCACGCAGTAACCCGAGGCATTGACCGAAACGTCCACCAAAGCGCCTTTCGTAACAATGGTGTTTTTTAAATCGGTGCCGTTTAACAGATAAACGTTGTTTCCGCCCACGTCGCCAACAATAACGTATTTTCCGTTGGATTTTACCACGGGTTCTGACGTAACAATGGCAATTTCAGCCTTTTGCTTTCCGCTGCTGTCGCAGACTGTAACTTTGTCTACGTTCACAAAATAGATATACTGGTCGGTAACGACGTGTTTATAGTTCTCACCGGCGTCCAGCGAAACCTCCACCTGCTTTGCCTTTTTCTGCTGGCTCTCTGAAATGGCCGGCGGCTTGTAGCCGAAAAACCGGACGGCGATTTCCCTGCTGACAAACAAAATCAGCAAAACGCCGGCAACAATGAGCAGCGCTATGATAATTTTTTTGATAATGGAATGTTTCATATCCCGCTTTCCAGCCTTTCCAACCCACTTTTTAAGCTAAGCTGCGCCGCTGTGGGCTTATTTTAGCGCAGCGTTTTATTCATATTCAATCTCATAAAGCATAAGCCCCTCTGGAGGCGCGGTAATGCCTGCACGTTTGCGCTCTTTCGACAAAATAATTTGTGGAATTTCCTCCCCGCTTAAAAAGCCCCGTCCCACGCTGACCAAAGTTCCGGCAATAATCCGAACCATGTTATATAAAAACCCGTTTCCGCGGATTTTCATGGTAATCATATCGTCCTGCCTGGTGAGGGAGCACTCATAAATTTCTCGTTCAAAGGTTTTGGCCTGCGCGCCTTTGGACATGAAAGCCGAAAAGTCGTGTCTGCCCAGAAAAAACGGCGTACACTTTTGCATATTTTCAAAATTAAGCGGATATTTAAACCGCCAAACATAGGGCTTTTTAAACACGTCGCCATAAATGGACGTATCAATTTGATAAACATAGGTTTTCGATTTTGCGCAGTATCTTGCATGGAACGCCTCGTCACATTCCTTGATGGACTTAACCCGGATATCCTCCGGCAAAACAGCGTTCACGCCGGACAAAATTCTGCGTTCTTCCAAATCCGTGTCAAAAAAGGCATTGGCTGTGTAGTTTAAGGCGTGCACGCCTGCATCTGTCCTGCTGGCTCCGATAATCGACACATCTTGCCGCAAAATAGTGGAAAAGGCTTTTTCAAGCTCCTCCTGAATGGTAACTGCGTTTTTCTGCACTTGCCAGCCGCCGTACCGCGCACCGTTATACATCAGCGTAATTTTATGGTTCTGACTCATAGTTCCTCCATCAGAAAACAATGTCTAAGGTAATAACCGCCGCAAAAAACAAGGCAAACACCAAAAAGCCCCAAAGGTCTGTTATGGTAAAGCGGATTTCTTTGAGCCTGGTGCGGGAGTCACCGCCCCGGTAGCACCGGCTTTCCATTGCAACGGCCAGCTCGTCAGCACGGCGAAACGCGCTGATAAACAGCGGCACTAGCATGGGAATAAGCGATTTCGCGCGCTTTATCAGCGAGCCGGTGTCAAAGTCTGCCCCCCGGGCCTGCTGTGCCTTAATAATTTTGTCGGTTTCTTCAATTAAGGTTGGAATAAACCGTATGGCAATGCTCATCATCATGGCTAGCTCATGCGCCGGAAACCCAAGCTTGGAAAAGGGCTTTAACAGCTTTTCAATCCCGTCTGTCAGCGCCATGGGCGAGGTGGTGTAGGTCAGCGCGCTGGAGGCAATGATTAACAGTACCAGCCGAAGCGCCATTTTCACCGCCATAATCACGCCCTCCACCGTCAGGCCGATAGAATGGCCGAACACCGGCAGGTCGCGGCCGTCGGTTAAAAACATGTTCAGCACGGCGGTAAACAAAATGATGAACAAAATAGGTTTTAACCCTTTAAAATACATATTCACAGGCACTTTTGAAATTTTGACAATGAACAGGGTGAACAAAATAATCAAACAGTAGCTGTAAAACGATTGTGCCATAAATATGGCCACAATATCTAAAATCAGAAGCAGAATTTTCGTTCTTGAATCCAGCTTGTGAAGCTTGGAGTCAATGGGAAAATACTGTCCCAAAGTGATGTCTTTAAGCATTTCCCGTCCCCTCTTTTTGTTTGTTAAAATAAACCATCAGCGCCGCTTTTGCCTTTTCCACCGTGTAGATATTTTTGCTTAAAGGCACGCCGCGTTTGATAAGCTCGTCCACCAAAAGGTGCACCTGGGGCACGTTTAAACCCATTCCCCGAAGCTCGTCACCGTGGGCAAACACCTCAGAAACGGGGCCGTCCATCGCCACGCGGCCCTGGTTCATCACAATCAGGCGGTTTACCAGCTTTGCCACGTCCTCCATAGAGTGGGAAACTAAAATTACCGTCATTTTGCTTTTTAAATAAATGGATTTCACCTGAGTTAAAATCTCTTCGCGGCCAGCGGGGTCTAAGCCTGCGGTGGGCTCGTCCAGCACCAGCACCGACGGGTGCATAGACAGCACGCCGGCAATGGCCGCCCGCCGTTTCTGTCCGCCGGAAAGGTCGAAAGGGGACTTTTCCATCAAATCGTAAGAAAGGCCCACATAGTTCATGGCTTCTTTTACCCTCTGGTCTATCTCCTCTTTTGAAAGTCCAAGATTAGCCGGGCCAAATGCAATGTCTTTATAAACGGTTTCTTCAAACAGCTGGTGCTCGGGATACTGAAAAACCAGCCCCACCTCGCACCGCAGTTTTTTTAAGTCTTCGCCTTTTGTGGTAGTTTCACGGCCATTCACCACCACACTTCCGCCATGAGGTTTTAAAAGGCCGTTTAAATGCTGAACCAGGGTCGATTTGCCTGAACCGGTGTGCCCGATTAGGCCAATAAACTCCCCATCGTTTATTTCAAGATTAATATTGTCCAGCGCTTTGCGCTCGAAGGGGCTGCCCTGCATATAAACATAATCCAGTTTTTCAATTTTAATGCCCACGCTGTGCCACCTCCAGATATTTCATAATTTCATCGGCACATTCCGTAACGGTTAAAACGTCAAAATTTATGGGAATTCCCGCTTTATTCAGTCCGTAGGCAAGCTCTGTCACCTGGGGTACGTCGAGCCCCAGTTCCTTTAACGTTTTCACCTGGGAAAACACCCTGTGGGGCGTGTCATCCATCACAACTTTTCCCTCGTCCATTACAACCACACGATCTGCCCGGGCGGCTTCATCCATATAGTGGGTAATGAGCACAATAGTCATGTTTTCCTCGTTTTTCAGCTTTAAGATGGTTTCCATAACCTCACTGCGGCCTTTTGGGTCTAACATGGCGGTGGGTTCGTCCATCACAATGCACTCCGGGTGCATGGCAATGGCCCCGGCAATGGCAACCCGCTGCTTTTGCCCGCCGGACAAAAGGTGGGGCGCATGTTTGCGGAACCGATACATGTCTACAATTTTCAAAGCTTCGTCCACTCGCTGCCGTATCTCCTGTGACGGCACACCCAAATTCTCCGGTGCAAAGGCCACGTCCTCCTCCACCACGGTGGCAACAATCTGGTTGTCGGGATTTTGAAACACCATACCCACGCGCCGCCGGATTTCCCACAGCATTTCCTCGTTCTTTGTATTAAAACCATCTACATACACATTGCCGGCCACAGGCATCAGAAGTCCGTTGCAAAGCTTGGAAAACGTAGACTTTCCGCAGCCGTTGTGACCCAAAACGGCCACAAACTCACCTTTGCGTATGTTCAGGTTTAAGTCTTTGAGCACAAATCTGCCGTCACCGTTTTCCGAACCGTATGTATATGAAAGATTTTCGGTGGTTATCATTCTCTATCCCCTTACTTGTCCGTTTCCATAAATAATATATTTGCACGAGGTCAGCTCTTTTAACCCCAGCGGTCCCCGGGCGTGGAGCTTTTGTGTGCTGATTCCGATTTCCGCGCCGAATCCAAACTCAAATCCGTCGGTAAACCTGGTGGAAGCGTTCACATACACCGCCGCCGCGTCGATTTCGTCTAAAAATTTCTGTGAAGCTTCATAATTTTTTGTAACAATGCTTTCTGAATGCTTGGTGCCGCAGCGGTTTATGTGGCGAATTGCCTCGTCAATCCCGCTGACAACTTTCACGGAAAGAATAAAATCGTTATATTCTGTATAGTAATCCTCCTCCGTGGCCAAAACCGCCTGAGGAAGAATTTTTACCGTCTTTTCGCATCCGCGGATTTCCACGTGAAAAGGCTTTAGCCCCTCCGCAATGGCAGGGAGCGCGTCTTTTGCAATTTCTTCGTCCACCAAAAGGGACTCTGCCGCGTTGCACACCGATGGCCTGCTTGTTTTTGCGTTTACTGTAATCTCTCTCGCCATGGTGATATCCGCGCTCTTTTCCACATAGATGTGGCAGTTACCTGTTCCTGTTTCAATCACCGGCACGGTGGCGGTGTTTACAACGGCCCGAATGAGTCCTGCGCCGCCGCGGGGAATCAAAACGTCGATATATTCGTTTAACCGCATCATCTCAGCAGCAGTTTCCCTGGACGTATCCTCCACCAGCGAAACGCTCCCTTTTGGAAAGCCCGCGCCGTCTAGCGCTTCGTTCATAATATCAACTAAAATCTTATTAGAATGAAACGCCTCGCTTCCGCCCCTTAAAATGCAGGCGTTAGAAGTTTTAATACACAGCGCCGCCGCGTCAACAGTAACGTTCGGCCTCGCCTCATAAATAATTCCGATAACGCCTAAGGGCACACGCTTTTTGCCAATTATCAGGCCGTTGGGGCGTTTTTCCATGCCGGTGACTTCCCCCACCGGGTCGGGCAAAAGCTCAACCTTCCTCACCCCGTCCGCTATTTGAGCAATGCGGTCTTTCGTGAGCTTCAGCCGGTCTGCAAATGATGCCTTTGCAGGGTTTTTCAAAAGCGTTTCTAAATCCTTTTGATTTTCTGCAAGAATTTTATCTGCATTGTTCTCCAAGCTGTCAGCAACGGCCAAAAGTGCCTTCGATTTTTTTTCCTGGCTCATTGCCATCAACACAAAGCTGGCCTGCTTGGCCGCCTGACCCTGTTTTTTTAAATCATACATAAAAGCACCCGCTTTCTTATTTTGCTGTTTTTGCTACAAATCTTGTTCCCACGGCTTTTCCATCTAAACAATCGTAGATAGCCTTCGGGTTTCGACCGTTTAAAATTACCATCTCCACGCCGGCCTCCATTGCACCTTTTGCGGCAATGAGTTTTGTCACCATTCCGCCGGTGCCGCGTGCAGAACCGGCTCCCCCGGCGCTTTGCATTAATTCCTCCGTAACGGTTTCTACCACAGGAATCAGCTTTGCATCGCTGTGTGATGCCGGGTCTTTGTCAAACAGTCCGTCAATGTCCGACAGAATGATTAAAAGATCCGCGCCGATAAGCCGGGCCACCACGGCGGACAGCGTATCGTTGTCGCCAAACTCAATTTCAGCCGTTGAAATAACGTCGTTTTCATTGACAATGGGAATCACGTGCCAGTCTAAAAGTGTGCGGAACGCATTTACCGCATTGGTGCGGCGCTCGTTGTCCTCCAGCACATTTTTCGTAAGCAAAATTTGTGCCACCTGGCAGCCATATTCTGCAAAAAACTTTCCGTACATGCTCATCAGCTCACTCTGCCCAACAGCAGAGGCCGCCTGTTTTCCGCGGGTATTGTCAGGCCGCTTGGCAAATCCAAGCTTGCCAACCCCAACACCAATGGCGCCGCTGGACACCAAAACCACCTCGCACCCGCTGTGGTTTAAATCGCTGATCACCTGGGACAGAAGTTCAATTCTTCTAAGATTGATTTTGCCTGTTTCATAGGTTAAGGTAGACGTTCCCACCTTGATAACTACCCTTTTTTTGTCTGTCATGGCCCAATCCTTTCCGCCCGCTATTTTGAGGTCTTCGTCACTGTAATTTCGTCCACCTTCGGCACAGTCTGAATGGTTGAGGTTTTAATTTCCATTTCCTTGCCGTATAAAAGATGAATGTTAGAATCGGTGTAGAAGCCCTCGTCTTTTCTCTTTCCGTCTGCGTCCACAACAATGGTCACGTCAAACCGGTCCGGAACGGGCGCGGTGTAAACCGTACCATCATCGCTGACAACGTCGCGCATTGCAGGCTCACTTTCCACCCGGGAAACGGTGCCCAAAATCTTGTCGTTTGCCACAAGATACACATCGTCGCCCACAATGATCGAGTCCCGCGTTACATCGCGCACTTCTTTTGCTTTCAGCTTAATTTCCAGCTTATCTTTTTCTGCAGAGGTCTTAATCAGCATTTTTGAGTCGTCTGACAAAAGCTTTTCATTGTCTAATTTCACCTTTGTGACAAAAACTCCCACAATGCCGATGATAATGACCAAAATGACAAAAATGTCCACGATGCTCACTTTTCCAAAAAGCTTGCCTTTTTTATCCATAATCATTTGCTTTGCGCCTCCTTCTTTTTCAGAAGTGCCTTATCATAATCTAAACTGATAACCGTTCCGTTCACAGCGGCATCGCCGACAATGCAGTCAATCCGCTTGCCTACTTTAATAGATACCGTATCAATAATGATGTTGGGATATTCCATTGTGGCTTTTCCCTCCACCTCTAAAATTACATCTACCTTGTTGGGGATTTCAACATATTCAATGGTTTTGCTCTCATGGTTTTCCGCAATTTCCCGGGCCGGTTTTTCGTGAATGGCAACAATTTTACCCAGTTCTTTCTTGGTTGCCCCGTCGTAAATGGTTTTGCCCTCTTCCACATAGTTTAAGAATTCAGGATCGTTTTTTGTGGTTTCAATGGAGAACATCACATTGTCCTGAACGCCCTTTTGCTTGTTATCTAAAATTCCTGTGATAGAAACCACCGCAAAAACAATCACAGCGGCCAAAACAACGAAAAAGACCAGATCTATGATGTTTATTCCCTTTCTGCCGGTTTTATTTGCTTTCATTTGCAACCTCCTCATAGAGTTTTTCAAGATTTTTTACCATGATCTCAGCTGTATAATGCCGCCTGTATAATTCACCGGCATGTTCAGCACATTGTTTATAAAACGCTTTGTTTGCAGCCATTTTTAAAAACGCCTCCGCCATGCCGCCGCTGTCGGAAAATTCGGTTAACAGCCCGTTTTCTTTCGGTTTCACCAGCTGGGGATTTCCGCCGACATTTGTTGCAATGGTGGGTATTCCTAAGCTCATGGCCTCTAAAATTGCCAGGCTCATGGCCTCAGACCGGGAGGACAATACGTTTACGTCTGTAATGTTTAAAAGCGTTGCCGTGTCCGGCACATAGCCGGTAAAAATAATTTCCGGAACGCCTGCGGCCTGTTTTTTCAGTTCCTCCATCAAGGATCCGTCACCTACGATGAGAAACTTACCTCTACCGCCTTTTTGCAAAAACTGTTTTGCCGCCTCAATAAAATATTGATGGCCTTTCACTTCTTCAAGCCGGGCAAACACGCCGAACACCGTTTCGTCTTCTAAAATGCCCCGTTTGTTTCGCTCCGCGTACCGCTCCGTTTCAGAAAGCTTTGTAACAGGCTCAACACCGTTGCAGACGGTTTGAATTTTTTCCCGTTTTATTCCGCAGTCTGCAAGGTTTTGCGCCACGGCATCTGACACTGCAACATAAACGTCGCACAGCAGATTGTTTAAAATACCTTTTACGACAGAGGTCGGAAACCGGCCCGGTGGTTCAATGCAGTGTCTTGTGGAAACAACCGCGCCGGCCTTTGCCCTTCTTGCCGCAATCCTTGCCGAAAGGCTAGCATGGGTGTGCACAATGTCAATTTTTTCGCCGCTGAAAATTTCCTGCATGGCTTTCACACACCGCTTGTCGTAGGATTTGTCCGCCATGAACGGCACCTCAATTACCGTAATGTCAACCACGTCTTTTAAAAGCGGCTTTAGCATGCTGTTTTCCGGAATAAGCACCGTAACCTTAAAATGCTCCCTATTAAAATGCTTTACATAATTCAGCAGATACCGACCGGCGCCGCCCACATTGGTGTCGGACACCACCTGGTACACGTTCATCATTTGACGCTGACACCCCCTTCGTCTACAGAGGGTTTCGACATGAGGTTTACGCCGCAGATTGCCAGTGCAATGATAATCCAGTAAATCATCAATATTTTATAGTTATACCAAACATAGTCGGTTAAGCCCTGGAACATGAAACCCAAAAAGCCTGCCCCTAAGGCAATCACAATTTTGGCCCCGCTGTCGGTTTTGCGTGCGCTGATCACTGTGCTTGAAAAAACCTGCTTTACAAACATCAGCGTCATGGCAAGCAGCGCGCTAATTCCAATAATACCCGATTCCACCCAAACCTGCAGGTAAAGGTTGTGGGAATGGAGGGCAAAGTCCGCGCCTGACAGCGAATAAACCGGGTAAACCATTTTAAACGCCTCGGAGCCAATTCCAATGCCCGAAATCCAGAAATCGCGAATCATTTTTATAGCCGCCTGCCAAATGGCCACACGATAAGCCGTTGAGGAATCTGACGTGTTGCCAACGCTAATCAGCCGCTCTAAAATGGCCGTGTTACCGCTTAGAACCAGCAAAATTGGCAGCACTAAAAGAGCAATCACCCCAACAAACACCCAGCGCTTGTCCATAATTACAAAAAAGAGTGCACAGGCTAAAAACACGCCCAGCCACGCGCCGCGCGACCAGGTAAAAATCATGCAGGCCACCATGGAAAGCAGAACGAACCCAAACAGAGCCTTGTGCTCCTCACGCATATTGCCCCAAATTACTGCGGCTGTTAGCGGAATGGTCATAACCAAAAACTCGCCCAACACATTGGGGTTGTTAAAGAAGGAATAGACCCGAACCTTAATGTCTTCAAACATCTCCTCATCCAGCCAGGACTCGGTTGAACTGACGCCTGTAAAATTCTGTAGAACGCCATAGGCTGCAACGGCAAAGGCGGAAAGCAGAAACAGCTTAATCAGCGCCGTCCACTGCTGCCGGGTGCGAATGGTGTTCACCACAATAAAGTAGAACAAAATAAACGAAATATGCACTGCCGCCTGGCTTGCGCTGGCAGCAAATGAAAACGAATTGATACAGCCCCAGAGGAGCGCAATGATGAAAAACACAACAAATGTGTTCATGGGATTTTTCACAAATGTAAACCCTTTGTCGGTAATTACGTGAACACAGAACACCAGAGCGCAGATTAAACTGAGCCCCACCAGCGCCATGGTAGGCAGCATGGGCGAAAGCGCAACGGTTAAAAACACGCCCAGACTTAAATATTTCAGCAAAAACGCAAACGCCAAAACGCCCCCGGTTAAGATAACCAAAAGCTTTACGCCAAAAGCCAGACAGAAAAATGAAAGCAGAAGCCCCAGTCCCAATGCTGCAATTATCTGTGCCTTGCCGCAGGAAACACTTTCGTGGGACGCTGTGTCAGGGGTTGTAAAAAGCCCCATCAGCGCAGTAACAACAACGCTCCCGCCAAACAGCTGGCGCAGGCTGCGGTTAAGTAAAATCATTACAATACCGGCAGCAAAAACTGCCGCAATTAGCAAAAGCCCCAGTCTGCCCGACTCTCTCAAAAACAGCAGCGGCAAAGAAAACGCACACAGCACAAAGCCATAAAACCGAATGCTCACGTCTGCCCATTTGCTGAACCAAACGCACACCAAACTGTTTTTTAAAACATGGTTAAAAGGGCCAGATAACTTGTTTTGCAAAAACAGCAAAAACCGCCCCGGTAAGCCAAACAGCTTGCCCAAAACACTGTTTTGAAACACATCTCTGTGTTTTGGGCCGGCAAAAAAGCGGCTTACAAAGCTTTTTTGGTAAACCCTGTTTAACCAGGCACAGAATTTATTATAATATTTTCCACACGCGCTTTCGTCAAACCACACTGCAATGCGGGAAAAGAGCGCCGCGAAAAATGAAAACACCCTGCTCTCCATAAAATTAATTCCTCCCTTTCGAAATGAGCTGCTTTAATTGCCGAACCTCGTTTGTTTTCAGAACAACTGCACAAATGAGATAGACGGCAAGTCCCGCCAAAGCCGGCACCGCGAGCGTAAAAAACCTGCCCATAAGCGAATCTGAAAAAGCAACGAATCGCCGGGTAATAGCCAGCGCCGCCCACATTGCGCCGCCGCTTGCCAAAAGCTTTGCAAAATTGAAAAAGAACGGCCTTCCAAAGACCTTATATTTTTTATTTAAAAGAACCGCCAAAACCACGGCGATAAAGTTTGCGGCAACCGAAGCCGCCATTGGAAGCCCCGCAATTCCCAAATTCAGTCCCCGGACAAAGAGGAAACTAAGCGCCACATTGAGTGCAATTCCGCAAACAGAAACCCGCATGGGAGTTTTTCCGTTTTGCCCGGCATAAAAGGCTTTGTTGAGCATTTCCTGAAGTCCGTAGCCAAGCATACCGAAAGAATACCACAACAGGGCGGTTGAGGTAATTTGCGTCTGCTCCGGCCCAAACGCGCCCCGCTCATACACCAGCCGCACAATTTCCACCCGTTCTGTTAAAAACACAATCATAATGGGAAGCAGGATAAACAGTACGCTTCCGATGGCGGTTTTCACAATTTCGGTGAACTCGCTTTTTTTGGTTTCGTCCGCTGCTAGCCTAGAGATGGACGGGAAAATCAGGTTGGAAACCGCGTAGGTTAAAACCCCCACAAAAATAATGTACAGTTTATTTGCATAATCCAGCGCCGACACAGCCTGTCCTTCGTTGATAAAAGACGCCAAGAACATGTTGACCATGGCGTTTATAGGCTGCACCCAGGAGCTGACCAAAATGGGCAGCGCCAAAAACAACGCTTTTTTCAAGCCGGGGTTATGAAAATTGATAAATGGCCGGTAGCGATATTTCTTTTTTATCAGTGAGGGTAAAAGTACAATGAGCTGAAATCCCCACGCCACCAGCATTGCCACCGACACTCCGTGAATTCCAAACTGATTCTTGGCTACGAGCAGATAGCCCACCATAATTCCATTAGAAACCAAGCTGATAGCCGCCGGCGCGTTGAACTCGCCGTATGACTGAAGCACGCCCGTTAAGGAATAGGCAAGAGCCGTAAAAATCATAGACGGGAACATAATGACTACTAAGCTTTCCGCCAATGCCTTAACCTGCGGCTGAAGTCCGCTTCCCAAGAGGTTTACAATGGGGCCGCGGAACAGAATGCCAACTGCGCATAAAAACCCTGTAATGAGAAATATTATATTTAAGAAGCTGTTTGAAAACTCGGCTGCCTCTTCCTTTTTTCCCCTTTGCAGAAACTCGTTGAAAACGGGAATGAAAGAAGAAGAGATTGCGCTTCCCAGAGCAATGTCAAAAAACAAAAGCGGAATTCTGCTGGCAGTAGAATATGCAACAGCTTCCGCACCCGTGCCGTAGAGCGCCGCGAACAAAATGTCGCGGTACATCCCCATGAATTTGGCCAAAAGCGTGGCGAAAACCATGAAGCCGGCGGTTTTTATGGTCTTTTTTGCGCCATTCATACGTTTTTTTCCCTTATCTAACATATTTTATCATTCATACATTATATATGATTATGTGAAAAAAGTCAATTGCTTATTGTATGAAACGATAAAAATAGTATTTGAGTAAATGCGCAAAACTTTCCTTATTTTTCACAAAATTTTAAAAATATGAAAAAAAAGCTTGAAATTGTGGCTTTAATGTGGTATAGTATTAGAGCAAAAATACGCACGCGCAACGATTTTGCGGGCGGTGCCTAAAATTAGGTTCCCGCAGAATGTGACTTGTGCGGAGGATTGCAAATAAAACCGGAGGTGACTTAAATGTCAGTAATTTCAATGAAACAACTGCTGGAAGCAGGCGTCCATTTCGGACATCAGACAAGAAGATGGAACCCCAAAATGGCGGAGTACATCTTTACAGAAAGAAACGGTATCTACATCATCGACTTGCAGAAAACCGTGAAGAAAATTGAGGAAGCTTATGCGTTCGTAAAAGACCTCGCTGAATCCGGCCAGGAAATTTTGTTCGTAGGAACAAAAAAGCAGGCGCAGGACTCTATTAAAGAGGAAGCGGAACGGGTTGGCATGTATTGGGTCAATGCAAGATGGCTCGGCGGCATGCTGACAAACTTTAAAACCATTAAAAAGAGAATTGACAGGTTGGAACAGCTGAACAAAATGGAAGAAGACGGCACGTTTGACCTCCTTCCGAAAAAAGAAGTATTAAACCTGAAAGCAGAACGTGACAAGCTCACAAAATATCTCGGCGGCATTAAGGATATGAGGAAGCTCCCCGGCGCTTTGTTTGTTGTTGACCCGAGAAAAGAAAAAATTGCCATTGAAGAGGCAAAGAAGCTGGGAATTCCCGTTGTTGCCATTGTTGACACCAACTGCGACCCCGAAGACATTGACTATGTAATTCCGGGCAACGACGACGCTATCCGTGCGGTAAAACTGATTGCATCTACAATTGCAAACGCTGTTGTTGAAGGCAACCAGGGTGCTGACGGCGAGGCTGCGGCTGCTGCAGAAACGCAGGAGCCTGCAACAGAAGAACTGAATGCATAATTGATTGGAGGATTTTATAAATGGCATTTACAGCTGCTGACGTAAAAGCGCTGAGGGAAATTACCGGATGCGGTATGATGGATTGTAAAAAAGCGCTGACGGAAACAAACGGCGACAAGGATAAAGCAATTGAATTTTTAAGGGAAAAAGGCCTGGCAACGGCTGAGAAAAAGTCCGGCAGGGTTGCTGCTGACGGCATTGTTTACGCAGACGTTACAGACGGCATAGGCGTTCTGCTCGAGGTAAACTCTGAAACAGACTTTGTTGCAAAGAACGCGGACTTTCAGCAGTTCGTGTCTGACGTTGCAACGCAAATCAGAACCACTTCCCCGTCTGACGTTGACACACTGTTAAACGAAAAGTTTGTAAACGGCGACGAAACAATTTCTGCCATGCTGGTGAACAAAATTGCCACCATTGGCGAAAATATTACGGTAAGACGGTTCGAGCGCTATGACGGCGTTGTGGAAACTTACATTCACGGCGGCGGAAAAATCGGTGTTATGGCTGCGTTTACGCTGGCTGACGCTTCGAAAGCCGACGCAGCGGAATTTAAAGAGTTCGCACACGACATTGCAATGCAGGTTGCCGCTTCAAACCCGGCATATTTAGACCGCGACAGCGTTCCGGCTGACGTTGTGGAAAAAGAAACCGAAATTTTAACCGCACAGGCAATGAACGAGGGTAAGCCCCAGAACATTGCTGAAAAAATGGTTGCCGGCAGAATTAATAAATATTTTAAAGAAATCTGCCTGGTTGACCAGCCGTTTATTAAAGACGGCGACATGACGGTCTCCGCTTATACAAAGAGCGTTTCCGACAAAATTGGTACAGAGATTAAAATTGACAAGTTTGCACGATTTGAAAAGGGCGAAGGCATTGAAAAGAAGCAGGACAACTTTGCCGAAGAAATTGCAAGCATGGTAAAATAATTATTTTAACTGAAACTTTAAAATCTCCGGAAAAGTTTTTTCCGGAGATTTATTTTTCACCGGAGGTTTTGGAATTGAACATAATGGCCGTTATCTGTGAATATAACCCGTTCCACAATGGGCACGCATATCAGCTTAAAACCCACAGGGCGCTTTTGCGCGCAGACGGCGTGGTGTGCTTGATGAGCGGAAGCTTTGTGCAGCGCGGAGCGCCGGCCGTGTTTGACAAGTGGACCCGGGCAAAGGCCGCCATAATGTGCGGTGCGGATTTGGTGTTAGAACTGCCTGTAGTATATTCTGCCCAGTCTGCCATGCGGTTTGCCGCAGGGGCTGTGACGCTTTTAAACGAATTGGGCTGTGTGAATTATTTGTCCTTTGGGAGCGAGTGCGGCAACCTTCAGCTTTTGCAAAACGCCGAACCTGTGGTTTTTTCAGATGAATTTGCCCGGCTAGTTTGCGCCGAGATGAAAAAGGGCACAAGCTACCCCGCCGCCCGGTTATCTGCGGCAAAAAATTACTTCCCCACTCTTTCCTGCGACCTGCTTTCATCACCCAACAACATTTTGGCTTTAGAATATGTTCATGCCCTTGCCCGCTTAAAAAGCGCCATCCAACCTATAACGCTCAAGCGAAATGACAGCTTTGCCTCTGCTTCGCAAATTAGAGAAATGATGGACCAGGGCCGGGATATTTCAGAATTTGTGCCAAATAAAGCTGCATTTCACACAACGCCTTATGACAAATCAGTTTTTGACCAGCTTGTGTCTTACCAATTCCGGAGGGAAACACCGGAGAGCTTAAAAACCATTGCCGACGTTTCTGAGGGACTGGAACACCGTTTTATAAAGGTTGCCAAAACATCGTTCGGTGCGGAGGAGCTTGCAACGCAGGTAAAAACCAAGCGCTACACCAGAACACGGATTGATAGGATAATTGTAAACACCCTATTGGGCATTACCGGCGCTGACGCAGAGCTCCCCCCCCAATACGCCAGAGTTTTGGCGTTTAACAAATGCGGAACTCAAATTTTGAAGGAAATGGGGCGAACATCTGCCATTCCCATTATTACGAAAACGGCCGACGCCGTTTCTGCAAAGGATGATTTTTGGCGCATGTTCCAAAAAGACCTGCTTGCCACAGACATTTATGCGCTGATGACGGATAACAAACAGGCCGGGCAGGATTTTAAAACCTCCCCCATATATGTAAAATGATGCGGAAAAAATTTCCGCATCATTTTTTGCAATTACAGTTTGCACTGCGCCGCCTTAACGCCGCACATTTCACAGCCTGTGCAATATTCCACCTTGCCGAACACCTTATTAATTGTGTCAAACAGTTCGGCGTTTTTAATATCCACGCTGTTGTGTACAATAATTTTTTCCGGTGCCAACGTAATCAGCATGCTGATAAGCAAATCGTCAAAATTGTCAGTGCTGATTTCCTCCGGCCGGGCAAAATCAGAAATACATTCTGCGGTAATATCCTCTTTATCCTCGTTCAAAATTGTATACATGCCGCGGCTGTGTACAATCAAATGGGTTAAATGGGGCCGGGCGCTCTGCACGTTTACAAAATAGCGCAAAAGCTCTATAAATTCCTCATACTCTTTGTGCGTTAGGTAAATGTCAAAAAGCTGTTCCGCCGCCTGGGTTAACAAAGCCTCATATTCTTTCATTCTGAAGGTAACCAACCCCTCCACGCTGGCGGAGTCGTTTTCTTCAAAATAGCCATACAGCCCGTCTTTCACCACGCTGCGCCGTTTGGCACGGCCCGTTTCTCTGTCTTGCTCCAGTTCGGGAAGATGGCGAACAATATCCTGCAGCTGAAACGGCTTTAAGTCGCCGTAATTATTTAAAATAATACGCTTTAAAATTTTCTTTTCGTATTTATTTATAATATAATCGGCAAGTGCTGTAATAAATTCGTCAAAAATCCTTTGGTTGCTGCCGTATTTGAAAAGCACGTCAACGCGCTCGTCAGGTTTTTGCAGAACTTCTACCGGAAATTCCTTTTCGGATAGAAGCCGTTCATTTACAAGAGCTTTTTCATTTCTGAAGCCCAATTGTATACGGTCATTCAAAAACTTCACCTCTCAACTCCTTTTCCTTATCCGAAATTATTATCTGCATTTTATTTACCATCTATACCGATAATTGTGCCAACATCCGTTAAAGGGAAATCTTTTATATACTCCAGCTCCACGCCTTTTATTTCTGCAAAACGTTTTATGTTTTGAAAGCTTTTGTGTTTGCAGATATCGCCAAAAAACAGAAGACGGCCGTAAGCAAAACCTGACGCGCCGCCGATAAAGCCATAGTCGTAGCCAGACAGCACAACATCTCCCGGCTCAATCTTCAGCGTGTCGATGTGTTCTTTCGCACACGCGTCCAGCAAAGACGGGTCGGCAGTGATAATTCCGCCGGCAAGCTCCGCCGCCGCGCAGTTTGCGTAGCCCTGATTTATATTTATCAATTTCAAATTTTGCTTTTTTAGTTCCTGTTTTACAACACGGTCGGTATATTGAAAGTTTGCAAAAGCAGTTTTTCCGGATATCAATACATTATATGCAACATCAAACGGGTAGTGACTGTCAAGAACCGTTTCGCCGCAAATCACGTTGCTTCCCGAAAGCTTCTGTTTATAATATTCATATACCGTTTTCTCTGCAATATACGTGTTTCCTATTTTGCACAGCGACAAATCCGGGTGGCAGGAAACCGGTTCGGATAAATGATTTAACTTGGGCGATGAAATAATTTCAAATTTACTCCCCCACTTTTTTTCAGCAACGCCTGCAAACCGACAGTCAATTAACAATTTTTTGCGCATTTCATTTCCCTCTATTGTTTTTTTGTTCTTCATTTGGTATACTATGATTGTATCAGTTTTTAAAACGAATTTCAATACAGGAGATGAAACAACCATGGTATATGTTTTTTTGGCTGACGGGTTTGAAGAGATTGAAGCTTTGGGCACTGTTGACATTTTAAGGCGGTGCGAGCTGGAGGTGAAAACCGTTTCCATCACCGAAAACTTGCAGGTAACCGGTTCTCACAACATTTCTGTTATTGCTGACCTTGTAAAAGAGGACATGAAAGAGGATGATATTGACGCTCTGGTGCTGCCCGGCGGGATACCCGGAGCAGACAATTTAGAGCAGTGCGGATTTGTGACCGACCTTTTAAAACGCAAGGCCGAAGAGGGCAAAATTATTGCCGCAATCTGCGCCGCACCAAAGGTTCTGGGGCTTATTGGACTTTTGTCCGGTGTGAAAGCCACCTGCTTTCCCGGATATGAGGCAAAGCTGGTCGGCGCAATTACCAAACGCGGCGACGTGGTATGTGACAAAAATTTTATTACCTCAAAAGGCGCGGGCACAACCCATGCCTTTGCGCGGGAAATTGCCTCGGCGCTGGGCAAAAGCATTCAGGCTCGTCGGGTGATTAAATCGATGCAATATTAAGCATGTCCCGATAAAATTCGCTCTTTTTTGTCATATGGGAAACAATTGAACATAAAATAGGTAACAGAAGCGTAAAACGTGTTTTTTATTTGGCGCGCTGTCTGCCTGCGGACTTTGCGTAATAAAATTTCGCAGGCAGAAAGGTTTGTCAATATGAAAAAGCTGTTATCTGTTTTTTTGTCCGCGTTGTTTGTTCTGTCGTTACTCTCTGTCACGGCCTTTGCCGAAGCCCCTCAAATGGAGCTTTCGGCCAAATCCGCTGTGCTGATTGAACCTACAACGGGGAAAATTTTGTTTGAGCAGGCTTCGCACGACAGGCTGCCCCCTGCCAGCGTTACCAAAATTATGACCATGCTTTTGGTGATGGAGGCATTAGACAACGGCCAGTGTAGATTGGACGACATGGTTCGCACCTCGGCGTTAGCCGCTTCCATGGGCGGGTCACAGGTGTTTTTAGAAGAAAATGAGGAAATGAGCGTGAACGACATGCTAAAAGCTGTGGCTGTGGCCTCGGGCAACGACGCAGCTGTGGCGCTGGCAGAGTTTATCGGCGGCTCGCACGAAAACTTTGTGGCCAAAATGAACGAGCGTGCAAAGCAGCTTGGCATGAACGACACCACATTTATAAACTGCAATGGGTTAGACGATCCCAATCACTTAACCTCTGCCAACGATATTGCACTGATGTCCTGCGAGCTAATAAAACACCCGAAAATTTTTGACTATACCACCATTTGGATGGACAGTTTACGGGGCGGCCAGTTTGGCTTAGTGAACACCAACAAAATGATTCGATTCTACTCCGGCGCAACGGGCCTTAAAACCGGCTCAACCAGCGTTGCAGGCTTTTGTGTCAGCGCTTCAGCCAAGCGGGACGATATGAACCTGATTGCGGTTATTATGGGCGCGCCATCCTCCAAAGAGCGGTTTGCCGATGCAACAAAGCTGTTAGATTATGGATTCGCAAACTATGCCATCTCAAAATCGCTTGTCTCGGAAGACGAGCTGCCGGACGTCAAAGTGGAAAAGGGCGCACAAAGCGCGGTGGATATCGGTATGTCGCAGGACTTTAATATGCTGTTGGAAAAGGCAAAAATCAGTAATATAGAAAAGAAAATCACGCTGCCCGAATCAGTCAGCGCACCGGTGAAAGAAAACGACAAGGTGGGCGAGGTAGAATTTTTTATTGACGGGGAGTCTATCGGAAAGTCCGACATTGTGGCAAAGTCTGCGGTGAAAGGCTTAGGCCCTGTGGGCATGTTTGCAAAGCTTTCGGGCTATATGCTGTACGGCGAATAAAAAATATCGGGAAAATATTTGAATAAACTCTTTCAAGAAACGGACAGGGCAAGATCTCTTTGCCAGCTGTCCGTTTTTTTGAATAGTGTCTTTTTTATCGTTATCCATTTTTTATGGGCTCATTCTGTTTTGAATAAATCTCTTTTTATATATTGTTTTTAAAAGCCGCCCGAAACTGTGACGGTGACAATCCTGTTACCTTTTTAAAATAGCTTGAAAAGTATGTGCCGTTGCAAAATCCAACCTTTTCTGAAATTTGTCCTACCGGCAAATTAGTGTTTAACACCAGCCGTTTTGCCTCGTTTATTCGCAAATTTAAAATATATTTGTGCATACTCATACCGGTATATTTAAAAAAAATCCGGTTTAAATGGAATTCATGATATCCAGAGAGTGCTGCTAAATCCTTATTGTCAATATCCTCATAAAAATGATTGTGTATAAAATCAATAACAGCTTTAACTGATTCAGAGGCATTTCCGCTGTTATATAACTGCCCGCGGTGAAGGTCGATGAGTACTTCTTTTAAAAGCGCACTGCATTTTTCGCGAAAATATTTTTTTTGCAGGGAAAATTCATCACATATTTTTTTCAGTGGAGGTAAAAACTCTGCCCCGTTCATTTGCAGCAAATGCGTGTTTAAAAACCCGCTGTTTAAAACAGATGGTGGGTTTTGTTTTACCGTGTCTAATTCGGCAGCAGAAATAGGAACATTCACCAAAAAATGCTGGTTTTCCGACTGTGTTAAATCAAAATTAAGCGAAAGTAATGAAATGCCGCTATCAGAAATAATATTATATCTGCTCCCGGCAACACAATAAAACACAGAATTTGGGATAAGGGAATAATGTTTATTTTCAATAAATATATCAGCATTGCCAGACAAAATGTAAAACAAACGTGCGTCCCGCACAAAAACCGGATTATTGCTTGATTTATAAAAAATTTGGCCTGCAAACCTGATAAAGGGATTTAAATCGCAAAGATACATTTTATCACCTGACAAAATCTTTGTTTTATTAAAATTAAAGTTTGTTTTGTTACTTTAGATTATCATATTTATATGATAAAATCAAGAAAAAGGGAAAGGGAAATAAAAAATATGAAGTTCATGGTGGGATTGCAAACGGCAAACAATGCGTTTTTAGACCATATTATAAAAAGAAAAGAGCATATTTACGAGGTTTACTTCTCATGGGGAGATTTTGCAAACGGAAGAAACAGCCAGATAGAAAACAGTGCATTTTTGCCTTGGGACTTGCAGCAGAAGCAAATAGAGGCACTTCACAGATTGTCTCAAAACAATATCGCACTTAATCTCTTGTTTAATGCAAACTGTTACGGGCGTGACAGTCTGTCCCGTTCCTTTTTTCAAAAAATAGGCGACGCCGTTGATTATATTGTAACCCGCTTCGGACTGCAGTCTGTTACCACTACTTCGCCTTTGATTGCAAAGTTCATCAAACAGAATTTCAGCGATATAGAGGTGCGTGCCTCGGTCAACATGGGAATCGGAACCACCCAAGGTATGGACTATGTATCTAATTTATTTGACAGCTTCTATTTGCAAAGAGAACTAAACAGAAATTTTGACAAAATCGCTGCTGTGAAAAAATGGTGCGACACCCGCGGCAAGAGGCTGTATTTACTGGCCAACAGCGGCTGTTTAAATCACTGTTCCGCCCATACGTTTCACGACAATTTGGTTTCTCACGAATCTGAACTTGCAAAAATGGACAATGCTTATGCGTTTCATGGAATTTGCAGAGAATATTTAAAAAATCCGGCTCATTTAGACACTTTAATTACCGACACCAGCTTTATTCGTCCGGAAGATACCGATTTATATGCGCCTTTTGTTCCTGCTGTGAAACTGGCTACGAGAATTCATAAAAACCCTTGTTTGGTGCTGGAAAGCTACATCCGCAGGAAATATTCCGGAGATATTTTGGCGCTTTTAGAACCTGCTCACAGCATATACCCCTATGTGCTGGAAAACGGAAATCCATTGAAACTTGTGAAACTAAATGAAGAACTTTAAGAAAAGAGGGATTTTGTGTTCGGAATTACATCTAACAATAAAAGAATAAAACTGCCCGTTCAAATTGAAAAAACAAATGATTATGCCTGCGTGATTGTATCAAAAGACCTTGATTACAGTAATATCCGTCAGGTGGAGGCAGATTTTTTTGGCATTGTGGCAAATACAAGCGACAGCGGATATCTGGTGCTGCCCAGAGGGGTGGGAAATCAGGACTATTCCCTGTTCTATTTTAACCGTCAAAAAGAAAATTTTGAAAGCCGCATTGCAGAGAGCAATATGCCATTCTTCGGAATAAAAACAGAACAACAGACGGTATTGGCAATCGTTACCGGCATGCCTTACGATTACACGCTGAACATAAGTCTGAAAAATGGTAAATACCGCGTTTATCCTGTATTTAAACTTGACGGAGAATCACCCTATGAGGATTTGAAAATAGAATACTTTTATTTGACTGGTGATGACGCAAACTATTCCGGTATGGCCAGGCGATATCGGCGCTATAAACTGGACAAAGGCGAAATTGTGCCGCTGTCAGTGCGAATGCAGACAAATGAGGCTTTAAGTTATGCGGCAAATTCAGTAATGATTCGAATTCGCTGCGGCTGGAAGCCGGCTCCCCCGCAGGTGCTGCATCAAACCCCGGAAAACGAGCCACCCATGCATGTAGCCTGCGATTTTAACAGAGTGGGAAACTTGCTTGACGAACTAAAAACCCAGGGCGTTGACAAAGCGGAAATCTGTCTTGTGGGTTGGAATGTAAAAGGTCACGACGGAAGATGGCCCCAGGCCTTTCCTGTTTGTCAGGAATTAGGCGGAGAAGAAACATTAAAACAACTAATTTTAAAAGCGCAGAAGCTTGGCTATCAAATTACATGCCACACGAACCACACCGACCAATACGAAATAGCAGACTGTTACAATCCCGAAAATACCCGTCGGAACCGCGCGGGAAAGCCTGTGATAAACGCCAACGGCTGGAGCGGCGGAGAAATGTTTGACCTTTGCCCGGGAATCGGACTGAAACAGGCAGAACAGGTCTTGCCAAAAGTGGCAGATTTGGGCTTTCGCGGAATTCATTACATTGATGTTTTAGGTACGGTTTATCCCCGGAAATGCTACCATCCGGCTCATTTTGTAAATTCAAAAAAGGCGGTAGAATGTGCAAAAAAAATGTGTATCCGAGCAAAAGAACTGTTCGGCGGCATCTCTTCCGAGGGGGCATACGACTTTTTGGCTCCGTATTTAGATTACGGTCTATACATCAGCTACTCCCGTGAAACCGGCGGACTTTGTCACAAACCAATTCCCTTTTGGCAGCTTGTTTATCATGGCACTGTTCTGAGCAATCCATACACAGACACGGTAAACAGCTCCTTTAAAGACAAAGAGATACAGCTAAAGCTAATCGAATACGGCGGCAGGCCAACGTTTTATTTTTATTCTGCCTTTATGGACAACGGCAACAACTGGATGGGGGCTGTTGACGCAAAATGCGATAACGAAACAGAGCTGGCGGCGTCTGTTTCCAAAATCAAACAAAGTTATGAAGAATATAAAAAGCTTCGTTACCTTCAAACCGCGTTTATGGAAAAGCATGAAGAAACGGAGGATAATGCGTTTGTTATAACCTATTCAAACGGCGCAATTTTAAAGGTTGATTATAATAAAGGCCATTATGAGCTGATAGAGGAAGGAAAAAGAAATGCTGACAAGTGAAATGATTAAGGCTGCTGCAAAAGCCGCAGGGGCAGACGCCTGTGGCATTGGACCTATGACCAGATTTAACGGTGCACCCGATGAAATGAATCCGCAGTTTTTGTTCCCTGAGGCCAAAAGTGTAATTGGGTTTGTGTTTCGCATCCCCCGAGGCGTGCAGCGGGGCATAGAAGAGGGAACACAGTTTTATCAATACCCATCCATGGCATATGGCGGAATCAACGAAATCTTTGCCCCGGCAGTTTTATATCAGGTAGGCAAGGTCATTGAAGACGAAGGTTACGAAGCGTTTGTTTACCGTAATACCGGCGCACGGGGCGTGGTGTCCGATATGGACGGTTCCCCCGGCAACACCCTGTCACCGGAGGAGCAAATTGAAGTAAACGAAAATGCAAAAACGTCAACCGCCCACCACAGAAGCGTTCAATTTACGCGTCCGGCAAGAAAGGGCGGCGTGGCGCCGGACTTACAGTTTCAGTTCCGGCTGGCTGCCGTAGCCTGTGGCCTGGGCGAAATCGGCTGGAGTAAAATGCTGCTTACGCCGCAGTTTGGTCCGCTGCAGCGCGTGGCATTTATCTTTACCGACGCCGAACTGGAATACGACGAAATGTATCACGGAAAGCCGCTTTGCCGAAAATGCGGCGCCTGTGTGCGCGAATGTCCCGGGGGCTGCATTCCGGCAATCAATTCAGGAAAAACAATAACGGTAAATTTAGACGGGAAAATCTGTGAGTGGGGCGACATCGACATGTGGAGATGCTATGCCTTTTATACTCATGCAGGCAGATATTATAATCCCTTTGTGCCGAAAGAGGTATGGGATAAAAACGAAAATCACGATCTTGACTTAATGGAAGGCTTAATCAACGTGGCAGATGAGCACGAAATTATGAAAATTTATACTGCTCTGCAAAAATACTTTCCAAGCTGGGTGGGCTATAACATGGCAAAATGCGGCGGCTGTATCCGCGCCTGCGTTTCCATGCTGGAGAAAAAAGGCGGCTGCATGGAAAATCGCTTTCATGAGCCTTTAAGAACAAAAAAAGCATGGAAGCTTGACCGATAAAAACAGGAGGATAGCAGAATGTTGACAAGTGAAAGCATAAAGGCAAAAGCAAAAGAACTGGGAGCAGCGGTATGCGGAATCGGCCGGATTTATGAGGAAACAAACCCGCAGCGTGACCCAAGAAAAATTTTGCCTAATGCAAAATGTATCATCGGGTTCGGTTTTTCTGTGCCGAAAGGGCTTTACAAGGCAATGGAGGCAGGCACGCAGGTTTACACCTACACTTCTATAGGCGTAAAATATATCGATGAGGAAATGGTGGAAATTTTTCTGTTAAAAATCGGCGGAATGATTGAAGATGAAGGCTATGATGCCTGCCTGCAAAAATCTGTGCCAAATTTAAGAATTAAAGGAGATAAAACAACCAATCCCGAGGTATTTGATACCTATGAACTGATTCACGCAGAGGCGGTCGAAAGCGGAAAGCCCGTTCCAGATGTCATCATTGATTTTGGAAAGGCAGCAAAAGCCTGCGGCTTGGGTGATGTGGGACTAAACGGAAAAATTATTAACAAAACACATGGACCATTCATGCGGTATTGTTTTATTATTACCGATGCGCCTTTAGCCTGTGACGCTCCGCTCAAGCAGCCAAATTGCGACAAGTGCGGTGCGTGTATCAAAGCATGTCCGGGAGGCGCCGTGAGCTGGCAGGGGCTTGATACCTGGCAATGCAGTGTATATTACAAAGGCGCTCACAAATCCAATCCGTTTATGACAGAGGAATTTTTAAAAGGCGACCCGGAACGTGAGCAAATTATAAACGGCGAAAAACGGTTTGATGCAAATTCCGCCAGAGAAATTTATAAAAAAATGGACTTTCTGCCCAAAACAAATTGGGGATATTCCCCTTGCCTGTGCGGTAGAAAATGTGATATTGCCTGCTACAGGCACTTGATTGGAGAACTGTAAAATGAAAAATGAAATTATTGCTTTAGCAAAACAAAATGGAGCAGATTTAGTTGGGTTTGCACCGGCTGAAAGGTTTGATAGCGAAAACGCTATTTTTAAAATAATGCCGGAAACAAAAACCGTCATTGGGCTGGGCTTCCGTGTCCTGCGAGGGACATTCCGCGGAATTGAGGAAGGTACAACCTACTATCAATACACAACAATGGGTGTTGAAAACATAGAGGAAACAATTATGCCCATGGCGCAGCTTAAAATTGCCGCATACATAGAAGAAAAAGGCTTCACTGCTATCCCACAGCGGCGGCACCAGCAAATTATGGCAGAAGAAAACAGCACCAATCCCGAGGTGGCTTATGACGCAATATACCGCAGCAGACCGCAGGAAATTCAGATGAACTTTTTAGACGCAGCAGTAAGATGCGGATTAGGAGAAAAAGGGCTGCACAATGCCCTGCTGACTGATGAATTTGGTCCGTTTGTGCGTTATTGTTTCGTATTAACAAATGTGGAAATTCCTGCAAGCAAAATAAAAAAGCCACATTTGTGCGACAATTGTGGCGCATGCATTCACGCATGCCCCGGCAAGGCGATAGATAAAAACGGAAATGTTAACAAATGGCAATGCGCTGTGTATTATAACGGAGCAAACGGCACAAAAAATCCGTTTATGCCGCCGGACGCATTTGCAGACTTTGAAAACAGACTTGAAATTATTGCAGGCGAAGCAAAGGTGACACCGGAAACAGCCAAAAAAATTCTCGATAAAATTTACTTTTATCCGCCGGCACAACACGCCTACCAATGCTCTATCTGCGGCAGGGCATGCGATGTTAACTGTTATATTCACTTGGAAGAAAAAGGTCTGTTAACAAAAACATTTCAGTCGCCGTTCCGAAAACGAAAAGCTTGGAGCTTTTCTTTAGAAAGCTTTCGATAGCTGCTTTTGCTGTGCTTCGTGGTTCAGCGTCTTTATCCATTTAAACCGGTTCACCTTCACCACCGCCACAAAGCATTTTGTAATTTGGTCGCTTTTTAAGCAGATGAACACCACCGCCGGCGAAAGTTTTAAATAAAACGCAGCGATTAACGACATGGGAAGCACAATGCACCACATGAAAATCATGTCGTTTTTAAACACGAACGACGTGTCGCCCCCGGCCCGCACCAGCCCAGTAAGGCAGGGCATTTGGTAAGACGTTCCCACCACCGTGACAGACAAGATGGTTAAAAATGTAACCGCCAAGTTTTTTGCTTCCTCCGACACGTTATAGAAGTTAATGATTGTGCCTCTCAAAGCAAAAATGGCCGCCCCGGTTGCCGCACCAATGATTAAAAACAACACCTGAAACGTTTTGGCATAGGGCTTAACAAGCTCGTGCCTGCCTTCACCAATTGTCTTAGAGATGATAACCGTGCACGCGCTGGCAGAAGCGTAAGTGATGACGGAGATAATTTGAAACAACGTGTTTGCAATGCTGTTTGCCGTTACCACCGATTTTCCCATGTGACCCAAAATGCCCAGCTGAATGGACATTGCAAGCCCCCAGGTAAAGCTGGACAGAAACACGGGCAGGCCCTTTTTAAAATAGTCGGCAAACAGTGTTTTGTCAATTTTTCCAAAGTCCCTAGCCCGGATACAGATTTTTTTGTCAACAAACCGCACATAAATCAATATAACAGCACATTCCACAATTCTGGAGCAAAGAGTTGCCACAGCTGCGCCGCGGGCCCCCAGTTCGGGAAAGCCAAAGTGACCAAAGATGAGGCAATAGTTTAATGCTACGTTAATGCACAACGTCATAATCGAAGTGACAAACCCAATGCGAACGGTTTCTACGCCGTTTAACGCTGTTATCAGCGAGGTGGAAACTGCAAAAAACAGATAGGAAAACAAAATGATTTTTAAATAGCCTGCTCCCTCTGCCACAATGTCGCCCTCGTTGGACAGAAGGCTCAAAAGGCCGTGGGGAAAGACGGCAGCAAGCACCGCCACCAGCACTGCAATAACAGCAGTGCATTTTATGGATATGTTTATCATTTTTTTAATGGTAGTGTTGTCCTTTGCACCCCATGCCCGGGAGATGAAAATCTGCACACCCTCGCACACGCCGGTTACCATGAGCTGCAGCATAAACTGCACCTGGTTTACCAGCGCCACGCCCGACAGAGCGTTTTCAGAATATGCCCCCAGCATCACGCTGTCCGCCAGATTCACGGTAAACGTGATAACGTTTCTTAATGCAATGGTCAGCGTAAGCGTTAAAAAAAGTTTATAAAATGTTTTATCTTTAACCATGTTACCCCTCAATTCTGTTTTTTCACAATAGTATAGTCGTCGCCAAAACGGAAATATGGACATTTTTGATACCTGCTGCTTAGAAGCACCAGCATTTCGTCTTCGTCTAAATCCCTGCAGCAGGCATAATCTTCCGAATCTTCGTCATATGTAAAGTTCATGCAGTTTTCGCACAACGTATCATCCATCGCAGTTCCCCCCATTATTACAAAAGCTCCATTTCGCTTTTAATTTTTCCATCTTCTAAATGCTGGCTTTCTGCTGTTTTTGCTTGTGGCGCCAATGTTTGATAAGCCGCATAATATCTTTTGCCAAATTCAATCAAAGCTTTTGCGTTAAAGTGTAGATTATCAGGATTTGCACCCAGCCCTTTAGCGGAAACAAACGCCGTTTGATGCTGCGTTTGGCAAATATGTTCAAGTGCACAATTTACTACAGGTGCCCAAGGAATAAAATTTTCGGCGCACAAGGGAAGAAAATCTCCCAATCCGCCAATTAACACTGGTACATCGGGAAGGTTTAAATCTTCACGAAAACCGTTCAAAATTTTTAGAAACTTTTCTTCATAGCGAGCAGCATTTTCTGAGGAACATTCCGCTTCTCCCTGGTGCCATAAAATACCTCTAATTATGGATGTTCTCTGAGCCAGACTCGCTTGCATAACAGCATGGTCATAAAGCAGACCGCCTCGCTCCCACTCGTTCAAAGACGTTCCGCCGTCTGCACAGGGAATCAAACCCACGTCAACATTATGTTCGCAGCTGTAGCTGTCTGCAAAGCTTTCTGCCAAGCACACGCCGGAAAAGTAACGGTCGCATACCACCGGACGGTACATCTGCTGCCATCTTCCATTTCGCAGCACAAACAAATGTTTATTTTCAAATTCCGGAACTTCGTTTGTAAAACCACGTCCGGCCATGTTAGACTGGCCGACAAGTAAAAAAGAATCCATAAAGCTTTCTCCTTTAAAAACATGAAAAATGCCCGACCTGCTGTCGGGCAAACAATGAACTGGAGCGGATGGTGGGAATCGAACCCATAACCTCAGCTTGGGAAGCTGATGTTTTACCACTAAACTACACCCGCTTATTGACTATTATTATAGCACATTGCGTCAAGTTTGTAAAGCACAAATTTTGCGCTTTGACGAATAAATATATAGAAAGACAGGTGCGCAGAAAAATGTTTTCCGCGCACCTTAGAACACTCAAACAATTTCCAGCGCATTTCTGTCAGGAAATTCGGGAAACGTTTTGCAGATATCCTTTTGATACCAGAACGCAACCGACGATATATCGTCCTGCAGGGGCAGATAGCGCCCGCCGCTTCTCCACCCCAAGGCCTGAATAGTAACTTTAATGTCCTGCTCAAAATAAATGGGGTCTAAAAGGTGCCAGCGGTACATAGAAAACCGCGTTTGAGAGTAATACAGTCCATCTGGCCTAAGAACTTTGGCAAGGCCTGCATAAGGCGTACAAAATTCCTGATATTTCCCGCCAATGTCGAAGTTATAGGAGCCGCAGAAATAGTCCTCCGTACCGGTGCCGCAAATAGTAGGGAATTCTCTGTCGCCGTCTAAATAGAACTTAATTTCGCCTTCGCCCCACCAGCCGCTATTGTTCACGCCCCAGAACAAATAGGTTCCCACATAGTGACCGCGGCCTTTTACGTTATCTAAAATGGTGTAAACCTCCTTATATGGCAGGGGGTTCACCCGTCTGAACTGGGCGTGGAAATAGGCGCTGTTTTCCGCAACGGCCTCCTCGGTGTAGTCAATCTGGTAATAAACCGTAATAGGTTCTGTGTGGATATTTTCCAGAGTAATTTTACATGCATTGTGAAAAGGCATTTCCCAGTAGCAGTTAAAGGCCCGTTTGGGATTGACACAAACCGCCGCAGAGGTGAGCTGGGCAAAGGTTTGATAGTCCGCGCTGGCAAAAAAGTCGCACAGGGGCGTTTCCACCGACGGCGTGGTGCTGCCGTCCCAATACATTCTTAAAATCAGCTGGCGGTTTAAATTGCAGTCGTCCACAATCCAAATGTGTTTAATCTTTCCCTCACCAAAAATCTCGGCCAGAACAAAGGTTTCACCGGGCGCAATTTGAATCGATGGCGACACCTTCCAGCCTATGCCAAGCTCCCGGGCACAGCCGGCTCCTGTGCCGGTTTCTGCCCTACCGCCGCCGCCTTTTTCACCGGTAAAGTTTTCAGGGCAAATCGATCTGGATTTTATGTCTTTTAACGTACTAAGTTCGCTAAACATGTGTTTTCCTCCTTTTTATTGTTCGTTTAAAATAAATTTCCATTTACAGCAGCAGGTTTCGTCCGTTACCTCCGGGTAACAGCTGACGCATTCGCAGGAAATTCTGCTGTCAATTACCTTAGCAAATTCTGAATATTCAATAATGCCTACTTCCTTGCAGGGGTGAAACGGCATATTTTTCCGCTCCCGGGCTGTTTGCACCCGGCAGTGAACCGTGGAATAGGTTAAGGTGTTGCCGCAAATTTCAATTTTGTCTTCATTGATGTTTGCATAAAACCGAAGCCCCAGAGCCTTCTTTAATCCCTCAAGCCCGGGGTTTTCCATAAGCTTTAAAAATTCTTTAATCCGTTTGGCTTCAATCACAGTGAACCGCCGCCAGGCCTCCCCGTCGTGAAACATGGCTTCGTCCATGCCAAGCTTTTGCTCCACAGACTGAAACCATACACCGTCCATTGCCAGCCAGTTTTTAGAATAAATTTCAATGAGACGGATTAAATCGTCTTTAGAATATGCGTTTAAATTGTCGTAGTTTTTCATAGAGCCGCTCCCGGTATTTTCTTTTTATTATATAATTAGTTCACAATATAGATGCCACTATAATTAGCCTTTAACCACTTGTGATATTCTATTATAGTCGTTTGTAAGTATGGTATCTATACCCATATCCAAAAATTCTTTGGTTTCTTTTGGTTCATCTGACCAGAACACATTACATCTAATTCCATTTGCATGTGCCTTATCTATCATATCCTGATTGAAATATGGTTTATAAAGCTGTACCTTTTCGCAACCAAATTTAATTGCCCTATCTACAATTTCCCATGGTCTGTCTTCTAAATGACCTACACATACCGAAATTTCAGGTGCATATTCTTTGAATTGTTCAATTTGCATATCAGTTTCAAGCATAAGATATACATACTTTTCACAGTCATACCTTTTAATAAGCTCAATAATTTTTTTCATCGTATTTTCAGGATATGGTTCTGAATATGATAAAGGCTTAATATGAATATTCATAATGACATGGCAAGAAAACTTTTTCAAAATTTCTTCAAATTTTATAATATGCAAGCCTTTAAATTTTTCGCCGAACTTAATTCCGAAATCCAATTTTTCCAGTTCGCTTAATGTATGCTCCGTTATAAGCCCAGTGCCTGTGCTTACTCTTTCAAGATTTCTATCATGACAGGATACAATTTCACCATCAAGCGTCGGCCACAAATCAAATTCAATTTCTTCAGCACCCATTGCTATTGCTGCACCAAATGCAGGCATACTGTTTTCAGGAGCAATTGTACTAAAGCCTCTATGTGCACACACTCTGGGATATTTAAGCATATACTCGTTTTTTATTATTGCACTTCCTGCCGGTCTGTATTGCCACGGTTTGCGTCCAAACTCTAAGTATTCATAATGAGGAGCATCAGGATTACCAAAGCCTGCGGGTTTATAGTGTTTATCTTCAGGGTCAAACTCAACAATTTCCATGCCAAATTTACCTTCCATATTTTTAAGTACTTCCCCATAAGGTGATACTACCATACTTGCGCCACATATATCGGAATTTTCATTAAAGCTCACTGATGAACGAATTACATACGCATTTGTGTTGTATGCTAAAAATCTGCATATTATTTCAATGGCAGCATGGCTATCACTTCTTTGAAGTGAACAACCTATAATAATGTCCACATTTTTTCTTGCAATATTTGCAAAAGATTCATAAAAATAAAAATCGTAACAAGTTAAAAATCCATATCTTAACCCGTCAACTTCAATAACATAAGGTTCTGAAAATTCAAAGGTGTAATCAGAATCTAACTCTAATGTATTAAGTTCAAGCGGTGGCAAATGCTTTTTAAAATATTTTCCTATAAGCGCACCCTTTCGATTATAGACATACGTTGTATTTCTAAAATTATTGTTTTCTTCGTAAAGTGCATTGACAAAAACAAGTGCATTACATCTCTTTGCGGTTTCAATACACTTATTTAGGAGAATATTAATGTATTTATTGTGGAAAAAAATCGTTTCCTCCCTCGTGGCAGTTGCACACGGAACATCGCTATATTCCGGCAAAACAATTATGTCTACTGTTTCATCACATTTGTCAAGCTGTTGTATTTTATAATCAAAATATTCATCAGAATTTGACGAATCTTTAGAATATGGTGGTTGAATGATGCATGCTCTCACTTTATATCTCTCCCTTGTGATGCTTGTTGGGTCCATTATAGCACATCTTTTTTCTTTTTACAATAATAAAAGCCGGCTGCTATTTTGCAGCCGGCTTATGCGAAAAATTCATTAACGAAACGAGGGCGATGTAACCTGTGTATCCTGAAAACTGGAGTCGGGTGAGTGGCTCGAAATGCTGAAATACATTTAGCCGCCTGAGTTGAGCCGAAATTCTGGTTAGAACCAGTGTCCTGCACGCACTTAAACGCCTCTCTGAACATGTCGTTGTGCGCTTCTTCCCGGTTCAGCAAAAAATCTATGGTTTCTTTTACTTTTTTGTCGTCAATTTGGCGGTACAGAAATTCATAAACCAATTTTACACGCTGTTCCGACGCAATGTCAGGCGGTAAATCGGCGCACAAATCACCAGTTACCGTAACATAGTCACTGGTCCAGGAATAGCCGGAGGCATTGAGAAGCCCGGGGTTAGGCCTTAAAAATACATGGGTTTGCACTTCACCCGCCGGCACCTTCGATGCATCTACGTCGTGGCCGTTTAACAAACTAATGGTTTGTGCCGCCAAGCTGTTCTTGAAGCAGTGCTGCAAATTGCGGCTGTTCCACGCCTACAGGATGAAACATAAGTTTTTCGTGTTTGAACATATCGTCAATCACTCCCTTCTCCTATAAAAATCCCCAGCTAAAAACAAATTTACTCCAAGCATAAAAATAAGCCGCAGGAAAATTCCCGCGGCTATGCTTTTTAGGTTATGCTGCGCAAACGTTAACAGCTCTTAATTTGCTGCTGTTTTTCGGGTCAGCCTCGGTGTCAAATGTGACGCTCTGGCCTTCTGTTAATGTTTTAAAACCGTCGGAAACGATTGCTGAGAAATGTACGAATACATCTTCGCCGCCGTTATCGTCTGTGATAAAACCAAAACCTTTTTCTGCATTAAACCATTTTACAATACCTTTATTCATTATAAGGGTACCTCCTAAATATTAATTTTGTACCCATATAAAAACAAAAAAAACACATACAGTACAAATCAAACAACTCGATCAGCACTACATGTGAGATAAAGCAATTATCGTGAATACAAATTTATTATAGCACATGCAATTATATTTGTCAAGCGTTTTTTATTTATTTTATTTGGTAATATCTTCATCATCAAAAACAAGGATAGCGGAAACGTTTGGGATTCCCAGGTCTTTCAGATAATTTACGGTAAATTCTAACTCTTTTCGCATCAGCTGCTCCAGGATGAGTGAAAAGTCCAAAAGTTCATTCTGTTCAAGACAGTTTATCAGACCATTGAGATACGGAAGATAAAAGGCGTTAATGGACTCCCTTGTTCCGTGCATATCCCGCAGGGGATATCCCCAAAACAACTGTTCCAACAACTGGGCATAGCTTTTCTGCAGCGCCTGGTAAGGAGAAAATTTAGAAATAAATTCCATACAGGCATGAACCATAATTTCATACTGTCCGCTGCGTTTCACTTTTTTTAGCTGATTTACCCAAGCATTTATTCCGAATTTTGTTAGGGAAACCGCTGTCATTTGCGCGCAAGCGCGGCAAGATAAAGTCAAAATCTGAACACACTGAGCAAAAGTCAAAAGGCGGTTTTGAATAACTGGGTGAGTAACGTTTCTATTTTTCACACTTTCCAGAGGCGACAGCACCTTTGTGCCTACGCCGTTTATTGTTTGTGTTGCACCCAGTTTGTTTAAAATAGAAATGGTCCTCCGCACTGTGTTAAGGGAAACGCCGTTGTCCTCGGCGATATTTGTGGGAGCAGACAAGTAAGTTCCTTCTAAAATGCTGTCCTCGCGAATTTCGTGCAGCAGCTTCAGTCCTAAAGAATAGCATATCTGCGAAGATTCTTTGTAGATACTCCAATCAAATTCTACCTGTTCCCCACCGCCTTTCGGAATGCGTTCATTATAAAACAAGCGCAGTGCCGATATAAACTGGCGCTGAAACAGTTCAATTGCGTTCCAAAGCGCTTTCCAGTCTTTTTTCCGGCACAGCTGCACCATATCGCGGAGCGGCCCTGCGCCGTTAAAATAGTTCCTGTTTTGCGAATAGCTTAAAAAAGGCGCCTGCAAAAACAAAAGCATTTGCCAGATGAGCCTGATAAGCAAATCGTTTCCCAGGGAATTGTAAATTAATAAAAACTGCTGCACGCGCCTGTAGGGTGAAGGCGTATTTTTTGCTGTGCAAAAGGCTTCTACTTCATCTAAAATCTCCGGGCCGGCATACCTTAGTGAAACCCATTGCGCATTGCTCAGCAGCGGAAATGTTGAATGGGCCAAATCGAACAGTGCAGTCCTACGGCGGGCAAAAAAATTTTGAATATTGCGCCGAATTGCCCTGTTTCCATACCGCACACTGACCACAGCGCCAACGCCCGTACTAAGGGTGATATATCCCTCCTGCTTCAGCTTAAGGTAGGCCTTGCGGACAGTGTCAACTGACACAAAAAAATATTCGCTGGCCTCTTTCATTGTTGGGAGCGTATCCTCAAAGTGGTGAACGCCAAACATAATTTGCCGTTTGAAAAGTTCATAAATTAGCTGATGAAGCTCCATTCGGTTGGAATCCAAAATCTGTTTCCCCCTATACCCCTTATCATATTTTTCATTATTATATCATACCACTATAGAAAAAGAAAGCAGTTTCACCCTGCTTCAAAACGAAATTTTCGCAGGTTGTTGCATTTTATCGTTTTTTATGGTATGCTTGTTTGGTAGGCTAAAAAATAGAAACGGTGGGAATGGCGGCGCTGTTCCACAACCGCCCGTACCTTTATTATCCGTATCACCCAATACGAAGAGGAGCTAAAAAAATTCAAAACGTTATAAAAGAATCAATTCATGCAGGTGAAACGAAATACAGCCTTATCACCCAAATGCCAGTTAAGGGCGGCGGACATGTGTGGGTGCAGCGTAACGGCGTTATCACATAAAATGAATTTGATGGTTTTCCTATTGCCTACTCGGTCATGATTAACGTAGATGATTTTGTTCAAATAGAAAAGACACAGTCCATTATATGATAATATTTCGGGTTTTGTAGCTAAAGATCTCATTAAAGACTACCATCACATGGAGCCTTTAGAGGCCAACAAAGAGCATATCATTCCCCAACTTGACAAGGTGAAACAGGGCGAACACGTCCCTTTTTGGCGAAGCTTCAGGACGCTTTAAAAAGCGCCCAGCAGACCAACACCGCGAAACGGGATTTTCTTTCCTGCATGTCTCACGGAAACCGCACTCCCATGAACGCCATCATTGGTATGACCACAATTGCCGCCGCACAGATTGGTGACAATGCACGCACAAAGGACTGTCTGGAAAAGATCAGCTTTTCTTCCAAACACCTGCTCTCCCTCATTAACGATATTTTAGATATGTCAAAAATTGAAGACGGCAAGCTGACCATTAACCATGAGCCGTTTTACATTCAGCAGGTTATGGAGTTGGTTACAACCATCATTTATTCCCAGGCGGCTGCACGTGGACTGGAATTTAAGGCGTCTGTACACAATTTTACTGGAGAAGCTGCTGGGCGACGCAATACGTATAAACCAGATTTTAATTAATCTTTTGTCAAACGCTGTAAAATTTACGCTGGAAAATGGCAGAGTGCCTTTCGATGTGAAAAGTCTTCCCGGCAGTGACGAGGTGAAACTGCGGTTTACGGTGTCAGACACGGGCAGGGGCATGAGCGAAGAGTTTTTGCAAAAGCTCTATGAACCCTTTGAACAGGAGAACACGATTGGCGGGACCGGTTTTAAAATGCCCCTTACCAAAAACCTTGTCGGTCTTTTTAATGGCACCGTATCCGTAAAAAGCAGCCCCGGTGAAGGAGAACCACCTTTGTTGTAGAGGTGCCGTTTGAAAAAACCACACAATGCGAAGCAGTTCTATATCCTGCAATGGACTCACTTCGTGTGCTGATAAGCGACGACGCCCCTGACGACTGCGCATATGCTTCTTTTCTTTTGAAGAAGTTTGGAATTCGTGCAACCATTGGCCCCGATACTCCAATCATTATCATAACCGCTTACGACTACAGCGAAATTGAGGCGGAGATTTTACAAAAGTCCGGAGCTGAGGTTGTGTGCGTACGTAACGATAGGGAAACGGTTGACTGGTTCTGCTCTTTAAAAGGACGAAACTGCAACTGGACGGCTATCAGGCCACAAAGGTAGTCCGAAGCTCCGGCTGCCCCAACGCCCGCACCATCCCTATTATTGCTATGACCGCCAACACGTTCCGCGAGGATGTGGCGCTGGCACTGGAGGCAGGAATGAATGCGAATATTGCAAAACCCATTAATGTGGAAATGCTGTATCAAACGCTGGAGGACGCTATGAGACACAAAATTACAATAAATACAAAATAGATGTAACACGCAAACGTGTTTTGCAAAAGAAAAAGCGGCAAGCTAAAATGCTTGCCGCGATGTGGTGGAGAATAGGGGGATCGAACCCCTGACCTCGTGATTGCGAACCACGCGCTCTCCCAGCTGAGCTAATTCCCCAAAATGAAACCGCAGCGTGATTGCTGCGGCTTTTGGTGTGAGTGTTCTTACAGAACTTAGTCACAAATGCAGTAAAAGCAAAGGTTCTTGACGGCCGAAAAACAGTGTTATTGGCTCTTTTCTTCGTTCTTTTCAAGAATAACAAATGATACAAGGGTTTCTTTATGCAGATAATTTTCAAGCTTAGGATCTACATCAACAGTATATGGATTCAACTGCGAAATTGTCCAGCCTTCTTCTAATAATTTATTTATGCGCACGAGATATTTATTGTCATTGATATCGTTTTGTTCGGTATAATCCCGACTGTTGCTGATATAAACTATTTTTTGCATCTGCTACCCACCCTATCATGTTATTAAAATGTTGGTGCGAGTGACGGGACTTGAACCCGTACGTCTACGACACACGCCCCTCAAACGTGCCTGTCTGCCGATTCCAGCACACTCGCTAACAGAAATATATTATACTATCAAACACATAAATTGTCAAGTATTTTTTTAATTTTACCGTTTTATTGACAAACATTTGTTTCAATGATATAATAAAAAAGTTGAGTAAGTCAGATGGTTGCGGGAGAATTGTTTCTCACGAGGAAAGTCCGGGCTTCGCAGGGCAAGGGTGCCGGGTAACTCCCGGTGGAGGCGACTCTAAGGACAGTGCAACAGAAATAGACTTCCTGCATAGCTTTCTGTAAAGATTGAATTGTACAATATGTGCCTGTGCAGGTAAAGGTGGAAAGGCGAGGTAAGAGCTCACCGGCGCTGCGGCGACGCTGCGGCCATGTAAACCCCATCCGAAGCAACACCGTATTGGCTTACGCAGGCTTAGCCGGCCCGGCATGCCTGTGTTTGGCGGTGGCTTGAGCCGTGCAGTAATGTGCGGCCTAGACAGATAATCATCAAATACAGAACCCGGCTTACAGATTTGCTCAACAAAGTGAAAATTTGCGCTCTGTTATAAGAGCTTTTTGGGAATGTCTGCTTGGCATTCCTTTTTTGTTACAATCCTGTGGCAAACACGCCTAAGGGGTTGTTTTTTTCTGTCGAAAATGATAAAATAGTGACATTCTTTTATATAGGAGGCAATTTCGCTGTGAAACATTTAAAACTGGCCGTTGTGCTTTTGTTTGCCGTTGTTGTGCTGACGCTTGACGCCTCTCCTGCCTGCGACGTTTTGGCGGAACCCTCGGTTCCCGTTTTTATGTACCACAGCATCAGCGACGTTCCTGTGGGAAAAGACGAGGCATTAAGCGTTAAGGTGAAAGATTTTGAACAGCAGCTCGCCTACTTAAAGCGCATGAAATATACCGGCATTTTTGCGGAGGAACTACCGGAGGCAGGAAAAACCCACCGCCCCGTTGTCATCACCTTTGACGACGGATACATCGACAACTACACCACTGCTTTTCCACTTTTAAAAAAATATGGCCTAAAAGCAACTATTTTTGTGGTTTCAGACGAGATTGGGAAGCCCGGACGCATGACTGGCGCCCAGCTGAAAGAAATGTCTGACAGTGGTTTGGTAAGCATCCAGAGTCACACGGTTTCCCATCAGAATTTAAAAAACCTGACCCATGATGAAACGGAATATCAGTTTTCCCATTCAAAAGCTGTCATTGAAACCGTCACTAAAAAACCCGTGCGTGCGCTGGCAGCACCAGGCGGTTTCTGGTCGAAAGATTTAGGCGAGCAGGCCTCCCGCTATTACGACATCGCTTTCCGCTCCTTTGGATGGGGAACATGCAAACGGGAAAACCGCTTTCGCGTTCCCCGGGCAGGCATATTTCGCTCGAACACCCTGGCCGAATTTCAAGCCATCACCCGGGAGCGGTCGCAGACCGCAATTCGAACAAGCGATGAAGCAAACGACCGCGGTTAAAACCACACTTTTGGCAGCGGTTATAACCGGCCGCTGTTTTGTTGTTCAATCAGTTTTAGCTTTTGGCTCTTTTTCAACTTTTTCACGGCGCATTCGCGCTTTAATGCGTCTGACTTGTCTTCATAGGCCTCGCTGTAAACCAGACGTACGGGAAGCCGGCTTTTCGTATATTTTGCACCCCGGCCGCTGTTGTGGGCTGAGAGTCTCTTTTCTAAATTGTTGGTATAGCCGCAGTATAGGGTGTTGTCGCGGCAGGCGAGCAGGTAAACATAAAACATTTCTCTCCCCCGCTATCCAATGTGGTTCAGCGCGAATTCTTCGCAGCTGGTTCCGTCAATCAGTTCTAAATCTTCGCCCTTTACCATATATGTTCGGTTTGCTATTTGCATCATTGCGGCGTCATTTTTCGAGTCGGTATAAAAATTTTCTATTTCCGCACCGGGAAACCGACTGTAAAAAAGCTGCACCTTGTTTTTCCGGTAACAAATTTTTTGAACCTCTCCTGTATATTTGTCCACCTCTGTGGCCAAATAGTTTTTTACGCCAATGCGGGAAAATAGCTCCTCCAGCAAAAAACCAATAGACGCGGATATGATAACGTCGTCTTCCCGTCTGGAGCAAAGATAAAAATGTTTTATCTTGTGCTGATTTTTATCCCAAAAATCTTTTATTAAAAAATCAATGTCTTTCAGCTGAGATAAATAGTTTTGGGCGTGCTTCTCTGCAATCTTTTCAAACTCCTCCGTGGTAATGCGGCAAAACTTATACTTTAAAAACGCTTTAACCACCACAAACAAGTAGCGAATGAGCTTTGGCTGTCTGCGCACGCTGTAGAGGTAAAAATCGAAAACGCTTTCCCCGTCGTAAATGGTGTTGTCGAAATCATATACGTTCATAAATGCAGTCCTTTAATTTATAGTTTGCGTATGCTGTTCGGAAGGCTCCATTTGTTTTGTAGGCATGGAGGCAAGCACAGAGCCGGCCACCACTAAAATTAAAGCGGCAAACACCTTTGGCGCCGGAGCAATTCCATTGATGAAAAACGCCGCAAAGGGCGTTAAAATGGGTTTTATAAAAAACGCTGTGGAAGCCGCCGTGGCGGAAGACTTTTCCATGGCCCTAAAAAATGCCCAGTAGCCCAGTCCTGTAACGGCAATTCCTAAATAGAGCATAATTCCAATGGTTTTGCCTGTGGTGAGGCCGGAAAAAATGCTTTCACCAGTGAACAGCAAAATGACCAGTAGCACCAGGCTGCCAAAAAAGAACGAAAATCCGGTTTGGATAACGCCGCTTAACTTAGCAGAATATTTTTTGCTCAAAACCGTATACAGGCTGAAGGTTAGCGCCGCGCCCACGGCAAGCAATATTGAAACCACGTTTGTGCCGGAAGAAAAGTCTGCTAAAACAAGCACACCGGCAATGCACAAAACCATTGCCAAAGCCTTTTTTACCGTCATCTTTTCTTTTAAAAACACCGTTGCCAATAAAATGGTGAACACAGAGTTAGAGCAAAAAATGATGGCGATTAAAGCCGGAGAGTCCGCCTTTAAAACAGCCACCTGCAGCATCAGCATGCTGATACAGATGCATAAAACCCCCAAAAGAGCCAGTGTGATAAAATCCTTTGCAGAAAGCTTCATGTTGTTCTTGCGCAGTTTTGTAACAGCAAAGGGCAGCAGCATTGCGCCGCCGATAAAAAACCGGATAAACGTCATGGCCAGGGGAGAAACGTCTGCTGCGATGAGCTTGCTGACTGGCTCTAAAGTGGTAAACAAAACTGCTGTAAGCAATATGTAAAAAAACGAATTTTTCAACGTGCGTTCCTCTTTTCTATGAAGTCGTAAATCATTTGCGCAAAAATGGGCTGGGAGCAGTAGGAACAGTGCTCGCTGTTCTCCATCAGCTGAAATGCGATGTTTTCTTTTGGGTAACCGAAATGGTTCATGGTGGAAAGCAAAAGCTGCGTCTGCTCATACCGGTTTTGCATATCGTCGTCCGAAACAATTACCAGCACAGGCGGCTCGCCGCTGTAGTCATTAATATGGAAGATGGGGGCACAATCGTCTATGATAACCCGCCGTGGGTCTTCTCCACGCTCCCTTAAAACGTTAAAGTGGGTTGTTGGCTGGCCCGCGTCGAACACAAAGCCTGCAAAATCGTTGGGCGAAAGTTGAAAGGGCGCCAAATATTTTTTGTCGAAATACAACATCATGGCAATGTATCCGCCGGCGGAGGAACCACCGGCAAATATTGTGTCACTGCCGCCATATTCTTTGATGTGGTCTTTTACCCATGCAAGGCTTGCCGCGCAGTCGCGGATAAAGTCGGGAAACTGCGCAAAGGGATAGAGCCTGTAGTTTACCCGCGCAACCGCAATATTTTTGTCAATTAACCCGGCAAATTCATCAATGCACTCCCCTTTTGAGCCTGATTCTAAACCGCCGCCGTGGAAATAGACAAACGTCTTAAAGTTTTCTGTCTCAGGCAGATACAAATCCAGCAGCTGTCGTTCGTTGTTTGTGTCGGCATAAGCAATGTTTTGAATTGTCCTCATAATTTTGTCTCCTTTTATGTGCGTTTATAAAGTTCGTTCAACTGTTTAAATTTTTCTTTGTCAATAGCGTTTAGTTGTTCCTCCGTCACGCGGTATTGCCAGTTCCCGTCCGCCTTTCCGGGAATGTTTAAGCGCGTGTCCGAGCCGTAGCCCAGTAAATCCTGAATGGGCAGAACAACAAGCCCGGCGTGGCTTGCAAACATGGTTCGCAAAATTGCGTCGTAGCCTTTCTCCCAGTTTTCGTCGGTATAGCCGCAATATCTTAGCATATGCCGTCGCGTTTGGGGATCAAGCTCCCAAAGGTAGCCCAAAAGAGTATTGTTGTCGTGAGTGCCGGTGTAAGCCACGCAGTTTTTTGGATAATTGTGAGGCAAATGTGGTGTGTCGCCGCCACCCATAAAGGCGAACTGGAACACCCGCATGCCGGGGAAACCGCTGTTGTTCACTAGATCGATAACCTCCTGGGTAATGTCGCCCAAATCCTCTGCGATTACGCTTCTTTCCCCCTGAATTTGGCGAATTGCTTCCACCAGCTCCATGCCCGGGCCTTTTTCCCACTTGCCTTCGCGGGCTGTTTTCGCGCTTCCCGGAACCGCCCAGTAAGATTCAATTCCCCGAAAATGATCAATTCTTACGCTGTCAAACAAGGAAAACATGTGCATCATGCGCTCCCGCCACCATGAAAAGTTTGTTTCGCGCATTTTGTCCCAGTTATAAATAGGGTTACCCCAAAGCTGGCCGTCCTGCGCAAAATAGTCCGGCGGAACGCCGGCAACGCTTGTAGGACGGTTATTTTCGTCCAGCAAAAACAATTCTTTATTGCTCCAAACATCCGCGCTGTCCAGCGACACATAAATGGGCATGTCGCCAATCAATTTCACGCCGCGGCTGTTGGCGTATTGCTTAATTTCGGCCCACTGGGTGAAAAAGTGGAACTGAATAAACTTCCAGGCAAACAGTGTATCTTTGTCCATTTCAAAATTGGTCCATTCATACCAGGGCGCCTGGTGGTTGGCCTGCTTTAACGTCATAAACTCACAGAAGGCTTTTAAGTGCGAATCATTTTCAATGAACGTTTCAATCTCCTGAACATTTTCCGCCCGCTGCGAAGCCACCGTCAAAACAGAAACGCGGTTGTGGTAAAGCCGAACATATTCACAGCTAAACGGCGTTTGCTGCCGCTGGGAGCTCATCTCCCCGTCGGTTAAAAGGCCCTGATGATACAGCGTATTCAAATCAACAAAATAGGGGTTTCCGCCAAAGGCAGAATAGGATTTATAAGGCGAGTTACACTCGTCAATCATACAAAACGGCAAAACCTGCCAATAGGTAAAGCCGCAGCTTTTTAAAAAGTTTATAAATTGTTTCGCTTCTGTTCCGAAGCTTCCGATGGAATATTCACCGGGAAGCGACGAAATGTGCATTAAAACTCCGCTTTTACGTTCCAAAAATATACACAGCTCCTTAATTAAATTCCTCCTGCCAGCCCTTGCATAAGTCAATGTAGGAGGCGGCTTTCGCTGTCGTAAAAAGCTCGTCTGGTTCAATTGCGTGTTTATTGACTGTTTTACTGAAAATTACTCCCAAAACAAGCTGTCTTGGGAGTAAATGTCATTTAATATATTGCAGTGCTACCCAGCCGCCCTGTTCCTGCCGGCCGGTTAAGGTTAGCCCTGTTTTTTCGTATGCAGCCGTCACATCGGCTTCGCGCTCTTGAATAATGCCTGAGGTTATGAACACGCCGCCGGACTTTAGAAGTTTTGGAATAACCGGCTCCATGCCGATAATCACATCTGCCACAATGTTGGCCAACACAATGTCATATTCTTTGTCGGCTACCGCACGAAAAAGCGCTTTGTCGCTGACAATGTCGCCGGAAAACGTGCGGTATGTATTTAAGTCTATCCTGTTACGCTTTGCGTTTTGCACTGCAATTTCCACCGCATTGGGGTCAATGTCCACCGCTGTGGCGTCTTTTGCGCCCAAAAGCAAAGCAATGATAGATAAAATTCCGCTGCCGCACCCCAAGTCTAAAACAGACATTCCGGGTGCTATGCGCTGCTCCAGGCCCTGAATGCATAGCTGGGTGGTGTGATGGGAGCCTGTGCCGAAGCTCATGCCCGGGTTTACAGTGAACACCGTGCGGTCTGTCGGCTCGGTTAAGCGTTCCCACTCAGGCAGAATCAAAATTTTGTCGCCTACGTTCATCGGCTTAAAATATTGTTTCCAATTTTCCGCCCAATCCTCCTCCTTCATGTTGGCAGAGGTGACAGAAAGAGCGCCATATTCGCCTTTTTCGTCCATAGCGGCCAGGCGCTTTAAGCCCTCGGTGACCTGTGTGCGCATGTCGGCGCCGCAGGCGTTGTCCGTAACGTAAAATTTCACGCAAGTATCGCCGCCAAAAGCCGACATCAGTTCTTCGTCCACATAGTCCCATGTGCTGCGGTTGGCTTCTAAAAAGCAATGAAAATCTTTCGCATCTTCTATCTCCATGCCCGTAATGCCGGCGTCCATCAACACGGCACAAACAGGCTCAATGCCCTCTGTTGTGGTGGAAATGCGAAGCTGTATCCAATCCATGAAAATCCTCCTACGCCAAATTCAGCATTTGGCTGACAACGTCGACCATCTCGTCTTTTTCACAGGTGGTTCTGAAAATCACCGGCTTTGTTTTCAGCTCGGCCAAAGATTTTGGGATTGACGCCTGGGCTGTTTCGGCAAGCTCAGCTAACTGCGTAAAAGCGTCCCCTGTTTCCGGCGCGCCTTTTATGGCTGTTAACACGCTGTCTGAGAACTTAAATGGACTTGCGGTGGAACAGATCACCGTTTTTGTGGCGTCGCCTGTTTCTGCCGCATATTGGTTCAACACCCGTTTGGCCACAGCCGTGTGGGTGTCCATTACATAGCTGGTCTCGCGGAATACGCGGTTAATTTCGTCTAAGGTATCGTCGTCGTCGCAGAATCCACCCCAGAACGTTTCCAGAATTTTTTGTTTCACGCCGGCAGACACTTCATATTTTCCTGTGGATTTTAAATTTTCCATCCACGCTTTCACCTGCCCGTCGTCACCGTTGGTGGCTAAAGACAAAAGACGCTCTAAATTGCTGGAGATTAAAATGTCCATCGAGGGGGAAACTGTGGTTTTAAAGCCGCGGTTTTTGTCGTAGACGCCGGTTTTGATAAAGTCTGTCAGCACGTTATTTTCGTTAGAAGCGCAGATAAGCCTGTTCACCGGCAGGCCCATTTCTTTTGCATAATAGGCCGCCAAAATATTTCCAAAATTGCCGGTGGGCACTACAAAATTAATTTTGTCCCCCAGCTTAATTTCGTTGTTTTTCACTAAATTTGCATAGGCTGAAAAATAGTACACCACCTGAGGAACCAGTCTGCCCCAGTTTATGGAGTTTGCGCTGGACAGCATAAAGCCGTTTTGCGCCAGCATTTCATTATAATCTTTGTCAGTGAAAATCTGTTTCACGCCGTTTTGCGCATCGTCAAAATTGCCGCAAACCGCCGCAACGTCTACATTGTTGCCGTCTTGGGTTACCATTTGCCGTTTTTGAATGTCAGAAACGCCGTCGGCTGGGTAAAACACAATAATTCTTGTGCCGGCTACGTCCTTAAATCCTTCTAACGCCGCCTTGCCCGTATCGCCCGAGGTTGCCACCAAAATGACCACCTCTTTGGTTTCGCCTGTTTTATGAATGGACTTCAGCAGCAGGTGGGGCAGAATTTGCAGCGCCATATCTTTAAACGCGCAGGTTGGGCCATGCCACAGTTCTAAAAAGTATGTGTTTTGGTTCAGCTTGAAAATAGGGGCGATTTCCTCCGTTTCAAATTTTTCGCGGCTGTAGGCGCGGTTAACGCAGGTGGTAATTTCCTCCTGTGTAAAATCCGTCAAAAACCGGCTTAAAATGTCCACCGCCCGTTCGTTATAGGTCATGCCGCAAAGGGACTCAATTTCAGACAACGAAACCTGTGGAACCGTTTCGGGCAGAAAAAGACCGCCGTCGGGCGCAAGGCCGGTTTTAATTGCCATTGCAGATGTTACTTGTGTGTTACTGTCACGGGTGCTGCGATACTGCATTTTTCAATCCTCCGAACCGCTGGGCAATGTTTGATGCTTGCGGTATTTTTTGCTGTTAGGTGTATCAATCAATTCAAAATTAGTATATCACATGCCAAGTCTTTTTTCAAGTGCTTCTTTTTCCTGCTCAAAGCCAGGTTTTCCCAGCAGGGCAAACATGTTCTTTTTATAGGCTTCCACACCGGGCTGGTTAAAGGGGTTTACGCCGAGAATGTAGCCGCTGATGCCGCATGCCTTTTCAAAGAAATAAATCAGCATCCCCAGATAATATTCGTTAATTTCTGGGATATTCACAACCATATTCGGCACGCCGCCGTCGTTGTGTGCCAGAAGCGTTCCCAAAAATGCCTTGTTGTTCACAAAGCTCATGGTTTTTCCTGCCAAAAAGTTTAATCCGTCGATGTTGTCCTCTGTTTCGTCAATGGTCACGTCGTCGCTTGATTCTTCTACATTCAGCACAGTTTCAAACAGAACCCTGCGCCCGTCCTGAATATACTGGCCCATGGAGTGCAGGTCGGTAGAAAAGTCAACAGCAGCCGGTAAAATTCCCTTGCCGTCTTTTCCCTCGCTTTCGCCATAGAGCTGCTTCCACCACTCGCCAAAATAGTGCAGTCTTGGCTCATAGTTCACCACAAGCTCCGTCTGCTTGCCCTTGTTGTATAAAATATTTCTGATTGCCGCATACATGTAGCAGTCGTTCGTCTTTAAGTCGCAGCCTTCATATTCTTTCACAGCCGCCTGTGCGCCCGCCATAAGCTGGTCGATGTCCGCGCCGGAAACAGCAATGGGAAGCAGGCCAACGGCAGTCAGCACGGAAAACCGGCCGCCAACGTCGTCCGGCACGACAAAGGTTTCATAGCCCTCGCTGTCCGCCAAATTTTTCAGCGCACCTTTTTCTTTGTCGGTTGTGGCATAAATTCTTGATTTTGCGCCTTCCTTGCCATATTTCTTCTCCAAAAGCTCCTTAAACACACGAAAAGCCACAGCAGGCTCAGTGGTTGTGCCCGATTTGGAAATAACGTTCACAGAAAAGTCCTTCTTCTCCACAAATTTTAAAAGCTGGGAGAGGTATGACCCGCTGATGGAGTTACCGGCAAACAAAATCTGAGGCGTTTTCCGTTCATCTTTGGAAAGCAGGTTATAAAAATTGTTGGAAAGCATGTCAATGGCCGCTTTCGCACCCAGATATGAACCGCCGATGCCGATAACAATCAGCACGTCGGAGTCACTTTTAATTTTTTCTGCACTCATCTTTATGCGTGCAAATTCTTCCTTGTCATAGTCGAAAGGTAAATTGAGCCAGCCAAGATAGTCGCTGCCCTCCCCTGTTTTTTCCGTCAGGGTTTTGTGGGCGGCTAAAACCTGCTGTTCCATGGCCTCAATTTCCTCTCGGGAAACAAAATTTAACGTTTTTGAATAATCAAGTTTAATGCTTCTCATTATTTTCTCTCTCCTTAAAGTGTTTATTTAAGTTCCTGGGCCAAAAACGTTTCTAACCTGTTTAGGCCCTCCACTATGTTTTCCATGCTGGTGGCGTAAGACCATCTTACAAAATCGTCAGCGCCGAAGCCGCTGCAGGGAACTAGGGCAAGCCCGGCCTTCTCCAGCAGCACGTCGGCAAAGTCGTCAGACGTATGAATGGTTCTGCCGCCGAGTAGTTTTCCCTTAAGCTGGGAAATGTTCATCACTACATAAAACGCACCGTGGGGATTTCTGCAGGACACTCCGGGAATGGAGTTAATGCGCTCCACCATATAGTCCCTGCGCTTTTGAAACTCCGCTTTCATGCGGGCAATTTCTTCCTCGCCGCCGTTTAAAGCCGCAACCGTTGCTGCCTGGGCAATGGAATTGGGGTTTGACGTGGCGTGGGACTGCAAATTGGAAATTGCTTTTGCAACCTCCGGATGGGAAGCGCTGTAGCCAATTCTCCACCCCGTCATGGCGTAGGTTTTCGACACGCCGTTAATGATGATGGTCAGGTCCTTAATTTTATCGTGAAACGAGGCAATGCTCACATGCTTGCCTTCGTAAATTAAATGTTCGTAAATTTCGTCGGCCACAACATAAATATTATGTTTTACCGCAACCTCGGCAATGGAACGAAGTTCTTCCTCTGTGTAAACCATGCCGGTTGGGTTTGAGGGACTGTTTAAAACCAGCGCCCGGGTTTTGGGGGTAATTGCGTCTTCAAACTCTTTGGCCGTGAACTTAAACTCGTCTTCTTCCTTTGTTTCGATAATCACCGAAACACCGTCGGCTATTTTCACCATTTCGGGGTAGCTCACCCAGTAGGGCGATGGGATAATCACTTCGTCGCCTTCGTTTAAAATTGCCATGAAGGTGTTCACTAAGGCGTGTTTTGCGCCGTTGGTTACGACGATTTGGTTTGGCTCATAGTCAAGGCCGTTTTCCCGCTTTAATTTGTCGCAGATTGCGCGGCGCAGTTCCATAGTACCTGCGGCGGGGGTATATTTGGTTTTGCCGCCGGCGATAGCCTCAACCGCAGCTTTTTTAATATAGTCCGGCGTGTCGAAGTCCGGCTCGCCGGTGCCAAAGCCCACAACGTCAACGCCCTCTGCCTTCATCTGTTTAAACTTTGAGTCAATCGCCAAGGTTGACGAAGGACTGATGCTTTTCACTTTGTCTGATATGTACAAGTTAATCGCCCCTCTAAATGATTTTTCAATGAAACACGGTTTCATTTTATCTTTTTTATCTCTTCTATTTTAATATATCCGGCGTAAAAATGCAACAGAAAATACAAATATTTTCATTTTTCTATTCTTTCCATAAAGTTTACCATGTTTTTGTGGGTGATTTTGTCAATTAATGCATCACTGTAGCCGCAGCGGGACATTTCGTTGAACAGTTTTACATAGTCCTCCGCGCCAAAAAAGCCTTGCGGCAGTCTGTCTACCCCGTCAAAATCGGAGCCAAGCCCCAGGCTGTTTTCTCCGCCTAAAGATAAAATGTGGTCGGTGTGGCGCAGAACGTCTGTTACGTCAGCCGTTTTGCCGTCCGTCAAAAAATCGGGATAGATATTTACGCAAACCATGCCGCCGGACTGCACAAGAGCGCAGATTTGCTCGTCATTTAAATTTCTCCTGTGACCGCACACAGCCGCTGCGTTGGAGTGGGAGGCCAAAACCGGAGCGTTTGTGTGCTCTAAAACGTCCCAAAAGCCCCTGGGCGTAATGTGAGACACGTCCACCATCATGTGCAGGCGGTTCATTTCCCGCACAACGTCTTTGCCAAAGGCTGTTAACCCTGCGCCCCGCTCAGACGCAGCGCCGTCGGTTACGTCGTTATTGTCGTTCCAGGCCAGGGTAATTGCTCGCACGCCCAGCCTATGAAACATACGCAGAGCGGAAAGGGAGCCGCAAAGCGCCCTTGCATCTTCAATGGCAAGAACTGCGCCGCGCTTCCCGCGGGCCAGCACAGAATTTAGTTCTTCTGCCGTTCTAATTTCTTCCATGTATTCTTTGTTTTTTTCAAGCTCGCACTTAAGCCTGTCAATGATTTCCACCGCACGCAAAAGGGGGTTTTTTTCCCGCTTGCTGACCCAAGCCGCGTAAAACTGAACGTAGCTCTGATAGCCTTTCATTTTTTCAATGGACAAATGCCCCGTGTTTGAAAAAAGGCATTCGTTTTTGTCCAGCAGTTCGCTTGCGGTGTCGCAATGGGCGTCAATCACAGTGAATTGCTTCATAAATTACCGAACCTTTCCCCTGCTACCATGAAAGCAGGCGCTTTATTTTCTTTCTTTAGTAATTTATGTAATAAATGCGTTTTCTATGTGGTTCACCGACAAAACCTTTCCGCCGGACAGAAGCACCTCAATTACATCAAAAGCAATTTCTCCGTCTAAGCGGTGTTCAAGCAGGTAGCTCTGTGCGGTTTTAATAATCTTTTGCTGTTTATAATAGTCCACCGCTTCGCTGGGCATTCCATAGCCCGCGCCGGAACGGGTTTTTACCTCGACAAACACAATTTTGCTTTTTCTTTGCGCAATAATGTCAATTTCGCCGAACCGTTTGCGGTAGTTTCGGGCCAAAATAGCGTAGCGTTTCTTTTTTAAATATACGCAGGCCGCGTCTTCCCCAAGCTTTCCGCTTTGTTGTGCATTCATTTAAACTCACCAAACTTTTTCTTTAAAAATGAACGCCGGTGCTGGGGGCACGGACCGAACTCGGCAATTTTTTCAAAGTGTAGTTTTGTGCCGTAGCCCTTGTGCTTTTCAAACTGATACAGTGGATATTCTTTTGCCAATACCTCTTTTACAAACCGGTCCCGCGCCACCTTTGCCAAAATAGACGCTGCAGCCACAGACAAGCTTTTATCGTCCCCCCCCACAATGCAATCGTGGGATAGTTCAATTCCCGGAGAACGGTTGCCGTCTACCAAAACGAACTCCGGACAAACGGTGAGCTTCGCCAGGGCCGATTTCATTGCGATAAACGTAGCGTTTAAAATGTTAACTTCTTCAATTAACGGAACCTCTGCCGCGCACACCGAAAATGCCAGGGCTTTTTCCTTTATTATTGCTTCTAATGCCTCCCGTTTTTTTTCGGAAAGCTTTTTCGAGTCGCGGATACCTTCTCCCGGAAAATCAGGCGGCAAAATCACCGCCGCTGCGAACACAGGCCCTGCCAGCGGGCCGCGGCCCGCTTCGTCCACCCCGGCCAAGCAGGAAACGTGGTGTGCGGCCCGAACAGTTTGGTCAAATTCAAACAACGTCATTGCACGCTTACCTCCAAATCTTCGGGCTTTTCCAGGCTGATTCGTCCGATTTTTCCTGCACGAAACTCGTCCAGCAAAATGTTGGAGGCCCGCAGAAGGTCAATCTCGCCGCCGGAAACCACAAAACCGCGTTTTCTGCCCAGCAGTTCCACCAGCTCAAACCCCTGAAGCCCCTCTGTGTTTTCCAGCTTATACCGGGCGCAAAACAACTCCCGGTAATTTTGGTTTAAAAATTCTGCCAGTTTGCAGGCCAAAAGCTCGGTGTCTATAATTTCGTCTTTAATGGAGCCGGTAAACGCCAAATGCAGACCTACCGTTTCGTCTTCAAACTTGGGCCACAAAATTCCCGGGGTGTCTAACAGTTCAATGCCGTTTTTCAGGCGGATCCACTGCTGCCCCCGGGTGACTCCGGGGCGGTCGCCCACAGCGGCGCGCCGGTTACCAGACAGGCGGTTTATATAAGAGGATTTGCCCACGTTGGGCACGCCGGCAACCAAAATTTTAATAGCGCGGTTCATGCCCTTTTCGCTGTCATTAGACAGTTTTTCGGCCAATGCGCGCTTAACCGCGGCCACCGACTCGTTAATGCCGCGGCCCTTTGCACAGTCTGCCAAGGTGACCTCAACATTGTTTTGTTTATAAAATGAAACCCACTGTTTGGTAACAGTTTCGTCTGCTAAATCTGCCTTGTTCAGCACCGCAACCCGAGGCTTGCCTTTTGTCATTTCCGAAATGTCGGGATTTTGAGACGAAACGGGAATCCGCGCGTCTAAAATCTCCACCACCACATCAATGAGCTTTAACTTTTCTTCAATCTGCCGTCTGGTTTTCGCCATGTGTCCCGGAAACCACTGTATATTCATAATACACCTCAAATTCGTAAAAAATAAGCACAACGGCAAGTGCGCACCGCCTTGCCGTTGTGGAATTTATTTTTTGTCTTAATCTATTTTGCCGATTTTAGAAAACGGAAACAGCCTGATAGAGGATTTTCCCACCACTTCACTTTCAGGAATTAACCCTAAGGTTCTGCTGTCGCTGGAATGATTGCGGTTGTCGCCCATAACGAAATAGCAGTTTTGCTTATAGGTGGTCTTTCCTTCTTCAAACACGCCGTCTGCCACCAGCTCGCTTCCTTTAATTTCCACACTGCCGTCCGCCCGCATGTCGAACGTCATCGTGCCCTTGCCCGCTTTTAAATTTGCCTCAGACATAATATAATCCAAATTTGCGATTTCGCCCTTTTTCGGCACGGTTAAGGGGTAGGCATACAGGTTTCCGAAAGAAATCTGCTTTTCTTTAATATACGGCTCATCTAAAGTTACCCCGTCAACCACCACGTTCCGCTCGCCGTCAAAGTCTACCGTTTGGCCCGGCAGAGCAATGACACGTTTAACAATATATTTTTGAATGGCTTCGGATTTTAAAATGACAATGTCTTTTTGCTTTGGCGTGTAGAACGCTTTGCGCACCACCAGCCGCTCGTTATGGTAGAGCGTTGGCTCCATGGACTGACCATCCACCTGCACCAGCGCAAACAGGAACTGGTTTATTAAAAGCGCCAGCACCACGGCAATGGCAATAGATGACGTCCATTCGTAAAGCTCCTTGGCCCAGCCGCCACGCACCTGGGTTTGGCCCATTTGGTCTAAAACATTGTCGGTATAGGCCTGAGCGGTGATATATTCCTCCTCGGTGAGGTTATCGTCTGTTTCCGCGGGTGCCTCCGCAGGCTGCTCGCAGCTGTCAGGCTCCGGCACATTATTTATTTCTTCAGGTTCCTTTTTTTCATCTTCTTCAGGAAGTCTGTTATTTTCATCCATAATTTACGTCCCCTTTCGAGACAATAATTCTATGCGATTTTTCAATAGGAACGCATAGTTTAAATGGCAAGGGAGTTTAATCCGCACCCCTGCCATTACGACTACACATGTAAAAGCGGCAATCTGCGCTTTTCATAGTCTTGCCGCGAACGCGGCAAAATCCGATTTTAGAGTTTTTCTTTTACCTTTGCAGCCTTGCCGACTCTGTCTCTTAAGTAATAGAGCTTTGCTCTTCTTACTTTACCCTTTCTTACAACCTCGATTTTTGCAATCTTAGGTGAATTTACAGGGAAGGTACGTTCAACGCCAATTCCGTAGGACAGGCGGCGAACGGTAAACGTCTTCTGAATTCCGCCGTGCTGAACCTTAATGATGGTGCCTTCAAACACCTGAATTCTTTCACGGTTTCCTTCTTTAACCTTTACATGCACTTTTACGGTGCTTCCGACTTCTAACTCCGGCAAATCTGTTCTGATTTGGTCTTTGGTTAATTCCTTAATTAAATCCATTAAAAACTCCTCCTCTCCTTCAAAGACGTTCATGCCCGGCTAAACCGGCAGAGGACCATCCGTAGTACGAACATGAAACTGCAAAATACAATTTCACACATTCGTATATTATAATATAAATACCAAGAAAAAACAAGTGTATTTTTAAAAAAAGTTGAATTTTTTATCCATTTGTTACATTTAAAGCAGCACTGACGCCAAAACACCCAAAATTACGGCATTTACCACGCAGGCAAGCGGCACAAAAAACCGAAATTTTTGCTTTGCTGTTTTGTGGTGGAAAAGCGCCATTCCAAGCACTGCGCCAAAGCTGCCCATTAAAAACGCACAGGCAAGAAGCGCCTGCTCGCTTACCCGCCGGAACGAATAAATCGCGCACAGCTTATCCAGCCCGTATATCAGCATGACGCCAAAATTCCAAAGTAAAAAGTGAATTAAAAATATTTGCATGGTTTAGTCCCTTTTGTCCAAAACCTCGTGAGAACAAGCCACAACAGATTCCGCGTCCTCAGGCTGAACGGTGGTTTCTCCACCCTTTTTTAAATAAATTAAATATTCAATATTGCCCTCAGGCCCTTTGATGGGAGAAAAGGAAAGGCCCAAAACGCTAAAACCCGCTTCCTGTGCAAAATCGTAGATGGCGCGCACCACCTCAATGTGGGTGGACTGTTCTTTCACCACGCCCTTTTTGCCCACCTTTTCCTTGCCTGCCTCAAACTGGGGCTTTATAAGCGCCACAACCCCGCCGTTCTCTTTCAGCAGCTGAAACGCCACAGGAAGCACCAGCTTCAACGAAATAAACGCCACGTCCACCGAGGCAAAATCCAACGCTTCGCCTATGTCTTCCGCCGTGACGTAGCGGATGTTGGTGCGCTCTAAGTTCACCACCCGGTCGTCGCACCTTAATTTCCAGGCAAGCTGGCCATAGCCCACGTCCACAGCAAACACCTTCTTCGCGCCGTTTTGAAGCATACAGTCCGTAAAACCGCCGGTTGAGGCGCCAATGTCCATGCAAACCTTATCCTTTAGCGAAATGGGAAACTCCTCCATGGCCTTTTCCAGCTTCAGCCCGCCGCGGCTGACATATTTTAAGCCGCCGCCACGCACCTCAATGGTTTGTGCCGCTGTTACAAAGGTGCCGGCCTTGTCGCATTTCTGGTTGTCCACAAACACCACGCCCGCCATAATCAATGCCTTAGCCTTTTCCCGGCTGGGCGCTAAGGCGTGTTCTGTTAAATAAGCGTCGAGCCTGATTTTATCCGTCAATTTTTTGCCCCCGTATTTTTGTTATAATAGTCGCAAACCGTGTTCATGCCGCAAATGGAACACTGCGGCCGCCTTGCAATACAAATATTTCTGCCGTGCTCCACCAGCTGATGACAGAACAGACTGCCATATTCCGGGTCTACAATTTTTTTTAAATCCACCTCAATTTTGGCAGGGTCGGTGTTTTTGGTCAGACCCAAAAGGCCGGTTATGCGCTTGCAGTGGGTGTCCACCACAATGCATGGCTTGCCAAACACGTCGCCCAACAAAAGATTTGCAATTTTGCGCCCCACCCCGGGGAGGGAGAGTAAATCTTCCATGTTGTCCGGCACTTTTCCGTCAAACCGGTCTATCAGCACATTGGCGCAGGCCACAATATTTTTAGCTTTGTTTCTGAAAAAGCCTGTGGAGCGAATGATCTCCTCTACGTCTGCCGTATCGGCCTCGGCAAAGGCTTTAACCGTAGGATATTTTGCAAACAGCGCCGGCGTTACCATGTTCACCCGCGCGTCGGTGCACTGGGCCGCGAGGCAAGCCGAAACCAAAAGCTCGAAGGGGTTTTCATACGTTAGCGTACAGGGGGTGTCGCCATAGGTTTGGCACAAATAGTCGTGAATCACCTGCATTTTTTCTTTTTTTCGCATTGTTGTCAGTCTCCTATAATCGGTCTGTATTCATATGTCACTTCATTTCCATTAATGGTAACCAACACATATTTTATGTAAGAGGGGCTGGTACCGTCAATCGCTACGCTTGGGAACACACCTGCGGTGTTTATGTAGCGCACGCCGTCGTCCACCGTGTTCTGGTTTACGAAGCCGCCGCCGAACACATACACATTTTTTCCGCTTTGTGCTGCTGCGTTCACGGTTTTCGTAAAGGATAAAAACTCTACCTGGTTATTGGAAATGAAATTTCTGTCTAAAAAGATAAACAGATTTTGGCCTGCGTTTTTCACATCGTTTTGGAATTTCGACCACACGGAAACATTCCCCGTGTAAACCTTGCCGGACACGTTAGGCAAAGTGATGAACGTATTTGGCCCGTCGCCGAAACAGTTATAATTTTTTGCCAGCACATAGTTGCTTGAAACCTTTTCAATCTCCTTTGTGTTGACGTTTGCTCCCAAAAATACCTGAAAGTCAGAAGAAAGCTTCATTTTATACAACGCGTTGTTCATGATAAATTGGTCAAACAGAGTGGAAACATCTCTGGTGTTGCCGAACACGGAGAAGCGGAACGCCCCTTCCTCGGTTAAATCTTTATATGTGTTTTGTGTATCTGGTACGGTAATGTTGTCCGGCACGGCAATTTCCTCTGCCCCGTCAACCATCACGGCCATATTGGCTGAAATTTCGCCCAGAACTGCCGTAACCACCGCAGCGCCGGGGGCGGCTGCCGTAATAGTATCGCCGGAAACGGTAACCGCGCCGCCTGACACCGTGACAACCGCGTCGGACAGACGGATTTCCGCCTTGCTGCCGCTTGCGTCTTTGCCGATAATCACAGGTGTGTAGCTTTCGCCGGAATTTAAGGTGATTTTCGTTTCTTTAAAGTTCATTTCTCTCGGCGCCGGCAAAACGGTAAAGGTCTTTTCCGCGATGAACCCGCCGCACTCTGCCGTAACGTAAGATGTGCCTGTTTTAGACGGGTAGAACACGCCGTCTGATACAGTGCCGCTGCCGTCGGTGGCATAAACTGCAGAGGAAGTGTCAATCGCCGCCTGGCGGTTATAATCGTCCACCCCGGTAAGGTTTAGTTTCACCGATGCATTCACAAACACATTGTCCTGAGCGTTAAACCGGGCTCTTGTTGCCGGTGCGTTATCCTCCGCCGTGGTCATAATTCCTAACGAGTTTGTCACCTTTCGGTATCCGCCGTCAGAGGGCTTGTTTACAACCTCTTTTTCGCCGTTATTGTCCACCGCCATTAAGGTAGAGCCGCCGCCGTCAAAGTTCAGCGCTGTGTAACAGCCAAGATCTGCCATTAAATAGCCCAGTTCTGTTTGGGTCATTCCTTTTGAGTCTGTTCTTCTGCCGTCCACCGCAACAATGGTAACAACTGTGCCGGTTTGGTCAATGCCCACTGCGCTTCTGGGGTTTCTTCCCGATATGTTGTGGGAGAATTTCGACGGCACTTTGCCCTCGCTTAAAATAATTCCGCCGCCGCCCACTGCAGTTTCAATGTAATTGATGTCCGGCGTGGACTGAATATCCACCGAAATCACGTCGCCTATGTTTACATTGTCTAACAAAAACGTGTTGTAGGACATGTGGGACGCTAAAACATAGCCGCCCTTTGGAATCACGATGGGGTCTGACTCCGTCACCTTGTTTACCACAGTGCCGTTTTCGTCTACGGCAACTTCAATGCTGCCGCCTTTTGATCCGACGGAATATTCGCCCCAATCGTCGGTATACATAACGATACCTGTTAAATCGTCGTATTTGTTCACAACCTTAATTTTGTCGGTCTTGCCGTTTGCGGCAGTAACGCTCATGTTAAACACAAAAGCGTTTACATAGAACCGCTCGTCTCCGAATACCTTATAAAATGTGTTCATGTTTTCTGTTACCGAGGCAGAAGACGTGAGTTTTCCGTCCCGCACCTCAACGCCCACGGCGCTGCCCCGGCCGCTCTGGCCCCGTTTTGCCGCAAAAAAGTCAGCATTCACCGCAGCTAAGGCCCCACTGTCTACTGCCATTTGATAGGTGTTTTCCAAAAAGCTTTCTCCGTTTTGACTTTTTAAAACCTCTAATTTCACGCCGGGGGCCTTTAAGTCTGCCTGCACGGCGTAAACGTCCTGCCAGCCATAGTCCTCAAGCCGCTGAATATGTTTATAGGTCACGCCGCCGATCAGTTCGCGCTCCTCCACAACCTCGTTTAAAACAGCGGCGTCTGCGAAAAAGCTGCCAGACAGCGCCAGGGTAAATATTGCAATAAAACTTACCATTCGTTTTTTCATAATTCGCTCCTTTCTGATTGCCTAAAGGCTCCATCCCTTTATTCCGGATTTTTGAACCGCTGTAAAAATACGGTGTTTTAAGCCGGGATTTTCCTGGTCTAACCCTTCTAACAGGTCGGCCACATACTGCCGTTTGGTGTTTTTGTCCGCCGGACAGGTGCTTTTCACCACCGGCAGTGCGGTGTTATTGGCAAACCGCACAATGTCTTTTTCCTCCACATAAATCAACGGACGCAGCACCGTCACGTCCATCCGCTCTAAATATGTAACGGGGGCAAAGCAGTTTAGCCTTCCCTCATAAAACAGGCTGAGGAAAAAGGTGTTCACCACGTCGTCAAAATGGTGGCCGTAAACAATTTTTTTAATGTCCCGCTTTTTTGCCGCGGTACACATGGCGCCGCGCCGCAGATTCGCACACAGCGAGCAGGGATTTTCTTCTTTTCTGTAATCAAAAATGATTTGTTTTATGTCTGATTTTTCTGTGTGATATGGAATGTCGTTTTCTGCGCAAAGCGCGGCCACGGCTGTAAAATCCATATTGTCAAAGCCCATGTCGATGGTAATTGCCTCTAAATAAAACGGTTTCGGGTAAAAGCGCTGAAGGTTTTTCATGGCCATTAGGGCCGCTAACGAGTCCTTCCCGCCGGAAACCCCCACAGCGATTCTGTCGCCGCTGTCAATCATGCTGTAGTCTTCTGCCGCCCGGCGCAGTCTGCTTAAAATTCGTTTCATGTTTGGTCTCCTTACAGGTGCTATATTTATTTTACCATAAAACGCCCTTTTTTTCAACCTTATTTTTTTTAGCATAAGGCCTTAAAGCATGAACGCGGCGCTTAAAACCAGTTCTGCCGCAAACACCACAGCGCAGCTGATAACCGCCACCTTAAAAAGCCCTGCGCCGCGCCAGGCCGAAACTGCTCCGGCAGCAAGAGCTAACCCGCCGGAGACGGGGCTTTGCGTGGCGTGCAAAATTGCGGGAAAGGTCATCACCGCCAGGGTTACGTAGGGCACATAGTATAAAAATGATTTTAAAAATCTGTTTTGAATTTGTTTTTGAATTAAGGCAAGGGGCAGCGCACGGATTGCAAACGTTACGCCCGCCATAATTAAAATGTAAGCATACATGTTGTGTGTCATGCCGTTTTCTCCTCCGGTTCGTCTTTTTTCGGAAAAATCAGGGCCGCAGCGGACGAAATTGCCACTGTTAAAATGATAATCCGCACGCCCTCGGAAAGCTGGGACAAAACCGGCAGGACAGACGCGGAAAAGCTAAGCACAAAGCAGGCGATTACAATTCCCGCTATGACTTTATCTTTCCTCGCAGGCGGCACAAACACCGCCAGAAACATGCCAAACAGCGCAACGCTTAACGCGCTGACAATCCGCACTGGGAGCACATTGCCCGCAACTGCCCCAAGGGCTGTCCCAAACGCCCAGCAGGGCGACGCAACAAAAAACGCGCCGTAGGAGTAGTATGGATTTATACTTCCCGGCCTTGCCACCGCAATGCCGAACAACTCGTCCGTTAAGCCAAAGCTTAGAAGCAGACGGTGCAAAAGGCCTGTGGCCGGCGCAATTCGCTGGCTCATGGCGCAGCTCATCAAAAGATACCTGGCGTTGGCAACCATGGTAATAATTGCCACCTCCACAAAAGCAGCGTCTGCCGCAATTAAGGTAAACCCTGCATATTCCCCCGCCGAAGCGTTACACAAAAGACTGACCAAAAAACCTTGAAACGGCGAAAGTCCGGCGTTTTGGGCGGCAATGCCCAAAGAAAACGAAACCGCAAGGTAACCTAAGCCGATTGGAATTCCGTCGCGCATGCCAGTGCGGAACGCATGGTAATTCTCTTTTCTTATAATATTGTTTTTTTTGCTTAACACGTTTTTTCCACCTCAGTTTATATTGTACCAAAAAACGAAAACGGTTGCTTGCAAGCATTTTCAAAAATAATTATACCATGCAACAGTGGGTTTGGTCAAACGAAAAGAAAGAGTGCAAAAGAAAATTTGCACTCTTTCCCTTAATCTGAATTTAAAATCCGTTAAATCAATGCTTTTTTCTATTTTATCTCGTCAAATACACGTACATAATCCACTGTGAATACGTCTCCTACAGCCTCTTTCGCCTCATTTGTTGCACATCGTTCTTTAGCGCGGTAGCCGTTCACCTCGGTAGAAATCAATATAAACTGCGGAATTTGTGAAACAGGCCCGCTGATGTGTCCGTCTTCTTTTCCATCAACGTAAAAGGTATATCCATTTTCATTCCATTTCATTCCAAACACATGCCATTCGTCCACATCAAGTGCCAATCCGTTTCCGGCCTTTGCAACCTGATGATCTTCGCCGTACCCGTTAAAATGATTGCAATGTTCAATGATTTTCCCAGGCGTAAAGCTTTCCATAATATCATTTTCCACGCCGGAAACTTGTGGATCAGAACTGGAACCGATGACCGGAGACTGCAGCCAGAACGCAGACCACCACCCTGTTTTTTTCTGAAGCTTGCACCGGCATTCATAATATCCGAATTTATGCAAAAATTTGTGTTCTTTAAATTTGCCGATTGGCCAAACGAGGCCGCCGTTCCAACAATCCTCCTCCGCGCTTTCTGCATCCATAAAATTATACCCTGTCTGAAGCTGAGAGGAACATATTTCGCCGTTTTTTTCGTATATGGAAAACACAGCATGTGACTTTCCATCAAGTCTTACGCCCTCATCATCCCATGTTTTATGGCGCTTTCCCATCATATGCAGCCGAAAATCCCATTTGCTTCTGTCAAGCTCCGTTCCGTCAAATTCATCGTACCAAACCAATTTCCAGTTTCCCGGAGGCAATAAACTCGGTGCATGTCCCTTAACTTGAAATTCCATTTTTTTCATCACGTCCTTATTTTTTATTGACTTTTATAAATTTTTCTAAGATAATATTTATTATAGAGATATTTCACCTATTTTTCTATGTATAATATTATCTATTTTTTACAAAATCTTATTTTGGACGGTGAATGCTTTGACTCTTTTTCATTTGATTGAAGTCGGATATTATGTATCGAAACAGTTTTTTAAATGCGAAACTACGCCGCTGCGTCCGGTCGACTGTTTTGATTTGGAATTCTACACCACAGAAAACGGTTTTAGTTTTATAAACGGCGTTGCTTATCCCCACCGTATAGGAAACATTCTTTTGGCCGCTCCCGGTTCAAACAGATACAGCAAAAAAAGCTTTGAATGCTATTTCATTAAATTTATGCCGACATTTCCTACCGATGAAATTGAAGCGCTAAGTCTTGCTCCATTGGTATATAAGGCATTCAATTATCAGTGGTTTTCCGGGCTTTTTTCGGAATGTGTGCAGGAATTTTCTTACCACTCTGCCGGATGGGAAACAATGATTTCCGGGAAGCTGACCCAAATTCTGGCCGGAATACTGCGAGAGCAAAAACTATATACCGGCGGATCGCTTAAGGTTTACGCCGACAACATTTATGCCGCAGAGGAATTTATGAAAAAGCATCTGAAAGAAGAACTGACTTTGGCGGATATAGCAAGGTCCGCAGCGCTAAGCCCCAGTTTTTTTCACAAAACTTTTAAAGAACTTACCGGTCAAACCCCCTGGCGCTTTTTACAAATTGAACGTTTAAAATTGGCCCGCCATCTCGTACTGAACAGCAGGCTTTCCTTAGATAAAATTGCAGATTTATGCGGATTTTGCAGCCGTCAGTATTTTGACACTGTCTTTAAAAAGGAATTTCACCAAACACCAGCCTGCCTCAGAAAATCTGTTAAGCGAATTATTTAAACCGAGATATAAGAGGCTGGCAATACGAATGTTAAGGTAATTGAGTCTTCTTAAAAGAACAGAGAAGGCCGCCGGCGTTTGCCGGCGACCTGATTGGCAGAAAACCATTATTCTGAAACTATTATTTCTTTGCACACAATCTGCGGAATACAGTTCTCAAAACCGTCCCAAACAAATACCTTCACTTTGGTAACCGTTTTGTCCATCTGCACGCTGCTTGTTTCAACATACTGCGCCTCGGACACACTTTTTGAGCTGACGCCTAAAAGTTCTTGTCCGTTATACAGCGCAATCATTGCCGTGCCGGACACCGGCGCACCGAAATAAACCTTTGCCATATAGTTATTTAAATCATCTTTTTCAACTGAATCTGCCGTAGGTTTAAAGCTGACGTAATCCACAAAATACTTTACAACTGTAGTATAGTCCTGATGTTCACAGCAAGCAACCTGAATTTCCAGCGGATAGGTGCCGGCTTCAATCCAGACGCTTTTGGAATATTCCATCATATTACACCATTGTTTTGTCCAGTTTGCCGCGCCCTCCGTGCCTGTAAATCTGTCCTGCACATTCACTCCGATTTGCTGGTCTTCTTTGTTGCCGCCAATTTTATTGCCGCCAAGATGCAAAGATATTTCGCTGACAGAGCTGCTCCATTTGGTTGTAACAAATGATAAATCATAATACCGGCTTTCAGGAAACGTTACCAGCGTTTGAATCGGTTTCAGTTCCGTTGTTGCTTCTTCACCAGCTACGGTTACAGCATCCTTCCCAATCCATTTACCGCCGCTTGCGCCGGTAATCTCTACCGGAAATTGCGACGTCATATTTTCTGCTTCAATTATAGTTCCCTCAGATGCAATAATCGTTCCTTTGGTCGGAACAAATTTAATGTAATCGGCAAAAAACTTGTATGCCGGCATGTTGCCGCCTGATTTAATCACTTCCGCCTTCAGGCTATTCTCTCCCGCGTTGAGATAGCAAACAGAAGAACCTTTAAACAGCATCATGCCCATATATTGCCAAGGGTAAATCCGTTTTTTCGTTCCATCTCCATTATCCTGGTATTGGGAGAGATCCTCTATTTGCGTGTTGTTTTTTATATTGTCACCAACTAACACATCATTTACGGTAAGTGACACTTGACTCAAGTCCGTTGTGTTTGCTCCAGCATTGCCAAGTGCGTAATAAACTTCATAATACCCAGCCTTTGGTGCAGTAAATGTAAAGGTTGCACTCGGGTCTGTTTGAGTTCCGGTATGCCCCCAAAATGACTCCCCGCTGGCATATTTTGTCGACATGTCGCCCGGATTTGCCGGACTTGTTACCTTTTGCACGTTATCAAGTTGAGCTGCTTCCGCCAGAGTTTCAAACTCAAGCTGAAAAGTGCCTTCAGGCCCCGTCTGCTCCTCAGCAGCACGGCTTGCCGGCGTAATTGCGCTCAACAGCAATGTAACACTAAAAAATACCGCAAAAAAATTTTTCATAAAACCTACCTCTCTTCTTCGTTAATCATTTGATAAACTATCCCCATAGTTTATTAACAACATTATATCCGAAACAGTTTCAGATAACCATAATATTTTAGTGCAAAACAGATAAAAAAACATAAAAAAATTGTTTTTGAAAATGAAAATATGATATAATAAAAACAATAAATGAATGCTATTAAATCAACAGGAGGTGGTAATGCCATGGCGATTGTTTATTTTAATGAGTGTTCTAACGGCATTTTTTATTCCCGCGTTGCGCTCCAAGAGTCGTATCTGTTACCGGATGTGCACTGCCATGCCAATTATGAAGTTTTTTTTCTTATTTCCGGCAATATTCTTTATTTTACAGATTACGGAATTGTTCTCCTTTCCCCCGGCGATTTTGCGTTAATTCCTCCCTTTGTTAAACATCAAACCTATCATTTCACCGGCAACACTGAACGAATTATTCTTTCGTTTTTTCCCACCCATATTAAAAATATGGACAAACAGATGTTAACCTGTTTTCAAACTCCGCACATTAAAGACGGCTGGAGTTTGTTCCCCCTTTTAGAGGAAATCGGAAAAGAATATAAACGAGATGAACCGTTGTCACTCTGTGCGGTTGAAGTTTTAACAAGTCTTTTGCTCATTCATCTTTCCAGGATTACTGCCGGCAGTCCCGTTCCAGAATCCAACCCGCTGATGGAGCAGGTGAAAATAGACATTACCGAGCACTACATGCTGGATATTTCCCTTGATGATTTGGCATTAAAATATAACATGAGCAAAAGCCATTTTTCAAAGAAGTTTAAAAGCTACGCAGGGGTGGGGTTTCACGAATTTTTAACCCTGGTTAGAATTCAAAATGCAGAACGGCTGCTTGTTACCACTTCTGAGTCGGTTACCGAAGTCGCATCATTGTGCGGGTTTAACGACAGCAGCCACTTTACCCAGACCTTTAAAAAATTAAAAGGAATGACACCGGGAGAATATAAGAAAAAGAACAGAATTTAACCAGTTTGCTACAAATTTTACATAAATTTTACATAAATCTATTTTAAACTTAACGAGAATATAATAAAATGGATGTAAAGTATTTGTTTACGGAGGAAAAAATGAGTATTTTTTCAGTATTTACACTATTAGGTGGTCTTGCAATTTTTCTGTTTGGAATGAATGTAATGGGCGAGGGCTTGGAAAAGCGCTCAGGCGACCGGTTAAAGTCAATTTTAGAGCACTTAACCTCCAGCCCCATTAAGGGCCTGCTATTAGGCGTAGGCGTTACGGCCATCATTCAAAGCTCCTCCGCCACCACGGTTATGGTGGTAGGGTTTGTAAACTCCGGCATTATGAAGCTCTCACAGTCCATCGGCGTAATCATGGGCGCAAACATTGGTACTACGGTGACTTCGTGGCTGCTGAGCCTTTCCGGAATTCAGGGGGACAATTTTTTTCTTCAGCTGGTAAAGCCTTCGTCCTTTGCGCCGATTTTAGCGTTCATTGGCATTATTTTTGCTATGTTTTCAAAGTCTGACAACACAAAAGCCACCGGCTCAATTTTTCTTGGCTTTGCGGTGCTGATGACCGGCATGGATATGATGTCTGCCGCAGTAAAGCCCCTTGCCGAAAATCCTGATTTTGCAAACATACTGCTTCTGTTCTCAAACCCTATTTTAGGCATTTTAACCGGCGCACTGCTCACGGCTATTATTCAAAGCTCCTCTGCGTCTGTGGGAATTCTGCAAGCCCTTTCTGTTACAGGCAGTATTACATATGCCAATGCCGTTCCCATTATCTTAGGGCAGAACATTGGCACCACGGTAACAGCTCTGCTCTCTTCCATCGGCACCAACAAAAACGCCAGAAGAACGGCTGTGGTTCATCTGTGCTTTAACTTAATTGGCGCGCTTGTCTTTTTAATTTTGTTTTACACCTTAAAAGCCACAATTGGATTTCCGTTTATTAACGATTCCATTAATGCGGCAGGAATTGCAGCGGTGCACACCATTTTTAACTTAACGTCTACGCTGATTTTGTTCCCCTTTACAAAATGGCTGGAGAAACTGGCGTATTTTATTATTAAAGAAGATGGCCCCAACGGAAAAGAAGAGAAAATTTCTCTGTTGGACGAGCGTTTGCTTGCTACCCCCTCGGTTGCCATAGCCCGTGCAAAGGACGTGACCGATCACATGGCGGTGCTCTCCCGGGACAGCCTGTTTTTGGCTATGTCGCTCATAAAGGATTTCAGCAGTGAAAAGGCGGCCATTATTCGGGAAAATGAGGAGATTGTGGACAAATATGAGGACAAGCTAGGCACCTATCTGGTAAAGCTAAGCCGCGAAAGCTTGTCGTTGGATGACAGCCATGAAATATCGAACCTGCTCCACTCAATCGGCGATTTTGAGCGCATGAGCGACCATGCTGTAAATTTAGCTGAGGTGGCAGAGGAAATATTTACCAAAAAAATCACGTTCTCCGCAGATGGTATGAAAGAAATTCAGGTTATCTCCCGTGCAGTGACAGAGATTTTAACACTGACCACCGATGCGTTTATGAAAGAGGACTTAGAGCTTGCAAAACAGGTTGAGCCATTAGAACAACTGATTGACCGGCTGAAAAACAAAATGAAAAACAGGCACATTCAGCGGGTGCGCAAAAACGAGTGTTCCATTGAAACCGGGTTTGTGTTCTCCGACCTATTAACCAACTACGAGCGGGTGGCAGACCACTGCTCCAACGTTGCGGTCTGCTTAATTGAGGTTGCCAACGACAGCTTTGAAACCCACGAATATCTCTCCAACGTTAAGGGAAGCGGCGGCAACGATTTTGCACAGCGGTATGAGGCTTATAAACAAAAGTATGTAATTTAATTCAAGCGAAAGGCGGTTTATTGGTATGCAGGATATTTTTTGCGTTGAGGACGACGCCGATATTAAAGAACTGATTGAATATACGTTAAGCTCCTCCGGGTTCCGGGTAACGGGGTTTGACAGCGCAGCCGCCTTTTGGGAAGGAATGAAAACCAAAACTCCCTCGCTGGTGCTGTTAGACATAATGTTGCCCGACGAGGATGGAATGCAGATTTTAAAAAAGCTGAAAGCGAGCGGAGAAACAGCTTCCATTCCTACCATTATGCTCACAGCAAAATCCGGTCAGATTGACAAGATTAAGGCCTTAGACGGCGGTGCGGACGACTATGTTACCAAGCCCTTTGATATTCCCGAGCTGATTTCGCGGATTAACGCAGTGCTCCGCCGCAGCGCAAAAAAGACCACCGCCGGGGTATTAAAGTTAGGAAACATTACAGTGGACAGCAACTCCCGCCGGGTAACGGTGGGTGAAAACGAAGTTACCCTTACATTCAAAGAGTTTGAGCTGCTTTCCCAGCTTATTCGTAACAAGGGACTTGTAATGACTCGTGACAAGCTGATGGTCAGTGTTTGGGGCACGGATTTTAAGGGCGAGTCGAGAACGGTGGACGTGCACATTCGTACCCTGCGGCAAAAGCTGGGCGCGGCAGGAAGCTGCATTGAAACCGTGCGGAACGTGGGCTATAAGGTGGACTGACATGTTTCAGAAAATTTATCGCAGCATGTGTCTGCTCACCATTTTAACCCTTTCCCTTGCCATTGTTTTTATGCTGTCAGCGTTTTATGTCTGCCTGACCCAGCAGGTGAAATCTGAGCTTGTAACAGAAACCAGGCTGATTTATGAACTTGCCGACACAGGCGGCGATTTAAGCGGGCATACCTTTGAAAATCAGTTTGCTGTTTTTTCCGCCGGCGGACAAAAAGTTTATGGCTCCGATCTGCCCATTTCCGCTGAAAAGATACGCGCAAACATATTGCACGGCAATAACGACTTTTCTGTTTATTCAACATTCCATTTAGAGAACTTTTCAAAAACTTATTATTGTATGACATACCTTTCTGACGGAAATGTACTTTGCGTTGCCTCCACGCGTCACAACCTGCCTGCACTGTTCGGCGGAATTTTGTTTGTGGCGGTTTTGGCCGCGGTGTTCATTTCCATTGTGGCCGCTAACGTTGCGCGGGCCATTACCAACAACATCATTGCACCGTTTCGCGAAGCCGCGCTGATGAACTTTGCCGATACGGACAGTATGTATGAGGAGATTAAGCCCCTCATTGCAAAACTCACCAACCAGGACACGGAAATTAAGCGTCAAAGCGACAAGGCAAAGTCGCAGAAACTGCAGCTGCAAACCGTTACCTCCAACATGAATGAAGGGCTGGTAATCTTAGACAGCACCGGCAATATTCTTGCCATGAACCGCTGCGCACAGGAGATTTTAAATGCGGACGAACGAGATGTAAAATATAAACCCTTTTTGTCCATTCCAAACAGCGGACAGTTTGAGCAGCACCTAAAAGAGGCCTCACAGGGCAAAAACAACGACGTGCTGTTTGAAGCCAGCGGCAAAACATATCAAATGTTTTTCACGCCGGTTTTTGAGCAAAATATTGTCTGCGGCATGGTTATTTTGATGTTCGACGTAAGTGAAAAGCATCGGTCGGAGCAAATACGCCGGGAGTTTTCGGCCAACGTGTCCCACGAATTGAAAACGCCTTTAACCACCATTTTCGGCTATTCCCAAATCATTACCAACGGCATTGCCAAGCCGGAGGACGTGAAAGGCTTTGCCGCAAAAATTGAAAAGGAAAGTGCGCGGCTGATAACGCTAATCGACGATATTATTGCTCTCTCTAACTTAGAGGAAAACGGCCCGGCAGCGCAAAAGGAAAACGTTTCGCTAAAAGCCGTGGCCGCCGAGGTGTTAGAGTCGCTTGAGGCACAGGCCGCAAAACGAGACATTTTACTTACGCTTGCCGGCGGCGATACCCAGGTGGTTGCCAACCGCAGGCAGATGCACGAGCTGATTTTTAACCTGTGTGACAATGCTTTAAAGTATAACAAGGACGGCGGCTCGGTTACGGTTACGCTTTCCAATAACATGCTGTGCGTAGCTGACACGGGCATTGGAATTCCGCCCGACAGCATTGACCGCCTGTTTGAACGGTTTTACCGGGTAGACAAGAGTCACTCGAAAAAAGTGAACGGAACGGGGCTGGGGCTTTCCATTGTTAAGCACATTGTACAGTCCAGCGGCGCTGAAATCTCTGTAAAAAGCACTCTGGGCGAAGGCTCGACATTTACTGTAGTCTTCCATCAATAAAAGAAACGAACCGCGAAATTTACGCGGTTCGTTTCTTTTATTGAATGATAATTGCGTCTTGATACGCCTTTACGTCCTTTTTGAGCACTTCTTCCGCTTCTGTTTCTGAAAGATACATGGTGCCGCCAAAATTGTGCTTAGAGAACACAAATTCGTTTTTTTCATAAAAAACCTTTGCCGCGCCTGCATCTGCGTCCCAGCTTACTGCGGCGCCAACCGCTTCCGCAAAAGCGCGGAGCGGAATATAGGCGGTTTCATCCTCTGTTACCAACATGGGGACGGTAAGTTCTAACAGCTGATCGCCAAGCTTTACAGCGGTGGTGCTGAAAACCTCTGATACGTCCACCTCTTGAGCGCCGTTTACCGTGAGTATATTTCCGTGTCTGCCCAAAGTGTTAATTTTCTCTGGGAAAGTATATTTTTTCCAGCTCAAGCAGTTGGCTGAAACGAACAAATCGCGTCCGTCTGCGCAGTAGAACACGTTGCCGATTGCGTCCACATACGCCGGGGGCACAGCCTCTGGCTGTAAGAATTCTTCCCCACATACCGACAAAAACAGTCTGCCGTTTTTCATATATGCAGCAAGGGTTCCCAAATTTCCGACGGGCATTTCGGTAAGAGCAGACTTGTTCCAGGTCACAAAATCCTCCGACTCGAAAATTGTTCCTGCATTTACATAAAATTTCCCGTTTGCATAGGACATATCTGTAGCATAACTGTCGAACCGGTGGCTCAGCTTTATGTTAAAGCTTTCATCTAACAGGTACACATCCCGGTAGAACTCGCGCACGTTGTAGTAGGGCGTGCCGTCGTACAGGCAGGATTTGGCAACATACCCGGCCGGTGTGTATAAAAACCGCATTTCGCCCACCCGGCCGTGAAACTGGCGTTTCGTAGTTTCCGTCATGCCTGTGTTTTCAAAAGTTCGACCGTTTTGGGTTTTCAGCAGATTGCCGTCAGTCCATTTTAATGTTTCGTTTCCTGTAAACGATGTGTCCTTTACATTATATAGGCATGAATCGTCATAGGTTTTCACAGGGCTTGGCATGTCGCTGACAACAAAGGCGTTTTCCATACCGCCGTAGTGGTTGGTGGTGAGCACCACGGTGAGTGTAAATTTCGTGTTCACTCCAGCGGGGAGCTTCACACAGGCCAGACAGTCGCTCTCTTTTACAGCCGTTGCCCCCTTGGTAACAGGGTATGGCTGTAAAACGTCCCCATTTTCGTCCCGCAGAATAATTAAATTGTTGGACATGGTGTTAAGCTTATACAAAAAATATTTGTCCTCTTTTCCCTGGTTGTCAATGGTGATGTGATAGTTTTGAAACACGCCGTAATTGCCCAAATTGGGACAGAGGCTTTCGTCAACCGAGCCGGAAAGCGGGAAGTTTGGAACATATTGATTTTTTGTAAAGCCGCAAATTCTGCCGGGATATTGGGTGGTATCTGCATGCTCCGAGTCGAAGCGCCACACGTTGTTCTGCTGGGATACCGGCACATTTTTCCCGTAGTAGCTGCGCTTTTTTGGGTCTTCATAACGAAATTTTAAAAGCGAAGACTCCGCCGCGTTATATTTATTCCACGGGTCGGCCCTGGGGTTTAGGTTGGTGAACCAGTTCGTCACCGTATTGCCTTCATAGGCATATTGATTTACAATTGTCACAGGAAGCTTTGTCCCATCGGTGAACGAGTCGTCAATCACAAAATTGAGGCTTGCGTCCACCTGATTTTTTGCGTCTGCAATTCCCTTGTGCTGATTTTCCCGCACATAGGAGCCGAAGGCCGCGTCCTTTACGAAATTGCTCCTGTCTGAAAGTACGCCGGTAGACCGCAGAGCCGCAATATTCACATCTGCCATACCAGACACAATTTCAAAGTCTGCCATCATGTGCACCACGCGGCAGAAGGGCACCTCGCGGTAGTTGGGAATGAACCTGCTCAGCCACACCGCTTCACCCTTTTTCACCGTAACCGTGGTTTCGTGAAAGGGCACAGGCTGGTAGCTTTTGCCTGAGTCCAGCTGTGAAACGGGCGTTTTTAAATAGCTTGCCCATGCTGTGAAGCACCCTAAGTCCTCCTCTGCGGTATATGCGTTTCCGTTTAAATAATATTTTCTTTGCTCCGGCACCTCAAACCCAACTGATGTAAGGCGAAGCTCTGTGTCCTCCTTAGCGCGGACAAGCACGTCCACCTCAATGTCGAATCCCTGTGTGCCAAATCCTGTTCCGTTTGCTTTTGGCAATTCCGTTCTGTTCACTAAAGAAATGAACATGGCATATTGGTCAGGGCCCAAATTTTCATTATTCATTAAAAACTTTGGATTTGGGTTAGAGTTATCCGCCAGATTTTCACGCCGAATCCATTCCGGGTTGTTGCAGTAAATATATTTTCCATTCTCATTGGCGGCAAACTCTAAGACAGGAGCGTCTGCGCCCGGTTCTTCCGCGCCGGCGGAAAGGGATGGAAACAAGAACAAAACTGCAAGGAAAAGTGCCGTTATTTTTTTCATGAAATACTCCTTATCTGCCGAAGAATTTTTGTTCAAAGGAGGCAACGCGTGCCTCCTGCGCCTCTGCCAAAGCGTTTATATTTTCACCGCACACCAGCCCTAAAATTGCGGTTCCCGCCGCCTGGCAAAGCCGGTTGTGAACCGGGAAATAGTTTTGCAGGAGGAACTGGGCATATTTCACCAGCCGAAACGGACCATAAACCCTTGTGCTTTCACCGGGCAGGTGCTCTGCTGCAACGCTGTAGCCCGACGCAACTGCACCTAACACGTCGCCGTTTTGAACAAATGCAATGGTAGACGCATTTTTAAAATGCGTCCGTGCGTCTAAAACCGAGTGGCTGTCGGTTGAGCCGACCACCGGAACCTCTGTTCCCTCTGCCCGCAGCTCGCTGTAAAGCGCGGTTTGCAGGTTGTTGTCCTCCGGCCCGCAGCCGCCCAGCACTTCATAGGCGTCACAGAGGCCGTTTTTTAAAATTGCTCTCGTCATTTTTGTTTCCGTGTGATAGTGGTGAGAAACCTGCCAGTAGGGGTGGGGATAAATAGCAAACCCGCCGCTTTTTTTAATTTCCCGGTAAAGCCAAACTCGGTTTAAATATTCGCGTCTGTCCAAGCCCTTTGGCACTTCCACTTCTTCCGCCAGTGCCTGGGCCTCTTTTTCCACCCGCTGGGGATCGTTTAAATAGATATCGTTCACGCTGTAGGTTCCGCCAACGTTCACCATGTGGAAATAGCCCGCATAGCCGTTGTGCACCTCTTCGCCCATGAATATTTGAAAATCTGTTTGAAACTGAAACTTTTCTATTGCATTTTTTGCCGTGCCGAAAACGTTGTGGTCGGTTATGGCAATGAAGTCATAGCCTGCGGCGCGGTATTCGGCCGCAACCATTTCAGGCGTTTCCTTCCCATCGGATCTCGACGTGTGAATATGCAAATCGCCCCTCAGCGCCCGCCGGCCGAACAGGTCGGACTTTAATGAATAGACGGAGAGGTATACGCCCTGCTCCGGGGCTTTCATCAAGCTGTCCCAATAGGGGCGGTAGGGTTCATAAAGCGGGTTTAAATGCGGCCCATATCCGGCTGTAGAAATGTGGATTTTCCACTCCTGCTCGCCCGAAAAGAAATAGCGCAGTTTTAAAATGCCGTGTTCCGGCCTGGCCTGAACGGATTTTCTGTTCAGGTCGAACCCACGCAGCGACATGGCCTGATCCATGGGGACGTCGCTTTCCTCCATGGGAATAAACTCCACGTCGTAGGTCACGTCGTCGAAAAACTGGAAACAGCCGTCTTGGCTCGTAATTTGAATTTCGCTTTCGCAGTCCGCCTGCACCACCGATGGCGCAACGGTGAATTTAACAAGCTCCGGTTTCATTTTCACATACCTCCCTGTTGTTTTTATTTAATCGTTCAATCTATTCCTCAAAGGTTATGGTGTGAGCTGCCGTGTAAGTTTCACCAGCCGGCAGGGGGATAATTCCCTCTTTGTTGGCAAAATCGAAATCTGCGTCCACCCCGTCGGGAATGCCGCACCAAGGCTCTAAGCAGATATATCGTCCCGTGGGCTTGGTCCACAGCAGGAAAAAGTCGTGCCCTGGAAAGAAAACTGTAACTTTTTTTGCTGAATTTTTATGAACCAGTGTCACTTTTCTTGACTGCAGGCTTTTAAACACCAGCGCATCTACCTTAAAATAGTCATACTTTAAGGGGAACTCCGTGCCGTTTTCCATAACGCGGATAAAACTTTTCTCCAACAGGTTCCCGTCTAAAATGTAGCTGTCTAACGTTTCGTTTTTTTCAAACACCACGCTGTAATTTTCAATGCCGTCCGGGCAGGCATATGCCTCGTGGGCACCTACGCTGAAATACATGGTTTTACCGTTTTCGTTTTCAACCTTGTAGGAAACGGCGAGACTGTTTCCTGTCAGCTCAAAAATTACACGGAAAGCAAAAGAATAGGGATATTCCTTTTTCGTTTCTTCGTCTGAGCAAAACACCAGCTCGGCCTTAGCGTCTTCTGCCGTAACAACGGTAAAGGTTTTATTTTTGATAAAACCGTGCTTGAACATGGTATATTCCCTGCCCTCCAGCACATATTTGTCCTCCTTCAGGCCGCCGCAGATGGGAAACAGAATAGGGGCCCTGCCGCTCCAGACCGCTTCGTCCCCATTCCACAAAAATTCTGTGCCTCCCGCGCCCTTAACGCGCTGGATTTCCGCACCCAGGGTGCTGATGTCCACCGTTAAAAATCCGTTTTTGATTGTTACTTGTTCTGCCATGTGCAAATCCTCCTGTTGTGGTTTGTCATCGTAAAATGTTAAAAACAGTTTAACATAAATTGGTTTTAAAATCAAGTGGTTTGGCGCAGAAGAAAAGCCCGGAGATTTCACTCCGGGCTTTTCTTTCTATTTGATTACTGCTCAATATGCCGTCCTAAAAATCCTGCTGCGGAAAGTGCAAGTTTTTCTTCAATCTCGCCCATTTTCGGAGCCTGCTCGTTTGAAAAGAACACCACCGAGCCAATGGTGTCGCCCTCGGACACAATGGGGGCCACAATGCCCGCGTTATATTTCTCGCTGCCCTCTATAACGGGAACGGTTTTGTTTTCCTGTCCCCGGCAGATAAAAGTGGTTTTCTCCTCCATGAGCTTTTCAATGTCGGTGCTTACCTTCTTGTCGGAAAGCTCGCGCTTGGGCACGCCGGAAACGGCAATAACGCTGTCCATGTCAGTAATGCAGATGGGAAAACCGCTTGTTTTCGCCAACGTTTCCGCATAGTCACCCGCAAACTCGCCAAGCTCTCCCACAGGAGAATATTTTTTAAATATAACTTCGCCGTCCTTGCCCGTGTAGATTTCTAAAGGTGCGCCTTCTCTGATGCGGAGTGTCCTGCGGATTTCTTTCGGAATAACTACGCGTCCCAAGTCGTCTATTCTTCTGACTATTCCCGTCGCTTTCATATTTTAAAAATCTCCTTTTTGCTTTTTAGTTCACAATAACTATTGTTAGTAAAAAAGGAGTTTTTATACAATTTAATTTTGGAATTTAGCAGAAAGTTTAAATTTATATACTTTCAATCCACATATGATAAATGTTCACACAACAACTTTCTTTATATGTTTGTGAATATTGAACAAGGAGCCTATCTTTTTCATCTTTTGTTACAATGACATTATTTGAATAAAATGAAACAGCCGGATGATAATCTACAATTCTGCTTCCCTCATCCCAATTGATTCCGTCTTCAGATGTATATAATACGAAAGAATTTATATTTCCTGCTTCTCTGCCATGAAGAATAAATTGGCCATCCAAAATGGCAACTTGTGGGTTTCTTATTTTTTTATCAAGATAACAAACCCCTGTTTTGCACCATGTTTTTCCAAAATCTTTACTGATAGCATAGTCCATTTCTTCTTCGCAGTTTTCATTATATGCATACACAAACAAATTATCATTCATATCAAATTGGATTGTGCCATAAAACCGCCCCTTAGTTGATTCAAAAGGTACAACGCATAATTCATTGAAAGATTTTCCATTATCATTGCTCATGAATATGCGATAAAGATCATTCTCGTTTGCTCCAACAACTTCTCTGTTGCAAAATTCCAACGTGTAAATTGAACCCTTATGGTATCTTGAAGCGTACACTCTTCCCTCAAATTCAGAGAGAGTTTTAGCGTTTTCCCAAGTTTTGCCGCCATCCATAGAACGAATGTAAGTTGGTTTTCCGTACGGGTTACAGCAAACCGAATTTTCCTGCGAGAAAATATTACAAAACGCAACGATGGAACCATCATCACAGGCTACGGCTGTTTCAATAATAGCAGAATATAGTCCATCTAAAAGCACATTTTTTGTATATGGAATTTCGATAAAGTCACCAAAAGTTTCTCCATAATCCTCGGAAAGTCGATATTCCATCCAGCCAAAGCCGGAATGACCATCGCACCTAATACTTGAAACATTTGAGTTAAAATCTATAATTTTGCCATTCCCTAAATTAAGCATAGGATGTCCCATGTGACCACTTCTGTTTCTCGCTTCGTTATCAATATACAGAATCGGTTCGCTCAGTTTAATATCTTTTACTTTTCCTTTAATTATTTTTTTGTTATTCATTCTATTTTCCCTCCTTATGATTATTTTTCAAAATGTTAAACATATTGACACTTCCTTCGGTAAGAAATCCATAATCGCCACCTGAACATATCATGTCAGCACCCATATTGTGCCAATGTGCAATAACATCTTGTTTATTAGAACCTGTTGCAATTCCTACATATTTATTATTCTCTTTTAGTTTTTTTATTGTATGCTCCATTAACTTGGTTGTCTTTTCATCATATACATTAAGAAAATCATTTATAGAGCCTGATAAATCATTCGGGCCAAATATGTATCCATCAATGCACTCGTTTCGCATAAGCTCATCTAAATCGTCAATGATTTCGCCGCACTCTATTTGAACAAATCGACAAATATCTTTATTCGCATTTTTTACATATTTATTTGTATCATAAAGGCCATAGCTAATGGCTGCCATTGGTCCAAAGCCTCTTGTTCCTTCAGGTGGATACAAAGAAAATTCAATGAGCTCTTTTGCTTCCTTTGGTGTTTTTACCATAGGGAAGATTATTCCATCAACACCCATTTCAAGAACCTTTTTTGTTGCTGTAAAATCATATTGCGGAACTCTTACTATAACAGGTGTTCCATTAGCTTTTGCAATTGTGGTATGTGCTAAAATATCTTCATAAGATAAATAGGAATGCTCAAAGTCAATCCACAAAAAATCATATCCTATCCTACTAAAAATATCACTGACACAAATATCAGTCATATTTATAATGGTACCGCAAGTATGTTCTTTGAATTTAATCTTTCTCTTTAATTCGTTCAAAATACCACCCTTTTTTATATATATTATTATCAGGCAATTGCAAAATGCAATTACAATGCGTAATTTTAAATGCTTAATGTGTGAGTGAAGTAAAAATGTTATTTAAAATATTATCATTTAACATTTTATCTTTCAATATGAAAATCCAACATTTTTTATAAATTTTAAACTTTTTTGTTGTATTTATATAAGGATATATTGTATAATTAAATATGGAGGTGTAATTGATTTTGATTTTAAATGAATACTCATTAAGCCGAGCAAATAGGCTTTCTAAATTAGTAATACCCAATGTAAACGATCCGTTTGAGATTGAGATTTTGTGGCTGCAGCACGAAGATTTTAATAAAACCTCAACTATTTTTAATAATAAGCTTCATAAACATACTTTTTATGAATTACACTTTGTTTTAGATGGCGAAAATATAATTGCTGATAAAAATGGGAAAACTTTTTCAATTAAGTCGGGAGAAGCTATGATTCTTGCTCCGGGTTCATTGCATTTAAGCAAATATTATACAGGAAATCTAAAAAGATTTTCTATCGCCTTTTCATTACTTGAAAATAGTACGATAAACAAAGCTTTTTCTGCTCTTGATTTTTATATATACAAATTATCTAAAATGACTATCAATAATTTGAATTGCATATTTTCCGAATGTGACAGGGATAATGTTTTATCATCATATATCATCAGAAATAGAATTTTTGAGTTGATAAATGAACTTTTGATTTTAGGAAAATATGAAGAATATATGCCGCAAACAACCATATCTTCGCAAGATTTATTAGTCAATAAAATAAAAAAATATATAGATGACAATTCAAATATTTTTTTGTCATGTAAAGATATTGCAGATTATTGCAAGTACAACGAGATATATTTAAATAGAATTTTCAAAAATCGAACAGGTAAAACACTGTTGAAATATATACATAAAAAAAAGATACAGCATAGCAAAGAGATGCTGAAAAACAAAAAAATATCTGTAACAACAATAAGTTATACTTTAGGTTTTTCAAATGAGTATTATTTTAATGCATTTTTCAAAAGAGAAGTGGGCGTATCTCCTGGAGTGTATAGAAAATATATTTGAAATGATTATCATGAAATATATGAAATCTGCTGTCAAGATGCAGCGAATCGTGCAACTTTTTTCCTGTTTTATTGCTTGACGCAGCCAACAACTGTGATATAATAATTAAGAAAAAAGGAGGAGAACCATTATGTTTCAGCTAATCGAAAATGGAAAGAGCGCAGAAATTTTTGCCGCAGACGGCGAGGAAAGCTGGGTGTATCTTGCCGCAGAGGATTTGCAAAAAGACCTTTGCCGATTGTCCGGCCAAGAACGCCCGAAACCGCTTGCCTACGGCGTGCCAAAGGCAAACTCAATATTTATCGGCACCGTTTCCAATCCACAGGCGGCAGAAGCGGCAAGAGGTGCAGAACAGCCGACAGGCAAAGAGGGCTATGCCATCACAGTGCAGGAAAATATGATCTATATTTTAGGAACAGACGATTTTGGCACCATGTGGGGCATTTACACCTTTTGCGAGGAGATTTTAAACATTCCGCCCTGCTATTTATTTGACGGCGTTCTGCCCGATGTGCGGCAGAATTTGGCCGTTCCGGCACAAACCATTTCCGGCAGGCCAAAAAGCTTTGGCTTCCGCGGTTTCTTTTTAAACGACGAAGACTTATTAACAGAGTGGATGGAAAATGGCGGAACACGGGATATCGACTATCCGTTCTACGGCCAGGTCATTCATCCGCAGGCAATGGAAATGGTGGCGGAAACCGTCCTGCGGCTTAAGATGAATCTGATCATTCCCTCCTCTTTCGTGGACATTTGTAATCCGGCAGAAGAAACGCTGGTTGCAATTTGCGCTCGCCGCGGGCTTTATGTTTCCCAGCACCACATTGAACCTATGGGCGTTTCTTACTTTACCTTTCAAAACTATTTGAAAGCCCGCGGTGAGAAGTGTGAAATTTCGTTCATCTCAAACCGGGAAAAAATGATTGAAATTTGGCGGCACTATGCGCAAAAATGGGCTAAATATCCCCGTGTTATCTGGCAGCTTGGCCTTAGGGGAAAGGCAGACCGCCCGGTGTGGCACGCCGACAGGCTGGTAGGCAGCACGCCAAAGGAGCGCGGCAGCCTGATTTCCGACGCAATTCATGCCCAATATGAGCTGGTGAAAGACGTTTTGGGCACGGAAAACTTTTATTCCACTGCTACCCTGTGGATGGAGGGGGCTGATTTGTTTAACCAGGGCTTTTTAACCATTCCCCAAAAGACGACCATCATTTTTTCTGATATTGGGTATAATCAGTTGTGGTCGGACGATTTTTGGCGGGTTAAGCGGGAAAAAGGCCGAAGTTACGGTGTATATTACCACGTACAGTTTTGGAACTGGGGCCCCCACTTAACCGAGGGCACGCAACCGGAAAAAATGCGTTATTGCCTTGAAACAGCCCTTCAATCCGCCTGTGGGGACTATGCTATTTTAAACATTTCGAACATCAGAGAATTTACCATGTCGGCCTTCGGATTTTCAAAAATGGCATGGGATATAAGCAGTGCAACTGACACCGTTTTACAATATTGCACGCAGCTTTACGGCAGTGCGGCAGAAACGGTTTGCACATTTTACCGGCGCTATTTCAACGCCTTTGCAGAAGGGAGCGGCGAGCTTTTGCGCTGGTATTGCGATAGAAACAATTTTAACTATCACGAATATGGCCCGCTTCCTTTCCATAACCTCTCGCTTAACGACGGCTTCCTGCGGCGCTTTGCACAGGATTTAATGACAGGCGATGAACATTTTCACGACCCGGGCATGGAAAAGCTGTTTGAAGCCGCGTCTATAGGGTTTAACGAAGTGTATGCCGACGTAAAAAAAGAAAGCGGCGTTAGCGGCGCGGCAAAAGCGCACTTAATCAGCTCTTTAGAACTGCAAAGTTATGTTATGCACTGCCTATATGATTATGCAAAAAACGTAAAGCTTGGGACGGATTCTGCAAGGAGGCAAAATAAACAGGAAGCGCGCGTATTCTTAACCCAGGCGGCTAAAAATTTGGAAGACATTTTAACAAAACGTGCCTGTGCTGAAACCGGCGTGTTTTTAAACTGGTATCGCGGGGACAAAAAAATGAACATTCTACAAATGAAGCAAGACGTTTTAACCTATTTAAAAACCATATGACAAACAGCCCGGAAAGCATGTGCTTTCCGGGCTGTTTGCGTGAGGGGTTCCATTTTAAATGGAGTTTTATTTTGTCAGCCAGTTATACATCATCATCACAGCGTCTGCGCGTCTCAGCCCGTTTTCGGGATAAAGCTCTGTTACCTCGCTGTTTACAATTTTATATCCGGCTGCAATTGCCGCATAGCCTCTGTCAGCCTCGCTGACGTCTGTGTAAATATCTTTAAAAATGCCGGTTTTTTCTGCAACCTCGCCCATACCAAACAGCTTCACAATGTAACGAATTGCTTCCATTCTGGTAACGTCCTTTTCCGGCGCAATTTCTTCTTTTGTTAAAATACCGGACGAAACTAAGTTTTTATACATATCATGGGTGCCTCGGTCAAACGCTTTGCAGACAAAGGTTAAAAACTCCTCCTGCTTCACAGTTTCTTCCGGGTGGAATTCGTTCTCCTTCGGGTCACCCAGGGCAAGCTCAACTTCTGCCAGCTTTCGAATTGCATTTTCCGCATAGTGGCCTGTGATATCGGTGTAAGCAATTTCAAAATCTTCCTTTTCTTCCATTCTGTAATTTAACGGACGCAGGCTCACCGCGCTGTAGACAGACACATCATCTAATCTGTAGGCAAGTTTCATTTCGCACTGGTTTTCGTTGTAGGTAGGAATGTAGCTTAGGGTAAATTTGTCCTCGCCCAAAATCACGCCATAGGCCTCATCCAATGGTTTCGCCGCGGATTTTGACGGAATGTCCAGCTTCGACCAGGAAAGGTCAAAGGAGGCCAGCTTGCCGTCGCGGTAATGAAAGGAAAAACCGTTGTTGCTGAACGCTACGCCATCGTGCACCCTGGCAAAATAGGTGGTATATTCATTATTTTGTGTGTTTTCCACCATGCCGGCCAAATCGGGATAATATTGCTGTATGAATTTCAGCGCATTTGCTTTATCAATGGCCGGTTTTTCAGCCTTCTCCTCCTCTGTCAGTTCCCGGTAGCTCCAAGGACTGGAGTCAAAGCTGATTACCACGCCATCTTTCGCGTCCACCGTAACGGAGGCAAATTTATAATCTTCATTCTCCTTGCCGTTGTGGAACGACAGGCGGTAGATATATTCGTCGCGGTAAGACGTAGTTAACGAAACCGCGGTTAGCTTCATTTCGCTGCTAAGCTGAAATTCGGAAACAGCACGGGCTTTTGCTTCTGCCTCCTCTTTGGAAATGAGGCCTTCTACCTCCTGAATATAAGCAATTTCTTCCTCAGAGAGGGAAGGTTTATCGCCGCTGTCGGACATTTCGTCTTTCAGAGCCTCGTTTCTTGAACTTGAACCACCGCCACTGTTTTTGGCAAGCTCGCCGTAAGTTTCAAGATTTCCGGTGAACGCGTTGATATACTTATTTTCGCCTTTTATCATATAAATTATGCATATCTCATTGTCTGCCGCATCGTCCGCATAATAGGACGGAGCCTTTTCATAGTAATAAAGGTCGTAGGCGATGTCGCTTTTGAACACGTCTTTCGCTTGGTCAAGCGAGATGGGAGTGCCCTCTTCAAAGGTCGCATTTTTGTTCCAGTTGGAGTCTAGCCCCACGGCTTTCCGGGTATCCGCGTTCACCGTAACTGCCGCTGTGTTGTTCACTTTAATGCCGTTGTGCATACGCACATATGTAACGGTAAAGTTTCCGCTGTATTTTGAATAAATAATGTCATCAAACACGGCTTCTTTGGCCACTTGCGGGTTCATGGCCTCTAAAAATGCCTGGGCCGCCTGTTTTCCCTCGTCCCACGTGCAAGCCGGAAGGGGTTTTGATTCGCTGCTGCGGTTATAATATTCTCCGTAGCTCCACACCAGTCCGTCACCGTCAATTTCCACAGATATATTGCCGCTGTCATATTCGCCCCGGCTTTTCCAGGTGATGGAATAGGTTTTTTCGCCGCGGTTTTCCGTTTCAGAACAGTCCTCCATAACATAAGTCTTGTCGTCAATTCCCAGTTTGTCCTTTGCCAGCAAAATTGCATTTTTCATGTTTTCGCTGACCTCAGCGTCTGCAAACACAGCGCCTGAAACCGACAGGCTCATCAGAACCGCCAGCATAAGCGATATTACTTTTTTCATAATCATTTCCCTTTCTGCCAAAATTAGCATGTAGTTTTGTCAATCCTCCCGGGGCAATTATAAATTGCCCCGGTTTATTAATTGTGACGTTCATTTTTGCAAAAAGTTCCCTGCTTTTAAAAATTTTAAAAAAAATTTTACGAAAGGCATTTTCAGTTTCCAAGGTTCATACGTTATTAATAAGCAAACGTAATACATGGAAAGGTGAAAATGATGAAGAGAGAACATATTATTGCCTTTGGCGGCACCTGGTATCACTTTTTTATAAAACCCGCCCAGGGGCTTTGTGTAAGCAAAAAGGCCGATGCCAGATTTACATTTTCGGAGTGTATTCTTCCCGGCGCCTATGACGACTTTTACGCCGCCGCTACGGAGAAACACATCCACGTTGTGTGCCAGGACGCAGCCGGAGCCATTGTATATTTAACCTTCGACGGGGAAACCTGGACCACCCGCCGGCTTTTGGAGAACCGGGATAAAACGCCTGCGTTTAAAAATCTCACGCTAACCCTCATTGGAAACTTTGTAAATCTGTTTTACGTCATTCATTCCAAGGATGACGATATTTTGGTGCACCAGCTCTTAGGCGATGCTGCCGGGCAACCCAAGGTGGTGGACTACATTCAAGGCACGGACTTTTCTGTCTGCAGCCACCAAACCAGCGATTTAACCCTGCTCTACCGAAACGGCGAGGAGGTTTACGGCACCAAAAAGTTCCGCTGGTCGCGGAAGGATTTTGACGGGTTTCAGCCCTTAGACTGCGGCTGCAATTTAGAGCACGCCGCAATAACGGCAGATGAAGATGACAACCTGCAAATTGCCGCCTATGCCGCCTTTGACAAGTTTGTAAACATTTTGTTCCTGACAAAAAACACCAACACCGATGAATGCGCCATTTCTGCTGTGCATTTGGTTTCCGGCCAGTCGGAGGGACTTGCGATGTCGGACGTCGGCGGCCGCCTGTCCATCAGCTGGTGTGAAAACGGGCTGGTAATGACCACCGCGCTGTCGGAAAATAACAAGTGGAATGCACCGAAAAAATATATCCGCGGCACCACCCAGGAGAACGTGCTGTACCACATTCAGTCGGACAGCGAAAGCTTTTTCACCTACGGCTACCGCCAGGACGGGAAAATTATGCTCTACTTAACCCGTGACATTTTAGAGCACCCTCCGAAAGAAAAGCCCAGAAGACAGGCGCTTCGGAGCGAAACTCCCAACGGCGGCACGGAAACTCACCGCAGGCAGAATACCCCCGCCGGCACGGAACACGCCCAGCAGCTGGAATTTAATCCACGGCACGGAACGCCCGGCACAGACTATGTGCGCCGCAGTGTTTACACCGCTGACATGGCGGCTGTGCGAAAGCTTTTAAAGAGCCAGAACGACATTATTGTGGAAATGCTGAAAAAAATAACCGCCCTGGAGCGGGCGGCAATGGGCAAAACAGATTTAGCGGAGGACATGGGTCAAATTGACCGGCTGGCGGCTGAAAACGCTGCGCGCGAAGACGGTCATAAATAAACAACCTCCCTGCCCAGGCTTTCTGCATAGCAGGCAGTGTAATAGGAGCCGCCGCGGATTCTTTTTACATATGCAATCACAAAGTCAGAATTGTCTACCATAAAGCGGTTGCGCTTCTGCATGCAGCCCCTCTGGTAGCGTTCCGATACATACGTAACCTTGTCGGCACGGGCCAATATATATTCATAAACATTTCTGTCAAACTCCTCCCAACGTTCCGACTGGCCCCTGTGGGGCGCGTCGATAAAGAGCTTGAGTTGCGGATGTCTTTCCTTTAATTTAATTACGCTCAAAGCCGACATCGTGTCAAAGCCTAAGGCGCCACCGTTTCTAAAAACGGTGACGCCTTTTGCCGTTGCTTCTGTAAGTTTTTCCATCAGGATTGGATAAATCCGCTGTTGCTCCTCCATGCTCATTGCCCGGTGGCCTGTGAAACAGCAGGAACCCATGAATTATTCCTCTCCCTCTTCAAACTCGATTTCAATTTTTTCGTTGCAGTTGGGGCAGATTAATACCTCGTCGTTAATCATATCCTCGTCAAAATAAACTTTTTCCTTGCAGGACGGACACTCCACTTCATAAAATTCCATGTCCTCCTCTTCCTCGTCAAAGTCCTCATCTTCATCGCCGTCGCATCCGGTGCAACCGTCGCACTCGTCGTCGTAGAGGTCTTCGCACACGTCGTCTAAGCAGTCCTCCACCTCTTCAATGCGTTCTGTGTTATCTAAAACTTCTTCGTCCAGCTCTTCAACGGTTGCTGCAATTTCATCCAGCACGTCGATGATTTTCAAAAGCATTTTTCCCTCGTTTTTTGTGTCGTCCAGTTTCATGCCTTCGGCCAGGCCTTTTAAGTATGCTACTTTCTCGCTGAGATATGCCATAATTCCTCGCTCCTTTCAAAATTTGGCTGATTTGCCAATAAAATATAGTATTCCTTAAACACGTTCCATATATTCCCCGGTTCTTGTGTCTACGCGGATGGTGTCGCCCTGGTCAACAAATAGGGGAACATTAATCTGAGCTCCGGTTTCCAGCGTTGCAGGCTTTGTTGCGCCGGTAGATGTGTCGCCTTTAAAGCCCGGCTCCGTCTCGGTGATTTTCAGCTCCACAAAGGTGGGGGGCTCAACGCCGAACACGCTGCCTTTATAAGACAGAATTGTAACGTTCATATTCTCCGTTACAAACTTAAGCGCGTCGCCAAGCTGATCTTTGCCCAAGGGCATCATATCAAATGTTTCGTTGTCCATAAAATAGAAAAGATCGCCGTCGTTATATGAATAAGCCATGCTTTTTCTGTCTATATGCGCTTTGGGCATTTTTTCAGTGGGACGGAACGTTTTTTCCACCACGGCCCCTGTGATTACGTTTTTCAACTTTGTGCGGACAAACGCTGCGCCCTTTCCCGGCTTTACGTGCTGAAATTCCACAACCTGGAACACGTTGCCCTCCATTTCAAACGTAACGCCGTTTCTGAATTCTCCTGCTGATATCATATGTTAACCTCCATAAATATTAATATACACAATTTTCCTATACTATAGTTTAAATGAATTTGTCCGAAAATGCAAGTGTATTTTATAAAAAAAGTAAATTTTTTCACAATTTTACATGAAATTGCGAATTTTAAAATTCCTTATTGACTTAGCGCTCCAATTTTTATATAATAAAAACGTTGTCCGGCGCATTTCGACACGGCGGGCAAAAGCAAATTTTGAAAGGTTTTGATTTACCAATGAAAACTGCTTATGAAATGGAAATTGCGGGCTTAAAACGGTCCCTGCCACTCTGCCGCGTGACGGACGATTTATATATCGCCGCTTTCATCATGTTCGGCGATGTGGAAATTACTACAGCCTGCGCAAAAGAGCTTCTCTCCCGCGCGCCGGAGTTTGACGTGATGTTAACCGCCGAGGCAAAGGGAATTCCCTTAATCTGCGAAATGGCGCGCCAGGCCGGCACGAACAAATATATCGTTGCCCGCAAGGGGCCCAAGCTTTACATGAAAGACATTGTCACCGTGAAGGTGAACTCCATTACCACCGACCACCAGCAGGAACTGAGCATCGACGCAAGCGACGCGGCGTTTATGAAAAACAAGCGCGTTTTAATTGTAGACGACGTTATCAGCACAGGCGAATCTTTAGCGGCTTTAGAAAAGCTGGTGAACCACGTGGACGGCATTATTTCCGGCCGCATGGCGGTTTTAGCCGAAGGCGAGGCGGCAGACCGCAGCGACATCATCTATTTGGAAAAACTGCCGTTGTTTCACCCAGACGGCTCAATAATGGAATAGCAAATCATTTTGTCTGCAAACGGGAGGGCATGAAAAAATGCCCTCTCTTTTTTTTATTCTATGCGAACATGCTTAGATGCGGTATTCATGCATAAAATTACATGGAAAAGCCTGTTTCTGCCATTTTGGTCAGCAGCGTCACCGCGCCGTTAATGTCGCCCATGTCCACCATTTCACAGGGGGTGTGGATAAACCGTGCGGGAATGGAAACTGCGCCCGTGACCACGCCGCCGTTCGATATGTGAATTGCACCGGCGTTGGTGCCACCGCTCTCTAAAACCTCCATTTGAAACGGAATGTTGTTTTCTTCACAAGTTTGCACCATAAAGTTTTTCATATAGGGGTGACAGAGAATGGAATTGTCCTTCACTTTCACCGCTGGGCCGCCGCCAAGCTGAACTGCCATTTTGTTTTTTCCCGGCAAATCACCTGTCATGGTCACGTCTACCGCAACGGCAAAGTCAGGCAAAACGCCGCCTGCCGCGGCTCTTGCGCCCCTTAGGCCCAGTTCCTCGGTCACAGAGAACACAAAATATAAATCATTTTTACATCCGCCGCTTTCCTTAATTTTTTTCATGGTTTCAATCAGCACATAACAACCCACCCGGTCATCTAAGGCCTTAGAAACCACCCGGGTGCCGATTACTTCAAACGGGCCTTCAAAGCAGGCCGCGTCGCCCACTTTTATTCTGCTCTCAGCATCAGCTTTGTTTTTAGCGCCAATGTCGATGAAAAAATCTGCAAACTTCAGCTCTTTCACGTTTTCCTTTTGTTCTTTTGAAACCACGCCCAAAACGCCGTTTAAAAAGCGAACCCGCTGAGAAAGGGCGGTGTTCGTCATTAAGCCGCCGAGGCTTGCAAACCGCACCAGACCGCTGTCTTCAACAAACGTGGCAATTACACCCACCTCGTCCATGTGGGCATCAATCATCACCTTTGGCCCGTCCCCTTTTATGCGGGCAATCAGACTTCCCAAATTGTCGGTATATACTTCATCCGCCAGAGGGGCAACCTCCCGCTTAATCACTTCGCGCACACTGTTCTCATTGCCGGAAGGCCCTGCGGCCTGGGCCAGCATTTTTAAAAGTTTCATTTACAAAAGCCCTCCTTTAAAAAAGTATGAATTAAGGTCTTAAGCGCCTCATAGTCTGATTTGTTCACTACCGACGAGGGCGAGTGAATATACCGGGCAGGAACGGAAATTGCCGCGGTTTTCACACCGCCTGCGGCTGTGTGAATTGCCCCGGCGTCGTTCCCGCCGGAGGCCGTTTGCTTAAACTGCACGGGAATTTCATGTTGTTTCGCCGTGGCATACAGCGCGTTTGTCAGCTCTTTGTCGTAGTAGGTGCCGCGGTCTAAAATGGAAAGGGCCGCGCCGCCGCCGGAAATGGTGGAATAGTCTTTTTCGTCTGTTCCATAAACGTCCGAACAAGTCGTGCCCTCCAAAACAATGGCAGCATCAGGACGAATGCGTTCCGCCGCAACCCTTGCGCCCCGAAGACCTACCTCCTCCTGCACGGTGAACACCAGATAAAGATCGAACGCGAACCGCTCCTCTGCCAATGACATGAGGCAGGCACATCCAAGCCGGTCGTCAAGCGCCTTGGCTTTGATAAAGCCGCTGCCAAACTCCACAAACTCCGAGTCGAACACACAGTAATCGCCCACCGACACGTGCTTTTCCGCTTCTGCTTTGTCCTTTGCACCAATGTCAATGTAGAGGTCGGTCACCTTCGGCACCTGCTCACGCTCCTCTTTTTCCTGCAGGTGAATTGCCTTAGCGCCAATGACGCCGGAAATCAGTCTGCGTCCAATGCGCACCTTTTTCGACACCAGCACCCTGGTATCGATGCCGCCAACGCACTTAAACTTGATAAACCCGTCGTCGGTAATGCGGGAACAAATCAGCCCCACTTCGTCCATGTGGGCGCAGACCATCAATCTTTTCGGATTTTCATCTGTTCCCTTTTTCAAACAAATGAGGTTTCCAATGCTGTCGGTAACCAGTTCGTCGCACAAGTTTTGCATCTTGTCGGCGATAAATGCCCGAACCTGTCCCTCGTCGCCGGACACGCCGGGAAGGCCAGTCAGTTCTTTTAAATACATGATGAAAAATCCTCCCCGTTTAAATGAATCAGCGTTTCCGCCAAAAGGTCGCCTGTGGCAGTAACATCGTCGAAGCTCAGCGTTTCCACTGTGGTGTGCATATACCGCAGCGGAATGGAAAGTAAAAGCGTGGCAATGCCCGTTCGCGCCACCTGAACAGCCCAGGCGTCGGTGCCTGTGTTGCCGCCGTCGACGTCTAAGCTGAATTGAATACCCTTTTCCTCCGCCGCACGTTTTGCAATTTCCGCCATTTTTGGGTGAATGTTCGGTCCCAGGCTTAAAACTGTTCCGCTGCCCGGAGCAAACACGCTCTCTGCCCCGCTGTTCGGCGTGTTGCCGTGGCACACGTCTACAACCAGCGCAGCGCTGGGGAAAATGCTGTGCGCACCCATTTTAGCCCCCCGAAGGCCCACTTCCTCCTGCACTGCACACAGCACAGCCAGGTGGAACGGAAGCTTATGACCCTTTAGCCGTTCTAGGCAAATGAGCAGGGACACGACGCCCGCCCGGTCGTCTAAATATTTGCCGGAAAAGCCTTTGCCACAGGGCAGGGACACGGCTTCGGTTTTAAAATATACCATGTCGCCCACCGAAACGATTTGTTTCACTTCCTCCGCACTCATTCCCACGTCAATTGCCATGTCCGAAATTTTGGGTGCTTTTTTTGCGTCCTCCTGCGACTGCAAGTGGGGCGGTTTTGCACCGATAACACCGAACAGTTCTTTTTTCCCGCAGACAACCACCTCGCTGGCAGGAAGAATCCGCGGATCAATGCCGCCGATGGGCACAAAGGTTAAAAAGCCCCGATCTGTAATATTTTTCACCATCAGGCCAATGCCGTCCATGTGGCTTTCAATCATCACCGTAGGCGCGTCGGTTTCGCCGCAGTGCACCCAGCCGATTACATTACCGCATTGGTCCCGGGTTACCTCGTCGCAATAGGGCCTTAAAAGTTCCTCCACCTTTGGCGCCAAAACAAACTCAAAGCCGGAAATGCCGCCTGCATCCGATAATTGTTTTAAAATTTCTATCATAGCCTGTTCACCAACTCCTTAAAAAGGTTGCCCCGTTCTTCAAAATTACGGAACATGTCAAAACTGGTGCTGGCGTTAGAAAGCAGCACCACGTCGCCCGGGGCGGCCGCGTCTTTTGCCCGGCGCACCGCCGCTTCATAATCGGTTTCAAAAAACACCGGGATTTTTTTGTTTTGCCTGTCCATTTCGGCTTTCACCGCGCTGTAAATTACCTGGGACGTTGCGCCAATTAAAATTAATGTTTTCACATGGTCTAAAATAGGTTTTCCAATTTCATCATAGGGTATTCCCTTGTCTTTGCCGCCTGCAATGAGCACCACCGGCTGGGAAAACACATTTAGGGTGTTTTTCGTGCGGTTGGGTGACGAGTCGATGGAGCTGTTGTAATATTTCACGCCGCCAAGCTCCCGCACCAACTCAATTCTGTGTTCCACGCCGCCAAAGGTTTTGGCCACAATGGGGATAACCTCCTCCGGCACCAGTGTATAAACCGCGCCGATGGCCGCCATGTAATTTTCCACGTTGTGCTGTCCGGGGATTTGAATGTCCCTTGCCGCAAGCACTTTTTTCCCGGAAACAAAAATATCTGTGCCGTCAAAATAAATGTCCGCCGAAACGTGCTTTTTAGAAAACGTCATCACACGCCCCTTCGCTTCTTTCACAAGCCCAGCCGTCACCTCGTTGTCCAAATTCAACACTGCGGTGCCGTCCTGGTTTTGAAAGGACAAAATGTTCTTTTTAGCTTCAATATATTCTGCATAGTCTTTATGATAGTCCAAATGATTGGGGGTGATGTTGGTCACCACCGCAACCTGGGGACTGGTTTTCATGGTGTGGAGCTGAAAGCTGGAAAGTTCTAACACCACATAATCGCTCTCTTTCATCTCTTCCACCCGTGAGAGCAGCGGCGTGCCGATGTTGCCGCCCAAATAGGTTTTCAGTCCCGCCTCCGACAGCATTTTATAAATTAATGTAGTAGTTGTGGTCTTTCCGTCGCTGCCCGTCACTGCAATGATGCTTGCGGGGCAAAGCTCGAAAAACACTTCCATTTCCGACGTGATGTGCGCCCCGTTTTGCCGTGCGCGTGTCAGCGCCGGGTGGTCGAACCGAAGTCCCGGGGTTTTAAACACGATTTCGCCGTCAATCCCGTTTAAATAATCTTCGCCCAAAACCAGCCGAATGCCTTTTTGTATTAGCTCCTGTGCCGCATCCCCCAGCTCCTGCTCTGTCTTTTTATCGTGGGCGGTTACAACAGCCCCGTTTTCAGCTAAAAAATGAATTAAGGGACGGTTACTTACCCCGATTCCAATTACCGACACCTTTTTATCCTTTATATTGTTTTTAAATGCATTTATTTTGTCTGTCATTTATTAGCCCTCTTTCCAAAACAATTCTTTATTTAGTATATCACGAAAGGGAAATTTTGTAAAGAAATTTATCGGTTGAAAACCCCGGCGGATTTTGATATAATGGGTGCTATGTAAACGAAAAAAGGAGAATCATGAAATGGATAAACAAATGCTATCTGATTTGCTGGCCCGGTTTGTTTCCTTCTGCGCAAGCACCGGCCTAAAACTTTTAGGCGCCGGGTTGGTGCTGGTTATTGGATTTAAGCTGGTGCGCATGTTCATCAAGTTTTTAAAAAAGAGCCGCGGCATGTCTAAAATGGACGGCGGCGTGAAGACCTTTACCATAAACTTTATACATGTTTCGCTAAAAATACTGCTCATTGTCACCGCCGCGTCTATCGTAGGGTTCCCTACCGCCTCGGTTGTCACGGTAGTGGGCTCTGCCGGCGTGGCCATTGGCCTGGCACTGCAGGGAAGCTTGTCAAACATTGCCGGCGGTCTTATTCTGCTCATTTTCAAGCCGTTTAATGTGGGCGATTTTATTTCTGTGGAAGGCGAAAGCGGCACAGTTACGGAAATTGGCATGTTCTACACCAAAATTACCACGGCGGACAACCGCAGGGTCATTTTTCCCAACGGCACAGTGTCCAACGAAAAAATGGTAAATGTTTCGGCCAACAAAACCCGGCGGGCTGATTTTCTCTTTTCCGTCAGCTACAACTCTGATTTAGACAAGGTAAAAGAAATTTTAAACGCCGTGGTAAACGACTGCGAATTTATTTTAGACGACCCCGCGCCTATGATTTATCTTTCCGACCAGGCAGACAGCGCTCTGGTGTTTTCCGTAAACGTGTGGTGCGAATGTGACAAGTTTCTAAACGTAAAATCTGATTTGACAGAACGGGTGAAAAAAGCCTTCGATGCTAACGGAATTCAAATCCCCTACCCCCAGCTGGACGTGCATCTCGAAAAATAATCAACAGGCGCACTGAATTCAGTGCGCCTGTTGATTATTTTACATCTCTTTTTCATACTTTATCATCAAAATAACCTCTAACACGTTTTTTAATAAAAACACACCGACAATTACCAAGGTGACCCATAGCTGCGCATCCATGACGATGGAAACCGCGGCCAATGCAATGATGCACCACTGGATTATGTCGGCGCTCATTGCTTTTGCGCGGTTGCGGATTGCGATGGTGCGTTCGTCACGGGATTCAATATCCGCCCGCCTGCTCTCCTCCGGGTGGCGGCTGTTATATCGAATTAGAAACAGGTTTGACGCCGTCATGCCAAACAGCCCGGCCCCAATACCAATCAGCACGCCGCTGAGCTGTTTGGGCACTTGCCCCTTTAAAACAAAAGCGGAAACGAGCGCAATTAAAATTCCGCACACACACAAAAGAATGTTCAAAGCTTTATTTTTCATTGTTCTTCCTCCTCATATAAAAAAATTTCCTCTACCGACAAGTGAAAAAGCCTAGCGATTTTAAACGCCAAAAGAATGGACGGGTTATACCGCCCGCTTTCCAAAGAGCCAATGGTCTGCCTGGAAACCGCAAGCCGGTCGGCCAGCTCTTCCTGCGTCAGGCCGTGGTGCTTGCGGATTTCCTCCAATCGGTTATTCACTGTATCTCCTCCTCAAATGTAAAGTTCGCTTTCCATATACGCATTGTATCACGCACAATCAAAAATGTCAAGTATACTTTCCATGAAAAAAATAAAAAACCCCGGAAAAAAATCCGGGGCTTATCTGCGCCTATTTTAAGGTTACAATTTTTTTATACGCTTCATATGCCTTGTTCCAGTTTTCAGCATCCTCAGGCTCATAGGTCTTAACAGGGAACGAATTTTTCACAATTTGCCGCCCCTCGGTTAAGCTGCCGATTTTGCCCAGCGCCATAAGCTGAACAACCGCGTTGCCCGTGCTGGTGGCTTCCACCGGGCCGGCCAAAACGGTTTTGCCCGTTGCGCTGGCCGTAAATCTGCACACCATGGTGTCTTTAATGCCGCCGCCCACCATGTGTACGGCAGATAGCGGCTCTTTGGTAATGTCTTCAATGGCGTCTGCCACCATGCGGAACTTAAACGCCAGGCTCTGGGCCACGCAGCGAATAATTTCACCCTCGCCCTCCGGCACATGCTGACCGGTGCGTTTGCAGAACTCGCGGATTCGCCTGGGCATGTTGCCGGGGGCCGCAAAATCCTCGCAGTCGGGGTCGATAAAGCTTTGAAACGGCTCTGCGCTCCACGCTGCCTGCTCCAAATCGTCGAAAGTAAAGTTTTTGCCTTCCCTGGCCCACTGACGTTTGCTCTCCTGAATAATCCACAGACCCATAATATTTTTTAAGAAGCGGATTTTCCCACATACGCCGCCTTCGTTGGTGAAATCATATTGAAAGGTGGTGTCCGTTACATTGGGGCTGTCTAATTCAGAGCCCATCAGCGCCCAGGTGCCGGTGCTGATGTAGGCGTATTTATAATCTTCTGTCACGGGAACGCTGGCAACCGCCGAGGCCGTGTCGTGCGAGCCAACGGCAACGACTGGAATTTTCGGACAGCCCAATTCTTCACAGATATCATCGGACAATTCGCCGATTACCGTTCCGGGCATTACAATTTCGCCGAAAATGTCGGTAGGAATACTCGCTTTTTCCATCAGTTCTTTGTCCCAGTCCTTTGTCTTCACGTTTAAGAGCTGGGAGGTGGAGGCAATGGAATATTCGTTTTTCATTACGCCGGTTAACAGATAGTTAAAAATGTCGGGCATAAACAGCATTTTGTCCGCAATACCTAACACCGGGTCGTTCTCTTTTTTCATTGCCATAAACTGAAACAGCGTATTAAAGAAATTAAACTGAATTCCGGTTTTGTCAAAAATATATTTTTTGCCCATCATCTGGTCTGCCAAATCAATCATGCCGCTGGTGCGGGTATCGCGGTAGTGATAGGGGTTTCCTAAAAGCTTGCCGTTTTTGTCGAACAGGCCAAAATCCACGCCCCAGGTGTCAATTCCGATAGCCTTAATGTCCTTGTGCCCCGCCAGCACCGTTTTGTTAATGCCCTGCTTAATTTCAAAAAACAGCCGCAACACGTCCCAGTGAAAACTGTTGCCTGCCATTACCGGGTCGTTGGAAAACCGGTGCATCTCTTCAATGGAAAGCTTTTCTCCGTCAAATGTAAACAGCATTGCCCTGCCGCTTGATGCGCCAAAGTCAAACGCCAGAACCTTTGTTAATTCTGCCATGATATTCTCTCCTTTATTTCGTTTTAAAATTTCTTTACATAGTTCTTTTTATGTGCTAAAATTATAGCATATTTCCCCAGTTCTTTCAAGTCTTTTGTGAAAAATAACGCAAATTGCTACAAAATTATTAAAAAAGTTTTAAAAATCAGTTGACAAACTGGTGTAAGTTGTGTATAATAGTTTTTGTAACAAATATGTAACAACTTTTACTTCTGAATACAAAAGATAATCATGGAGGAACTTACATATGAACCCATTGAAAAAATTTGCGCGCATTGCGGCGATTACTGCGGCATTAGCCATTACCGCCACAATCACGACTTTTGCGGTTGAATTCCCCTGCACGGGATATTCCACCGGTGACAGCTTAAACATCCGCTCCGGCCCGGACACCATTTACGGTACCTACGGCCAGATTAACACCGGCGATGCCGTACAGTTAATCGGCCAGGAGGGAAACTGGTATAAAATTTCAACTCCCCTCGCGGCTTGCGGATATGCATATATCTCGGCAGACTATATCACCACAACGGCACCTGCACAGGTCAGAAGCGTGGCCCCGGTCATCTACGGCGGCACCTCCGGCAACGTTTCGGCAGGTCAGCGCGTTGTTCAAATCGCAGAACAGTTTTTAGGGCTCCCCTATGTTTATGGCGGCTCCACCCCAGCTGGGTTCGACTGCTCCGGTTTTACTTCATACGTTTTTAAACAGCTTGGATATACCTTAAACCGCGTTTCCGCCGACCAGATCAACAACGGCGTTCCGGTAAGCAAAAGCGAGCTTCAGCCCGGCGATTTGCTTCTGTTTAAAAAACAGGGCGCAGCAAGAATTCACCACGTTGGCATTTACGTGGGCGACGGCATGATGATTCATTCCCCCCAGACCGGCGATGTGATTAAATATGCCAGCATTGTAAACGGTTATTATAACGACTGTTACTATGCCGCAAGAAGAATTGTAAACTGATAAATTTGATTTGACATCCGCATGGAGTTTTCCGTGCGGATTTTATTTTTGCCAACTTTTTTTAAAAAACCCTTTCTTTTTGCTGTAAAATAGTATATAATGGTAAAGTTAATATAAATATATCTATTTTTTAACGTAAGGAGAGCGGCATGACAAGAAAAGAAGCACGTGAACATTGCTTTAAGCTGATGTTTGAATATGAGGTTCAGAAAAACGACGCCCAAACCATGCTTTCCTACTTTGTGGAAAATGAGCTGTCGCTGGGAAGCCAGAAAAATTATGTGGAAACCCTACTACGCTCTGCAGTGGAAAACATTGCACATATTGACGAAACCATTGAGCAAAACACAAAAGGCTGGCGCATTTCCCGACTCCCTAAGGTAACGCTGGCTGTTCTGAGAGTGGCCGTGGCGGAAATGCTCTACATGGATGACATTGCCGACAGCATTTCCATAAACGAGGCGGTTGAGCTTGCCAAAACCTATAACGACGAGAAAAACGGCAAGTTTGTAAATGGTATTTTGGCCTCTGTGTTTAAAGGGAAATAGACCTATGGAACGAGAAATTTTAACCGTCAGCGTGTCCCAGCTCAACAACTACATAAAACGGGTGTTAGACGCGAACAGTTACTTAGGGGACATTTGTGTGAAGGGCGAGCTGTCGAACTTTAAGCTCCACTCCTCCGGGCACATCTACGCCAGCTTAAAGGACGAAGGTTCGTTAATCAAGCTGGTGATGTTCCGCTCCTGCGTGCAGCGGCTTACTTTCCGGCCGGACAACGGAATGAAGGTAACCGTCCGCGGCAGAATTTCGGTTTACGAGCGAGACGGGGTATATCAGATTTACGCGGAGGACATTGTACCCGACGGTGTAGGCAGCCTCTATGCGGCGTATGAAAAGCTCAAAGCGCAGCTTGACGCAGAAGGCCTGTTTGACGAAAAATTTAAAAAGCCCCTGCCCCCCTTTCCCCAGCGGATTGGTGTAGTAACGGCTAAAACAGGCGCCGCCGTGCGGGATATTATTAACATAACCGGGCGCAGGTTCCCAATGGCTGAGGTGTTTTTGGCGCCGGTTTCGGTGCAGGGTGTGTCTGCCGCGCCGGAAATTGCAAACGCCATCCGTTTATTGAACGAGCATGAACTCTGCGATGTGATGATTGTGGGCCGCGGCGGCGGTTCCATTGAAGATTTGTGGGCCTTTAACGAGGAAATTGTGGCCCGGGCGATTTTTGCGTCCCATATTCCGGTGGTTTCCGCCGTGGGGCACGAAACCGATTTTACCATTGCCGATTTTGTGGCGGACCTCAGAGCCCCTACGCCCTCTGCGGCGGCGGAGCTGGTGTGTCCGTCTGCTGCAGAGCTTAGCGGCTACTTTCAAAACCAGAGGGGCAGATTAAAATCAGCATTAATATACTGTATTGAACATAAAAAGAAAACCCTTGCTAACCTAACCGGCGCTTATGGGTTTCAGCGTTTTTCCGGCCGGCTGGCAGACGAGCGGCAATATGTGGACGCTTTGATGAAAAATGCGGAAAAGGCCGCACGTTCGTTGCTTGAAAAAAAGCGGACGGTGCTTTCGCAGGCCGCGGCAAAGCTCGACGCGCTCAGCCCCTTAAAAACCCTTGCCCGAGGCTATTCCATTGCCAGCACAAAGGACGGGACGCTGATTTCCAGTGTGAGCGATGTAAAAAAAGAGCAGGAATTTGTGTTGCGCCTGTCAGACGGCGCGGCAGACTGTAAATTTTTATAACCATTTTTAAGGAGGTACCCGGTTGAATATTCCCAACATGCTGTCCATTTTAAGGCTTGTCATGGTTCCGGTGTATATTTTGGTCTTTCTGATTGAGGGAGAACAAAAAACAGCGGCGGCGGCAATTTTTATTCTGGCCAGCGCAACTGACGTATTAGACGGCTACATTGCGAGAAAATATAACATGACCACAAAGATCGGACAGCTCTTAGACCCGCTGGCAGACAAGCTGATGCAGATTGCCGTGGTGGTGACAATGTTGTGCGCGAAGATGGTACCCTTGTGGTTTGTGCTGGTGCTTGCGTCAAAAGAACTGTTAATGATTGTGGGCGGCGCGTTCCTTTTTGCAAAGAAAACCTTTGTAAAATCTAACGTATTCGGAAAGCTGAACACCGTGGCCATGTTCTGCGCCATGGTAATTTTACTCATTTTCTCTGTGACTAATGTGACGCTGAAAAATGTGATGCTGGGCGTTGTGGTCGTCACCAACGCCGCTGCAATCGTATCCTATTTATATTTGTACTTTATCAAACAAAAACAATTTAAAAATTATATTGGAAAAAAACAAGACGGAGGGCTGAATTCATGAATTTTATCAAAATAATCCCCTGGATTTTAATTGTCTTGGGCGCGGTTTTAAACTTTTTGGTGCCTGTGTTCTTAAAAAAAGGCGCGGCCTCGCCTGATGCCGTGATGGGAAAACTTTATGTCACAAAATCTGTGGGACTGATTTTGGTCATCATTGGCTGCATTATGATATTCTGGTTAGGAGGAAAATTTGGTGTCTAACGAAATTAACAAAACATATAACCCCAAAGAGGTGGAGGAACGGCTTTATAACACTTGGGTGGAAAAGGGTTATTTTACCCCAACGCCGGACAAAACAAAAGAGCCGTTCACCATTGTAATTCCGCCCCCAAACGTTACAGGCCAGCTCCACATGGGACATGCCTTAGACGAAACGCTGCAGGATATTTTAATCCGCTACAAGCGCATGGCAGGCTTTAATGCCCTTTGGATTCCCGGAACCGACCACGCCGGTATTGCCACCCAAATTAAGGTGGAGGAAGTGCTGCGCAAGGAAGAAGGCAAAACCCGCTACGATCTGGGCCGCGAAAAGTTTGTGGAAAAGGTGTGGGAGTGGAAAAAGCTCTATGGCGACAGGATTATTAATCAGCTGAAAAAGCTGGGCAGCTCCTGCGACTGGACAAGGGAACGCTTTACCATGGACGAAGGCTGCTCCAAAGCGGTGAAAGAGGTTTTTGTGAATCTCTATAAAAAAGGGCTTATCTATCAGGGCTCAAGAATTATAAACTGGTGTCCCAGATGCATTACTGCGCTTTCAGATGCAGAGGTTGAACACGCAGAACAGGCCGGCCATTTTTGGCACATTAAATATCCGGTAAAAGGGAGCGATGAATTTGTTGTCATTGCTACAACACGTCCCGAAACGCTGTTCGGCGATACTGCTGTTGCGGTAAATCCTGAAGATGAACGCTATAAGGACATTATCGGAAAAACCTTGCTGCTTCCCCTTACCGATCGGGAAATTCCTGTAATTGCAGATGCGTATGTGGACAAAGAGTTTGGAACAGGCTGTGTTAAAATTACACCAGCCCACGACCCCAACGACTTTGAGGTTGGCTTGCGTCATGATCTTGCACAAATTAAGGTTTTGAACGACGACGCCACAATGAATCACTATGCCGGAAAATATGAAGGCATGGACCGTTATGAGTGCCGTAAGCAGATGATAAAAGACTTAGACGAAATGGGCCTTTTGGTTAAGGTGGAAGACCATTCTCACAACGTTGGCCAATGCTACCGCTGCGGAACAACCGTTGAGCCGATTATATCGAAACAGTGGTTTGTTAAAATGAATTCTCTTGCTCAGCCTGCAATTGACGCTGTGAAAAAGAAAGACACAGAATTTGTACCGGAACACTTTGAAAAAGTATATTTTCACTGGCTTGAAAACATCCGCGACTGGTGTATCTCCCGTCAGTTGTGGTGGGGGCACAGAATTCCGGCCTTCTATTGCGACGACTGCGGTGAAATGGTTGTAACAAAGGAAGACGGCGCTGTTTGCTCGAAATGCGGCAAGCCCATGCGGCAGGATCCCGATACACTTGACACATGGTTTTCTTCTGCGCTGTGGCCGTTTTCAACCCTTGGCTGGCCGGATAAAACAGAGGATTTATCCTATTTCTATCCCACCAGCGTTCTCGTAACCGGATATGACATTATCCCCTTCTGGGTAATGCGAATGATGTTTTCGGGAATTGAACATACCGGTGAGGTACCGTTTAAGTACGTGTTTATTCACGGCCTGGTGAGGGACGCTCAGGGCAGAAAGATGAGCAAATCCTTAGGAAACGGCGTTGACCCCTTAGAGGTGATTGACGAGTTCGGCGCAGACGCACTGCGCTTTACTCTTGCTACAGGAAACTCTCCCGGAAACGACATGCGATTTTCCACTGAGCGTGTAACCGCCAGCAGGAACTTTGCAAACAAAATTTGGAACGCTTCGCGGTTTGTTCAGATGAATTTAACCATCTACGAGTTGTGCGTTCCTGCGGCCTCTGAACTGGCTTTAGAGGACAAATGGATTCTAGATAAATTAAACCGCTTAGTTTCCGAAGTGACGGAAAATTTAGATAAATTTGAACTGGGCGTTGCTGTGGCAAAGCTTTACGACTTTATTTGGGACGAATTCTGCGACTGGTATATTGAGTTGGTGAAACCCCGGCTTTACGACACGGAGAACCCCACCAACAAAACTGCCCAGCAGGTGCTTTCCTACGTGCTTTCCAATACGCTGAAGCTGCTCCACCCGTTCATGCCATTCATCACCGAGGAAATTTGGCTTAGCCTGCCCCACGAGGGGGAAAGTATTGTCATTGCAAACTGGCCCATAGCAGATGACACTTTAAGCTTTCCTGCCGAAGCTGCGCAGATGGAAATGATGAAAGGCGCACTGAAAGCTGTGCGGAATAAGCGGGCTGAAATGAACATTCCACCATCAAAAAAAGCCGCCATGTTCATTGTGACAGACCACACAGAGCTGTTCCAAAACGGCGCTGTGTTCTTTCAAAAGCTAGCTAGCGCTTCCGACGTTACGGTACTGAAGGACAAATCTACCGTTGGAGAAAACACAGTGGCGGTTATTGTAGACGGCGCGCAGATTTACATTCCCTTAGGCGAACTGGTGGATTTTGAAAAGGAATTAAAACGGTTAGAAGAAGAAAAGAAACATTTATTAGGCGAAATAAAGCGCGTGGAGGGCAAGCTTTCCAACAAAGGATTTGTGGACAAAGCCCCGGCCCGCGTGGTAGAAGAAGAAAAAGCGAAGGGCGAAAAATACCGCGAAATGCTGCAAAAGGTGGAAGAAAGCCTGTCCGCTTTTCAAAAGGAGGCAAACTAAATGGCTGATGAAAAAAACATGCAAAACGCCGCACCAGAGGAAGAAGAAGGCATTGTGATGCTAATAAACGATGACGGCGAGGAACATGCGTTCCTGCATCTGGACTCTTTCGACTATAACGGCGAAACCTACGTGGTGCTTCTCCCGGCAGACGAGGGCGACGAAGACTGCGACGAGGTGCTCATTTATACCTTGAAAATTGACGAGGACGGCTCTGAAACCCTGCTGCCCATTGAGGACGAGGCAGAGCTTGACATGGCCTTTGACGAGTTTAAAAACCGTATGGGCGACGAATACGAATTTGAATCTTAATTCTGCGGCGCAGACGTTTTGTCTGCGCCGCAATATTTTATGAAAGGAGAAGCTGTAAAAATGGAGGCATTAAAGAAAATATTAACCTACATCGAGGAACATGCCGATGTTCGCCATGTTGAAAATACCATTGTCCTGCAAAAACAGGTAAATTCCTTTTTGCCTGTTGACAGGATTTGTATGTGCGTCCATCTTCCCGACCACACGTTTCCTCCCTATGCTATGGAGGAAACCCACGAGGACATGGCTAAAATGATGTATAACGAGCTGATTGCCTGTATTCCCCGCGTGAAACTAAAGGACGATGCGATTCCCACCATTCGGGCCAACTACGGTGTTGGAACCCTTGCCTCTCTGTTTGGCGCGAAAAGCTCGATTGTAAATGGAAATATGCCCTGGGTTACGCCCCTTTCAAAAGAGGAGATAAAGCGCGTGGTCGACCGCGGTGTTCCGGACTTAGACAGCGGCTTTGGCGCGCGCCTTGTCCAGACTTATGCATTTTACAACGAAGTGCTGAAAGACTATCCTGCCTGCCGCAAAATACTGAAACTGTATCACCCCGATCTTCAGGGGCCTTTCGATACTGCACATCTCATCTATGGGTCTGACATTTACCCCGATCTGTATGACGAACCTGAACTTATCCACGCGCTTTTATCTGTGGTCACGGAAACGTATATCCGCCTGTTCCAGCGCATATATCCCTACCTTTCTAACGACCAGGAGGGCAGCTGCTACCACTGGGATATGCTCTATCCCGGAAACACGGTCATCCGGAACGATTCGGCGGTAAACCTTTCCTGCGCAATGTACCAAGAGTTTGCACAGCAGTATGACAAAAAAATTATCGACGCTTTGGGCGGCGCTTCCATGCATTTTTGCGGGCGTGCCGACCACTGGATATTTGATATGGCAGAAAACGGAAATCTAAAGGGGCTGAACTTTGGCTATATGGAGAACCTGATATTCGGGCAGGAATATCTGGATTTTCTGTTTGACAAGGTAACAGCAGCTAAGCTGCCCATTGTGCATTATATTCTCACCCGTAATGAGTTTGATGCTATGGACTTTTCACGGTACCACACGGGCATCAGCTTCTGCTGTGCGGTAAAGTCGGAGGAGGACGCAAAGCGGCTTTTGGAACTGTGTAAAGAAAAAATAAAATAAGATAAAAAATAGGAGCGGAACCGCTCCCGTTTTTTTATTTATTTTAACAGCTCTTCAATTACCGGTTTTATAAAACTTCTGTGCTGAGCAAGCTCTTTTGCCACCGCTACCCCGTCCGCCTTATCCGGCGAAATACCGTGCTTTAGACAGAACACCGCAGCAAAACCCGCTGCCTCGCCTGTGGCCTGGCAGGTCTGCTGAATCCGAAGCGACGCCTGCGCCTCCCGTTCCGCAGAAATACACCGTCCCGCCACAAACAGGTTTTGTGCGCCTTTTACCACAATGGCGCCGTAGGGAATATCGAAATAGTCCCCGGATAAAACCTTTTCTATGCGCTGTGCGCTGTCCTGCACGGCGGGACGGGCATAGTGGTCGCCGGGCCAAATATCAATCACCCAAGAGCTTTTGGCGATGGAGCCTTTGCGCTTATTTAACATTAGCGCATCCTCTGCCAAAACTGTTTCAATACCCTGAATTCTGCGTGAGTCACGGATGCCGATGTGAATGTTGGTATCCAGCAGATAGGCGTTTTCAAACCCGCTGATATAACGCTTTGCAAAATCGGCGCATTCATAGGCCTGCTTTCTTCCCTCCCGCTCCGCCTTTGTTAAATCCCAGGGATCCACAGGGTTAATGTGCAGCACACGGCTTGCAAAGCCGTGCATCTCCGTACGGTATTTGGGAATGGAGTTCGGTACGGTTCTGCTGGCGGTGTAGCTGGCCGCCCTGCCGTTTTTCACAACTTCGCTTTCATATCTTTTCGACATCTCGTCTGAAGCCGCTTCCTCCACCAGCTTTTGGATTTCCTCTTTGGTGCGGACAACACTTCTATCCACATTCCCCATGCGGAAAACTTTGGTCAGCGCCTGGTTATAGGGGTGTTCCCCATCCCCTTGTGAAAAGGACGCGCCTGCAAACGCACAAACCGCTCCGTCCCCCGTTGCGTCAATCACCATTTTTCCCTGCACCGCCATAGTGCCCGACACGGTTTCCAAAATCACGCCGGTAATTTTATTCTCCTCTTTCATCACGCCGCTGGCCCACACATGGTGCAACATGCTCACCTGTGCTTTTGAGAGCAAATTGTCCCACGCAAACTTTACCAATTCAATATCCACGCCGCTGCGAATGCGGTTGTCCTCGCCTTTAGTCGTCAAGTCGCGGTTCGATAGGCCGCCCAAACGGTTTACCTCGCGGATAAAATCATGCCACACGCCCATAAAATCTACACCATTGGTAGACAAAATGTGACCCACGCCCTGGGCAGCGGTTGCGCCGCCCAAAAAGCCATACCGTTCGCAAAGCAAAACCTCAGCCCCCAGCCGGCCGGCGGTCAGCGCCGCCGCACACCCTGCCGCACCTCCGCCAACTACAATTACGTCGTAGTTTCCGCAAATCTCAATCTCTTTTGTCTGGGTATAAACCTTTTTCATAAACAAACACCCTTTTTGTTTTTCTTTACTTTACCACAACAAATTTGGAAATTATATGCTCATGTTGCCTATTTTTTTGCTGTAGTTGCTATATAAAAGAAACAGACCGCGATTTGCGGCCTGTTTCTTTTATATTCTGTATTAAAAAATTAGTTGGAAAGCGCAAACTCCTTGCATTCAATTTTCGGAGCGGAATTTGTAAATCCGTCCCAAACAAAAACCTTCACCTTTGTAACCGTTTGATCTGTTTTGAGACTTAATTGCATAAACTGCGTTTCAGCAGAAATCTCCACAGCTGTCATTTCCACCAGCTTGTTTTCGTTGTAGGCCGCCATAACAGCAGTGCCAGACACCGGTGATGCAAAGCAGACTTCTGCCGTGTAGTTGTTTTCCGCATCCTTCGTCATAGAATCCGGCGAGGGTTTAATGTCAATGTAATCTATAAAATATTTGACATTTTCTGCATATTCCTCACTCTCACAGGTCGAAATCCGAAATTCCAGCAGATAGGTCCCCGCGTCGACCCAAACTTTTTTTGTATATTCGTACATGGGATTCCACTTTGCTGTCCAGCCGGCAGGGTCATCATCAGAGGCGCTTGTAAATCTATCCTGAACATTTGTTCCTAAATCTGAGTCGTCTTTATTACTGCTAATTTTATTCTCTCCGAGATACAAGGAAACCTCGCTCACTGAGTTCTGCCAATGGGTCGCCACATAAGAAAAGTCGTAATACCGGCTCTCCGTAAAGTTTACCCGCGCCTGAATCGGCAACAGCGGTGTTCCCTCCTCGCCTGTCACTTTTACGTTCGATGTGCCAATCCATTTGCCGCCGCTTGCGCCAGCAACTTCTACAATTTTTTCTGCGGCCATGTCTTCGGCCTCTATCAGCGTTTCTTCAGGTGTGATATCCGTTCCGTTATCCGGAACAAATTTTATGTAGTCGGCAAAAAATTTCCACTTTCCAAACAATGCATTTTCCAGATAAGATACATCCACCTGTAAGGTATTCTCACCCTCGTTTAAATAGCAAGAGGTCTTACCCTCAAACAACCACATTCGTGCATACTCCCAGGGATAAACACACTTTTGCTTTGGCGTACCATCTTCATTCAAAATTGGGGTTCCCTCGTCATCGGTGGCGTCAACATATGCGCTAAGGTCTTCCAAAGGCTTGCAGAATGTGTCGTTATCTCCAACAAGCACATCGTTTACTGTCAGCGTAATATTGCTCAAATTTGTTTTGTCTGTGCGCTTCATAACGGCATACTGACACTTATAATAGCCTGCCTGTTCTGCTGTTACGCTCACGGTTAATGCGGCGCTTGGGTCTGTCGTTGTGTCAATTGTTGCCCAATATGCCTTCCCGCTGGCATTTTCCACAGACAGCGCGTCTCTATGGTTTGCTTCCGTTTGAATGTTCCCGGCTCCTGCCGCCTCTGCCAAATCTTCAAATTCAAAAAATAGCGTGCCGGCCGGATCTGCTTCTCCCTCTGCTGAAACACCCGGCGGCGTCATTACACCTATTAGCAGAGAAAGTGAAAAAAACACTGCAAATAATTTTTTCATAAGCCTCTTCTCTCCTTTTTCTAATTTTTTAAAAACTATCCCCATAGCTTTCTTTTATTTTATTATAATAATGTAACAAAGTAAATGAACAATATTGCACAAAATCAAGATAATATTGCTAAAAATAGTTTATTTAGAACTTAAAAATTAGATTAAGTAAAAGCTAATTACACTCAAGCAGACAAACCGCCTCAGCCGCAATGCCCTCCCCCCGGCCGGTAAAGCCCAGCTTTTCCGTGGTGGTGGCTTTTACGTTCACACGGTCAGCAGAAATTTCTAAAACCGCCGCAAGATTTTCCGCCATTTTGGGAATAAATGCCGCAAGCTTCGGCCTCTGGGCAATAATTGTTACGTCTATGTTGGAAACAGCATATCCCTTTTCCCAAACCATCTTTGCGGCGCGTTGCAAAAGCTGCATACTGTCCGCACCAAAATATGCATCGTCCGTGTCGGGAAAGTGGCGCCCAATGTCCCCTAAAGCCGCCGCACCCAGCAGCGCATCTGTCACAGCGTGAGCCGCCACATCCGCGTCGGAGTGGCCCAAAAGCCCCTGTTCAAACGGAATTTCCACGCCGCATAAAATCAATTTTCTGTTTTCTGTCAAACAATGCACGTCAAACCCGTGCCCAATCCGCATATCCATGCCGTTACCACTCCTCGCTGCTTAACAGTCCCTCGGCCACCGCAATATCTTCCACCGTGGTAATTTTGATATTGCGATAAGACCCTGGAGTAATTTTTATCTTTGTACCCAGCTTTTCAACCAGCGCGCAGTCGTCCGTCACAGCCCGCAGTGCGTCCTTCTCTGCGTCATAGGCGTTTAAAAACAGCGCTTTGGAAAACACTTGGGGCGTTTGAATTTCAAACAGCTCGCTCCTATCCACCGTTTCCGCAATAAAACCATTTTCATCCTCACGTTTTATGGTGGCCTTTGGCCGCACGCCGCACGCCGCCGCGCCAAAGGCAAAACCGGCTGACACGGCCTCGGCAATAGTTTCTTCATCAACCAATGGCCTTGCGCCGTCGTGTACGGCAATCAGGTCGCAGTCCTCCGAAAGTTCCGCAATCGCCGCCTTAACAGACTCTGCCCGCACCGCGCCGCCTTTCACAATGGCTTTCAGTTTGTCAATTTCAAAGTCTGCGGCAATGTCCGAGATGTCTAACATGTCCTCCTCTTTTGCCGCAACAATAATTTCGTCAATAAACCCGCTGTTCTGCAACGCCAGCAGAGTATGGGCAATAACGGGAGCGCCGCCGATTTCTAAAAACAGCTTGTTCACGTTTTCTCCCATGCGGCGGCTTTCCCCTGCTGCCGCCACAATACAGCTGACAAAATAATCCCGTTTTTGTTTTTTCTTTTTCATAACAGGCCCTCCAAGTATTCGCATACGGACATGCCGCTTCTCTTTAGTTTATTCGCCTGTTCTTATCAATATGAAGCTTTAAGAACTGACCCGTATAAGAATTTTTACATTTCATAATTTCCTCCGGCGTTCCGGTGGCAACAATGGTGCCGCCCTTGTCCCCGCCCTCTGGACCCAAGTCGATGATATAGTCCGCCGTTTTAATCACGTCTAAGTTATGCTCAATTACCAAAACGGTGTTTCCATTTTCCACCAGCCTGTCTAAAACCTCCAAAAGCTGGTGCACGTCTGCCGTGTGGAGGCCGGTAGTAGGCTCGTCTAAGATGTAAAGGGTTTTGCCTGTTCCCCGCTTGGAAAGCTCCGTGGCCAGCTTAACACGCTGTGCCTCGCCGCCGGAAAGCTGTGTGGAGGGCTGTCCCAGTTTCACATAAGAAAGCCCCACGTCGTAAAGAGTTTGCAGCTTGCGTTGGATTTTGGGGATACTGGAAAAGAACTCTAACCCCTCCTCCACCGTCATATCCAAAACCTCGTAAATGTTTTTGCCTTTATATTTCACTTCCAGTGTTTCCCTGTTATAGCGTTTGCCTTTACATACCTCACAGGGCACAAACACGTCAGGAAGAAAGTGCATTTCAATTTTAATAATTCCGTCGCCGGAGCAGGCCTCGCACCGCCCGCCCTTTACGTTAAAGCTGAACCTGCCGGATTTATAGCCCCGCATTTTTGCCTCATTTGTTGCGGCAAACAGTTCTCGGATATCGCCAAACACACCGGTATAGGTGGCGGGGTTCGACCGGGGCGTTCTGCCGATGGGCGACTGGTCAATGTCAATAATTTTATCCAAATTCTCCACACCCTCCGCCTTTTTAAACTTGCCCGGCAGGCTGTGGGCACGGTTTAACTCTTTTGAAAGATATTTGTTAATAATTTCGTTCACTAAAGACGATTTCCCCGAACCAGACACACCGGTAACAGCGGTGAACGTTCCCAATGGAATGGAAACGTCGACATCTTTTAAATTGTTTTCAGCACAGCCTAAAAACTTCAGCACGTTCCCGTTTCCTTTCCTGCGCATTTCAGGCACAGGAATTTGCTTTCTTCCGCTTAAATACTGCCCTGTTGCAGAGTTTTCGCAGGCCATAATCTCCTCCGCCGTGCCCTGGGCCACAATGCGGCCTCCGTGCACGCCTGCGCCGGGGCCAACGTCTACGATATAGTCCGCTTCCAGCATGGTGTCTTCGTCGTGCTCCACCACAATCAGCGTGTTGCCCAAATCTGTCAGCCGACGTAACGTTGCCAGCAGCTTATTGTTATCCCGCTGGTGCAGGCCGATTGAGGGCTCGTCTAAGATATACAGAACACCCATCAGCCCCGAACCGATTTGTGTTGCCAAACGAATTCGCTGCGCTTCGCCGCCGGACAGCGTGCCCGACGACCGGGACAGGGTTAAATACTCCAGCCCCACATCGCAAAGGAAGCTGATGCGCTCGTTAATCTCTTTTAACACGCGCTCCGCAATTTTCATGTCCCGCTCAGACAGGGTTAACGCCGCAAAAAAATCCCTTGCCTTGTCCACAGGCAGGCGGGTCACCTCGTCAATGTTTTTTCCGCCCACGGTAACCGCCAAAACATCCGGCCTGAGTCTTTTTCCGCCGCACTCCGGGCACAGCTTAAAGCGCATCATCTTTTCAATTTCCATCTTCATAAAATCGCTGTTGGTTTCGCGGTAGCGGCGTTCTAAGTTATTAATAATACCCTCAAAGGCCGCGAAATAGTGGGACGTGCCGTAGGAGCGTTTTAAAAACAGTTCCAGCCGTTCGCCCTTTGTGCCGTAAAGAATAGCGTTTACCGCCTCTTTGCTCAAATCCTTTATTTTTGTATCGAAATCAAAGCCATATTTTTTTCCCAGCGCCTCGTAATACATGTGGGCCATGCTGTCCTCGCTGTCAGCTGAGCCCCAGCCAGAGGCCATAATCCCGCCCTCGTTTAACGTGCGCTCGGGGTCTAAAATCAGTTCCGGCGAAACCTTCATCATGCTGCCGATACCTGAGCAGCAGGGGCAGGCTCCCAATGGGTTGTTAAACGAAAACATTCGGGGAGAAAGCTCCTCCATGCTGATGCCACAGTCGTCGCAGGCGTAGTTTTGCGAAAATGTCATTTCGCTGCCGCCGATAACGTCCACAATCACCGTGCCGGATGCCAGTCCTGACGCGGTTTCAATGGAATCTGTCAGTCTTTGCTCTATGCCTTCTTTCATAACCAGCCGGTCAATCACAATTTCAATGGTATGCTTTTTGTTCTTTTCCAGCTTAATCTCTTCTGCAACGTCATACACCAGCCCATCGACCCGCACCCGGACAAATCCGTTTTTCTTAGCGTCTTCAAACAGCTTTGCGTGCTCGCCCTTTTTGCCGCGGATTACCGGCGCCAAAATCTGAAACTTCGTTTTTTCCGGCAATTCCATAATGCGGTCTACAATCTGGTCAATGGTTTGCTTTTTAATCTCTTTCCCGCACTTTGGGCAATGCGGAATGCCCACCCGGGCGTATAACAGTCTTAAATAGTCGTAAATTTCCGTAACGGTCCCTACCGTTGAGCGAGGATTTTTTGCCGTGGTCTTCTGGTCTATGCTGATGGCCGGCGACAGCCCCTCAATATATTCCACCTCGGGCTTTTCCATCTGCCCTAAAAATTGACGCGCGTAAGACGAAAGAGACTCCACATACCGTCTCTGCCCCTCAGCATACAGCGTGTCAAAAGCCAAAGAAGACTTTCCCGAGCCGGAAATCCCCGTGAACACCACAAATTTGTCCCTGGGAATTTTTAAATCCACATTCTTTAAATTGTGTTCCTTAGCACCTTTTATATAAATCATTTTGTCCTGCATAAATTCCTGTCCCCTTATCTTCTAAACATGAAAAATCCCAGCGCGGCCCGCGTAAACACGCCGGTTAGCCGCTGATTCACACTTTCTGCAAGCTTCTGTTTTTCCTCCCCGTCCAGTGCAGAAAGGTCGTAAAACTGCTCCGGAGGGCTTATGTCCGCATCTTTAACCGCTGTGTCGGTTGACGTGTTTACCGTAACGTTCACCAGTTTTGGCGCATCACCCGGTTTTGCCAGGTCCAGCGATATTGCAGTCACTGCATCTGTCACAGTGCCGGCGGTGTTCTGTTCCCTTTCAAAGTGAAGCAGCTCGCTTCCGTCCGTTTTATAGGCTGTGGCGCGAACAGCTTTGCCGCCTGACGCCTCAACCTCCGCCACGGGCGTGCCGCTCCCGGCAATTTTCAGCGTTTCCCGCTCTACCCTGCGGTGCTTGTTTATGACAGCGGTGAGTTCCACCTCCGCATCGGACTGGGCCATATCCGCCAAAAATGAGTCCAGCGTTTCTAAATACTCCTGTTCAAATTCCTTTTGGGTAACGCTGGAAACCAAAAGGGCCGAAGGTTCATACATTCCATTTATATTTCTTGCAATCTGCTCCCGCTGGGCATATAAAAACGACTTTAGTTCACTGTCTGCCCGAAGCTGGCCCACAATACCGGAAAAAAGCCGCACCGCCTTTGCCGAAAGCTGCACCGTTGTGGTGCCGTTTATTTTAACAGAAGAAAACACCGCGTCCGGCACATCGTTATAAAGCCTTATTCCATACTTTTTCAAATATTTAAAAAAGCCTTCCCGGTCTACGCCGTCTAAAATCCCCCTGTCCGGGTTTACGCCCTGGGCGCCTAAAAGCACACTCAATATCTCACCCGTGCTGCCGCCCGAATAGGCCGCGTCTGCCATTTGGGGAGAGGAAAATACGGTAACGCCGCCGTCTGTCACGCTTGTGGCCGTAACCAAATCGCCGCCCATAAATTTTAATGCAAAATTAAGCCGGCTTTGGTTTTCCGAAAACTGCACCGTGTCTGTGCGGACGGTTAGGCCGTTCACCGCTTTTGCCATTTGCGGATCCATAACACCGTCGCCCACGGTCAGCGAGGCGTCAGTTTGTTTTGCAAACCTTGTGTTTGCTTCTGCTTTTGCCCCGTCTTGATAGGTATTGTAATGGGCAAGCACAAACAGCTGCTTGTCCGACGGGAAAAAATATTTATAGGAAAGATACGCCCCCGTCAGCACAATGACGGAAATCACCGCATATAAACATGTTAAAAAAACACGTTTTAGGCGTTTGTTTTTATTGCGGCGAATAGGCGGCTTTTCAAAATTGCTTCTCATTTCAATTGGTTCCATTGCATCCTCCGTTTCCAAGTTTCCATACATCTATAACTATACACCAACAGGCAAAAAAAATCAATGTGTAAATTTTGAAACTGCGGTTAAAATATCCTTATTGGGGGTTGATTGCATGGAACACGAACATAAAATGACGGCGAAAAAGCTGTTCACCTGCGCGGCTGGCGGTCTCACCGCCGGATTTTTCAACGGTCTGTTCGGCAGCGGCGGCGGAACGATTATCGTGCCGTTTTTAGAAAAGTTTTTAAAGCTGGATCCGAAAAAAAGCCACGCCACGGCCATTTTAATCATATCCGGCTTCACCGCAGTGAGCCTTGTGTTCTACGGGTTCTCAAAGTCTTTGGATTACTGGCTTGCTCTAAAAGTATCCATCGGCGGCGTGGCGGGCGGTTTTGTGGGAGCAAAGCTGCTTTCTAAGCTTACCTTTGGCGCAATTCACAAAATTTTCGGCCTGTTTATGATTGCGGCCGCCGTGAGGATGGTGTTTTTTTAATTGATTGTTGCAATTATATCCGGCTTTCTGTCGGGAATCATCAGCGGCATGGGCATCGGCGGCGGAACGATTTTAATTCCCGCCCTGACCATGTTTGTCGGCGCAAACCAGCACATTGCCCAGGGCGTGAATTTGCTCTATTTTATTCCCACTGCTGTGGTGGCGCTGTTTGTTCACAAAAAAAATAACGCCTTAGAGCTGAAAATTGCGATTCCCATTATTTTGTTTGGCATTGCGGGAGCAGGCTTGGGTTCGTTTGTGGCGCTGCGCTTAAACTCCGGCCTGCTCAGGCGGCTGTTCGGCATCTTTTTGTTTTTCATGGGCGCCTACGAAATTTTTAAAGGGTTTCAAAAAAATAAGAAGGCATAAAGGAGATTTTTCAAAAAAATCTCCTTTTTTCTATTTACGCACCTTTGAAAATGTGGTATGATATAATAGTTATATCGTTTCATACGATACATGTTGATTGAGGTGACTTCATTGTTTCATAACCTTGTGCCCGATTTGTTTGTTCACGACATTTCGGCAATTGACTTAAATAAATTAAAAGAAAACGGCATTTCCGCCGTCATTTTAGACCTTGACAACACACTGGACAGTCATGAAACCAAAACGCCCTCAGCACGGGCGCTCAGCTTTTTGGAAGAACTGAAGGCAGGCGGCTTTTTGGTGTGCGTCATATCCAACGGAAAGCGGCGCAGGGTGGAAGCTTATCTTGTCGGTTTTGAAATTCCTTTTGTGGCAGACGCAGGCAAACCGCTGAAAAAAAGCTACCGCAAAGCGCTGAACACATTGGGCTGCCGGCAGGAAAACACCGCATTTGTGGGCGACCAAATCTTTACCGACACCTGGGGCGCTAACCGAATGGGGCTTTTCACCATTTTGGTTGAGCCAATTGAGGCCTTTGAAACCCCTTTGTTTTATATAAAACGCGCCTTAGAGCGGTTTGTGAAAGCAAAATTACTAAAAGAGTGATGGAATGTTTCATTTATTAGACAGGATCTCCTGTCCGGAAGATGTAAAGAAACTGAATATAGAAGAAACCCACGTGCTGGCAGAAGAAATCCGCGCGTTTTTAATCGACTCCGTTTCCAAAACCGGGGGCCACTTAGCCTCGAACCTGGGGGTGGTGGAGCTGACTATTGCGCTTCTGCGCGCGTTTGACCTGCCGGAAGACAAAATTGTGTGGGATGTTGGCCACCAGAGCTATGTGTACAAGCTTTTAACCGGCAGACGGGACAAGTTCTCTACCCTGCGAAAGTATGGAGGTTTGGCTGGCTTTCCTAAAACCTGTGAAAGCGAGTTCGACTGTTTTAACACCGGCCATTCAAGCACGTCAATCTCAGCGGCGTTAGGCATTGCCAAGGCCAACATTTTAAAAGGCAGCGACGCTCACACCGTAGCCGTTATCGGCGACGGCGCACTTTCCGGCGGCATGGCCACCGAGGCCCTGTGCGACGCCGGAAACTTGAAAAAGAATTTTATTGTAGTGTTAAACGACAACAACATGTCCATTTCCAAGAGCGTTGGCGGGTTTACCAAGCATTTGACAAAGCTGCGCTCTGTTCCCGCATACTTTACATTTAAATCCCGCATCGAACGGGAGCTTTCCCGCTTTTCCTGGGGGGACAAAATTGCGCTGTTTTTAAAAAAGTTTAAGGATTTAGTAAAACATATTTTAGTGGGCAACACCGTGTTTGACGATATGGGCTTTACCTATTTTGGCCCGGTGGACGGCCACGACGTGGAGATGCTTACCCTGATTTTAAACCGCGCAAAGCTTGTGCGCGGCCCGGTGCTTTTGCATGTGATTACGAAAAAGGGCAAGGGATATAAATTTGCCGAAAAGCACCCGGCGGTTTACCACGGCGTGAGCACCTTTGAAGCGTCTGTGGGAATCAGTTCCGGCAAACGCCACACCACCTATTCGCGGATTGCGGGAAACACCCTGTGCGCTTTGGCTGAACGCGACAATAACATTTGTGTTGTTACGGCGGCCATGTCTGCCGGAACAGGCACAGACGAGTTTGCAGAGCGGTTTTCGCGCAAATTTTTCGACGTAGCTATTGCCGAACAGCACGCGGTGACCTTTGCTGCGGGCCTTGCCATCAGCGGCTTAAAGCCCTTTGTGGTGATTTATTCATCCTTTCTTCAGCGCGCCTATGACCAGATTTTGCATGACGTGTGCCTGCAAAACTTAAACGTTACCTTCTGCATTGACCGGGCGGGCATTGTCGGCGAAGACGGCGAAACCCACCACGGCTTGTTTGACATTGCATATATGTCCGCCATGCCCAACATGACGGTGTTGGCCCCGGCAAGCTTTGCTGAACTGGAGCAGATGATGCGTTTTGCGGCAAGCGGCGCACACCAAGGTCCCATTGCGATCCGCTATCCCAGAGGATACCTCCAGCCGGAAACGAAAACTGACGTTTCCCCCTTTGTTTTGGGAATTCCCCACACCGTGCGCCAGGGAAAGGACGTTTGCATTTTCTGCGCCGGACTTATGCTCACCATTGGCGAGAAAGTCTGTGCACTGTTAAAGGAGCACGGCCTGAACCCCACCCTGGTGAATTTGCGCACCCTATTCCCGTTAAACACCGAGTTTGTAACCCATATGGCGAAAAAACATAAGCTGGTGGTAACGCTGGAAGACGGGGTGGTAAAAGGCGGTTTTGGCGAGTCTGTCGCCGCGGCATTGGCAGAGCGCGAAGTTGCTTGCAAGTGTCTGGTAAAGGGCTATGCACCTGTGGTGCCTCACGGCAGTCCCAAGGAGCTGAAAAAGCTTTGCCGTATGGATGAACACTCTATTGCTGAAGATATTCTAGAAAAGCTGAACCGGAAAGGCGAGATATAAATGAACAAGTTTGAGCTGCTTGCCCCGGCAGGCAATTTAGAACGTTTAAAAGTTGCTCTGGCCTATGGCGCGGATGCGGTATATGCCGGAGGCGATGCATTTTCACTGCGAGTGCGGGCGAAAAACTTTTCCTATGAAGATTTAGCCCGCGGCATTGAATTTACACACAAAAAGGGAAAGAAATTTTATTTAACGGCTAACATCATTTTACATAATGATGATATAGAGGATTTTATTGCATTTTTAAAAGACGCAAACCGCCTATGCCCCGACGGGCTGATTCTCTCAGACCCCGGCGCATTTCACTTGGCAAAGGAGTTTGCGCCCCATATTCCAATTCATATCAGCACCCAGGCAAACAACGTAAATTATGAAACTGTGAACTTTTGGCACAGGCTGGGCGCACAGCGCGTGGTTTTAGCAAGAGAGCTAACGCTCGAAGACGTGAAAACCATCCGTAAAAAAACAGACCCAGACCTTGAGCTGGAAGCCTTTGTTCACGGTGCAATGTGCATCTCTTACTCCGGCAGATGTTTATTAAGCTCCTACATGACGGGGCGTGAATCGAACGCAGGCGACTGCGCTCACCCCTGCCGATGGAACTATACGCTGGAAGAAGAAAAGCGGCCGGGCGAGCACTTTCCCGTGTTTGAAAACCAGCGGGGCACGTTTATTTTTAACTCGAAGGACATGTGCATGATTGAACACATTCCAGAGCTGATAAATTCCGGCGTGACCAGCTTTAAAATTGAAGGACGTGTTAAAACGGAATATTACGTAGCAACCGTTGTGGGGGCTTACCGCAGGGCCATTGACGCATATTTGGAAAACCCTGAGGGCTACCGGTTTCACCCGGAGTGGAAAAACGAGCTTTATAAAGTCAGCAACCGTGGCTACACCACGGGCTTTTGGCTGGGAAACCCGAAAGAAAACGGCCAGGAGTATGAAAACGGCGGATACATCAGAAACTACGATGTGGCGGCCGTTGCAAAAGGCGCTGCGGGTAACGGTAAAACGCTGTTTGTGCAGAAAAACAAGCTGACCCTCGGCGACGAGGTGGAGGTTATGGCGCCAAACACCGCGCCCTTTGCGATTCAAATTACAAACATGACAGATACAGAGGGCAACGAAATTAGCAGCGTTCCTCACCCCATGCAGGAATTTATTCTGGATTTGGGCAGAGATTTGCCCGAATATTCCATGCTGCGAAAGAAAAACTGACGGAGGAGACCAATGTTTGGAACTGAAAACAGACGCGGCGTTTCAAAGGAAGATGCCGCACAAAGAAACTATTTTGATATTTTAGGCAGGCACTTTTGGCACATCTGCGGCGTATCGTTTTGGTTTGCGCTTTCAAACCTTTTGTTTTTCGGCGCATCTATTTATTTGTTCTCCTCTTACTTTGGCGGCGACAATTTGGTAACCATAGTAACAGCGTTTTTAAGCGGCAAATCGTTTATCGTTCCCATTGTGCCCTTTTTGCCCCTTATGCTCACCGGCCCGTTTACCGCCGGGTTCACTTATGTGATTCGAAACTACGCAAAGCAGGAGCACACCTTTATCGTGTCCGACTTTTTTGAACACGCTAAGAAAAACTGGAAGTTTGGGCTTTTAACCAGCGTCTTATCTTACCTTGTAATGTATCTGCTGCTGCAGGCCCTTGTCTTTTACAACGGCTTTTTCATTTCCAGCGGCCTGCCCTTAGGCGTTTTATACACTATGTTTACTGTGGTTTCCATTTTGCTCATCATTATGAGCTTTTACGTATATCCCATTTTAGTTACGTTTAAAATGAAATATAGAACGGTTTTAAAAAATGCGTGGACGTTTGCTGTGCTAAAGCTTCCGCAGAACTTTATTATTTTTGTTTTGCTGTTTGCCATAAACGCCGGGCTGTTTTATCTCTCCTTTTTTGTGTGGATGCTGCCGGAAATCTGGTTTATTCTCATGGCTTTTTTCTTAACGGGCTTTACCGCGTTCACTGCAAACTATTATATTTGGCACGTTTTGGACAAATATATCGTACGGCTGGTGACGCCGAAAAAAGATGACGACCGCATTTTCACCGATGAAGTACATTTGGAAGACGACGATTTTGACGATTATGTGGAGGACAATTATGATGAAAACGATTTTTAAAGCCGCGATTTTTGATTTGGACGGCACGCTGTTAGACTCCATCGGCGACCTTTCACTTTCCATGAATGAAACGCTGGCAAGCTACGGCTTGCCCACCTTTCCCCTGCCGTTCCATAAAAGCGCGGTGGGAAACGGCGTGCGGGCATATGCGGAAAAATGTATCCCTGCCGAAAAAAACACGCCTGAGTTTTTAAATGAGTTTGTTGCGCAGATGGGCGCACGGTATGACAAAAACTGCACCGCCCACACCGCTCCGTTTGATGGAATTCTGCCCCTATTAAATTTTATGAGGGAGCAAAACATAGCCTTAAACGTGCTATCCAACAAGGTGGACAGTTTCGCAAAAACTATGACCCACCACTTTTTTAAAGAATATGGCTTTCAAAACGTTTACGGCGAGCGGCCGGGCGTTCCTAAAAAGCCCGCGCCTGACGCGGCGCTGGCTATTGCAGAAAGCTGCGGAGCAGCTCCTTCCGAGGTGCTTTTCATCGGCGACTCCATTTACGACGTAATGACCGGTAAGAACGCCGGCATGGTTTCGCTGGCGGCGGCCTGGGGCTATCAGAGCGAAGAAATGCTAATAGAAAAAGAACCAGATTTTGTGGCGCACACGCCATTGGATATTATTGACTATTTAAAAGACAGGAGTTAAAACAACATGGCAAACGTAAAACCTTTCCGGGGCCTTCGGTATGACACAAAACGCACAGGCCCGCTTTCCGGCGTTACCACGCCGCCCTATGACATTATTTCCCCTTTAGAACAGGAGATGTATTGCAAAAAGCACAAAAACAGCATCATTCATTTGGAGCTGGGCAAAACCTATGACACCGACACGGACACAAATAACCGCTATACCCGCGCCAGGGACTATTTAAACGACTGGATGGCAGAGGGCATTTTAAAATTTGAAGATGCGCCGGCCTACTATCTGTATGAGGAGATTTTCACCCTTCCTGACGGCAGTGTAAAATCCTTAAAAGGGCTTATCTCGGCGGTGGAGCTGGTGCCGTTTTCTGAAAAAATTGTTCTGCCCCACGAAGAAACGTTGTCAAAAGCCAAGGCCGACCGGTTTCAGTTAATGGACGCAACCCACGCAAATTTCAGCCCGATTTACTTCCTTTATATGGACGAAAAGAAGACAGTGAACCAAATTATTTCAGACGTTTCTAAAAACGCGCCGGAAGAGTCTTTTCAAACTCCCGACGGAATTACCCACAACCTGTGGGTAATAAAAGACAAAGATTTGCTTTCCCAAATTGAAAGCGCGTTTGTCGACAAACAGTTGTTCATTGCAGACGGCCACCACAGATATGAAACGGCCTTAAACTTCCGCGAAAAATTAAAACAGGAGACACCGGGCTTTGACGCGCTCCATGGCGGTAACTTCATTTTGGCCTTTGCCGTTGAAATGGACGACCCGGGGCTGGTTGTGTTGCCCACCCACCGCATTTTGCAGAATTTAGACGGGTTCGATGAAGAAAAAACGCTGACAGCCTTAAGCGAAAACTTTTCCGTTGAAAAACGAACTGCGAAAGACGCAGCAAGCGAAGCAGAAGCGGCCCTTTCAAGGTGCCAGAACGGCACAGCCTTTGCGTTTTACACCGGAAAAGACTATTTTTATCTGGTAACACTTTCCAGCCAAAGCGCCATGAAAGAAGCGCTGCCCAACCGTTCCGATGCTTACCGAGGTCTGGACGTAAGCGTTTTGCACACGCTGATTTTAGACAAAATTTTCGGTATAGACACTGAAAACATGGCAAACCAGAAAAATTTGATTTATACAAAATTTGCCGGCGAGGCAATCGACGCGGTGAAACAGGGCAAGGCACAGTGTTCGTTTTTATTAAACGCAACCAAGGTGCGGCAAATTAAAGATGTGTCGCTGTTAAATGAAAAAATGCCCCAGAAATCAACATATTTTTATCCAAAGTTAATTACCGGTTTGGTTATCAATAAATTTTGAGGAGGTCATTTTATGAAAATCACAAAAGAAGAAGTGCTCCATGTAGCCTCTTTGGCAAGGCTTAAGTTTTCAGACGAAGACGCACAGAAGTTAGAAGCCGACATGGCGGGAATTATCGACTTTGCAGACACACTGGGCGAGTTGGATACCGAGGGCATTGTTCCCACGGCCCACGCCATTCCCATGCAAAACGCGTTCCGGCCGGACGAGGTAAAACCTTCGTTTGACAGGCGGGAAATTTTGAAAAATGCGCCGGACTTCGATGAAGAAGGCTTTATCGTACCCAAAGTCGTTGAATAGAAAGGATTGACTGAAAATGGAGCTTTACAAAAAAACCGCTCACGAACTTCGTGACATGATAAAAAACAAAGAAATTACAAGCGCCGAAGCCACAAAATCCGTTTTGGAGCGGATTGACAGCGTGGAAGAAAAGGTGGAAAGCTATATCACGGTTTGCAGCGAGTCTGCAATGGAGCGCGCGGCCGAAATAGACAAAAAATTAGCTGCGGGCGAAGAGGTCGGCCCGCTTGCCGGCGTGCCCTGCGCCATTAAAGACAATATGTGCACCAGGGATATGCTCACTACCTGCGCCTCGAAAATGCTGTATAACTTCAAGCCCCCCTATAACGCCACGGTGGTAGAAAAGCTTAACGCTGCCGGCACCGTTACCCTGGGCAAAGTGAACATGGACGAGTTTGCAATGGGGTCTTCCACAGAAAATTCTTACTTTAAAAAGACGAAAAACCCCTACGACTTAACCAAGGTACCCGGCGGCTCCTCCGGCGGCAGTGCGGCAAGCGTTGCGGCAGACGAAGCGCCCTTTTCCTTAGGCTCGGACACCGGCGGCTCCATTCGCCAGCCGGCGGCTTTCTGCGGCTGCGTTGGCTTAAAGCCCACCTATGGCAGCGTTTCGCGGTATGGCCTGATTGCCTTTGCCTCGTCTCTTGACCAGATTGGGCCGCTGGCAAAAGACGTTCGCGACGCCGCAATGGTGTTAGACGTAATTGCCGGTCACGACGAAAAAGACTCCACCTCGGTAAACGTCGCACACCCCTGCTATGAAAACGCCTTAACCGGTGACATTCAGGGATTAAAAATCGGCATTCCCGAAGAATATATCGGCGATGGCATTGACGGGGAGGTTTCCTCCGCCATTTACGCTGCAATTGACAATATGAAATCCTTAGGCGCAGAAAGCGAAAACATGAACCTGCCCTTAAACAAATATGCCCTGCCTACCTATTACATGATTTCCTCTGCCGAGGCAAGCTCAAACCTGGCCCGGTTCGACGGCGTGAAATATGGCTATCGTGCAGAGCAATTTGACGATTTGGTGGATATGTACTGCCAGTCCAGAAGCGAAGGCTTCGGCCGTGAGGTAAAGCGCCGCATTATGATTGGAACCTATGCCCTGTCCTCCGGCTATTACGACGCATATTACAAAAAGGCCCAGCAGGTGCGCACCATGATTATGAACGATTTTAACAAAGCCTTTGAAAAATATGACGTTTTGGTTACACCCACCTCGCCCACCACTGCTTTCGGTATCGGTGAAAAAACCACCGACCCGCTCCAAATGTATTTGGCAGACATCTGCACGGTTTCGGTGAACATCGGCGGGCTGCCGGCCATTGTGATTCCCTGCGGATATGACAAAAACGGTCTTCCCATCGGTTTGCAGATTATCGGCAGGCCATTTGGCGAGGCGACCATTTTAAACGCCGCATATGCTTTGGAAAAAACCATCACCAAAATCAGACCGAATTTATAAAAGGGGGCTAACACAACATGAAATACGAAACCGTTATCGGACTTGAAATACACGCAGAGCTGGCAACCAACACCAAAATATTCTGTTCCTGCGAAAACGCATTCGGCGGCGATCCAAACACCCGTGTGTGCCCCGTTTGCTCCGGCATGCCCGGCACCCTGCCCGTTTTAAACAAGCGGGTGGTGGACTATGCCATTAAAGCAGGGCTGGCTATGAACTGTGAAATCACCAAATTTGGAAAACAGGACAGAAAAAACTATTTTTATCCCGACCTACCAAAAGCTTACCAGATTTCCCAGTTCGACCTGCCGCTTTGCCAGCATGGATATATTGACATTAACGTAGAAGGCGAAACGAAGCGCATTGGCATTACCAGAATTCACATTGAGGAGGACGCGGGCAAACTGGTGCACGACGACTATGGAAACACCTCTATGGCGGACTATAACCGCTGCGGCGTACCGCTGATTGAAATTGTGTCGGAACCGGACATGCGCTCCCCGGAAGAAGCCCGTGTATTTTTAGAAACATTAAAATCCATTTTGGAATATACCGAGGTGTCCGACTGTAAAATGCAGGAGGGATCTTTGCGGTGCGACGTGAACGTATCTATCCGCCCCGTGGGCCAGAAAGAGTTTGGTACCCGCTGCGAAATGAAAAACGTAAACTCGTTCAGCGCGGCCTACCGCGCCATGCAGTATGAAGAAAAGCGCCAGGCAAAGGTGTTAGATGAAGGCGGCACCGTTGACCAGGAAACCAGGCGGTGGGACGACATTCACGGTGTGAGCACTGTAATGCGCTCGAAAGAGGATGCCCAGGACTACCGCTACTTCCCCGAGCCGGATTTGGTGCCCATTGTGGTGTCGGACGAATGGATTGAAGTAATCAGAAAAACAATTCCCGAGCTGCCCGAACAGCGCAAAGCGCGCTACATTGCCGAGCACGGTCTGCCGGAATACGACGCGTTTATCATCACGTCGTCCAAAACCCTGGCAGATTATTTTGACGCATGCGTAGCCGCAGGCGCCACGCCGAAAATTGCCTCAAACTGGCTTATGGGCGACATTTCTAAAATTTTAAACGACAAAGAATTAGAGCCGGCAGACATTCCTTTTTCCGCCGGCCAGCTGGCACAAATGATTGCGCTGATTGAAAAAGGCACCATCAGCACCAGCGCGGCGAAAAAAGTACTCTCCGCCATGTTTGAAAACCCGGAAGACCCGGAAAAAATTGTCGAAAAGCTGGGGCTGGTTCAGGTTTCAGACGAAGGGGCCATTAAAGAGATGATTGACGAGGTTTTGAAGAACAATCCACAGTCGATAGCAGACTATAAGGCCGGAAAAGACAAGGCAATGGGCTTTTTAGTGGGGCAGACCATGAAAATGTCCCGCGGTAAGGCAAATCCGCAGATTATCAATAAGCTGTTAAAAGAAGCTCTGGACAACGCGTAGGCAAGCGGCACTGCTCCGCCCTGCGCGGATCAGGCTAAATAACACAAATTATTTCCGTTTCCGGGCATCGTTTTCTGTCCGGAAGCGGATAAATTTTTAACTGAGGAGAAATTTATGCAGGCAAGCACACTTTACCAAAGCATTTATACATATTTTGGAGACACAACGCCCCTTTTGGCCGACTGCGGCGCGCTCTGCGGCAAGGCCTGCTGCGGCGGCGACAGTGGCAACAGCGACGGCAGATTTAACAATGCCGATAGTTTGTGCGACTCCTCCGAGGAAACCGGCATGTATTTGTTTCCCGGCGAAAAACCGCTGTTTTTAAACCGTCCCGGTTTTCAAGTTGTGCCGTCGGAGTTTGTTTATGGCGGCAAACGGGCGGACCTGCTGTTGTGCAGCGGACTGTGCCGGCGGAGTGCACGCCCGCTGTCCTGCCGGATTTTCCCCCTCATTCCCTATTTCCGTGAGAACGCAGGTCTGAAAATTATCATAGACCCCAGGGCCTATTCCCTTTGCCCGCTGACAGAAAAAGAGGCCTATCCCTTTTTAAACCCCAGCTTTCAACGAAAAACTGAGTCGGTGTTCCGCCTGCTCCTTAAATTTTCTGAGGTGCGTGCGTTTTTGGAGGGCCTATCCGATATTTTAGACGACTATTTAAAATTTGAACCAAAGGGGGCAATTCGGATATGACAAACGAAACCATTGCAGCCATTGCAACGCCTCACGGCACCGGCGGCATATCCATCATCCGCATCAGCGGGCCGGACAGCGTAGTTGTGGCCGACAGAGTTTTTCGCGCAAAAAACGGTAAACCGCTAGAGGAAGCCGCCTCTCACACCATTCACTACGGGTTTATTTACGACGGCAATCATGTGGTAGACGAAGTGTTAATTTCCGTTATGCTTGCCCCCAACACCTTTACCCGGGAAAACACGGTGGAAATTAACTGCCACGGCGGATTGGTGGTAACCGAGGCCGTGCTTGCCTGCGTCTTAAAAAATGGCGCTGCTTTGGCCGCCCCGGGCGAATTCACCAAACGTGCTTTTTTAAACGGCCGTTTAGACCTTTCCCAGGCCGAAGCTGTGATTGACGTGATTCATTCGCCCTCCTCCCTTGCCCTGTCCGCCGCGGCAAACCAGCTGGGCGGTGCACTGTCAGATGAAATTAACCAAATTCGGGACGTGGTGTTAGAGGTTTTGGCAAAAATCAACGCCAATTTAGACTATCCGGAGGAGGACGTGGACGAATATGAACCGGGCAGTCTGCTGAAAGACCTTACGAAGGTGCAGGATGGGCTAAATTCCCTTCTTGCAACCGCGAACCGGGGCAGACTAATCCGCGACGGGATTGACACTGTAATATGCGGAAAGCCCAACGTGGGGAAATCCTCCGTTTTAAATTTGCTCGCAAGGGAGTCCCGCGCCATTGTGACGGACATTGCCGGCACCACCCGGGACGTGATTGAAGAGCGCGTCACACTGAACGGAATTGTGTTAAACGTGTTCGACACAGCGGGGATCCGACAGACGGAAGACAGAATTGAAAGCCTGGGAATTGACAAATCGAAAAAATATATTGAAAAGGCCGGCCTTGTTCTGTTCGTGGTTGACGGGTCGCAAGATATCACCCAGGAAGACTTAGACATTTTTGAAACAATTCGGGATAAAAACGTAATTGTGCTGCTGAATAAATGCGATTTAAACTGCATAAAAACCGGCGGCGCGTTTGACGGTGCAGACGCGGTGGCAATCTCCGCCAAAACAGGCGAAGGGTTAACCGCACTGACCAATAAAATTGAAGAAAAGTTTCAGCTGGGCGTGTTGTCCGCTGAAAACCGAGCAGTTTTAACTAACCTCAGACACAAAGAGGCGGCACATAACGCTTTAGCGGCTGTTTCGCGTGCTGCGGCGGCTTTAAATGCCCAGGTGCCTTACGACTTGGTGTCCATCGACATTACCGACTGTGCGGCGCATTTGGGCGAAATTACGGGTAAAACCGTATCGGAAGAAGTGGTGGACAAAATATTTGCCCGGTTTTGTCTGGGAAAATAGTATATTATAGTCCAGACAGCAATAAATTAAATAGTGACATGCTATCATATCTTCCCCTTGAAAGGATGACAGAACTTGAAGGAAATTAAGAAACAATCGTTTATGGAGGGCGCGGCGGTTTTGGTTGTTGCCCATTTGGTTGTAAAAATAATCGGCGCATGCTTTAAAATACCTTTAGCCAACATTTTGCACGAAACGGGAATGGCCTTTTTCACCCGGGCCTATAATCTCTATGCCGCCATGTTCGTTATGGCGACAGCTGGTCTGCCTGTGGCCGTTTCCAAAATGGTGTCGGAAAGCCTGGCCAAAAAAAACTACGGCGAGTCGAAAAAAATTCTCAGAGCCGCGGTAATTTTGCTCACCATCATCGGTGCGGCAGGTACCTGCGTGCTGTTTTTCGGTGCGCGCCCCTTTGCCGAAGGAGCGTTTAACTCACCCGGCTCTTATCTTAGCATTGTGGCCATTTCTCCCGCAATTTTGTTCATCTCTATGCTGTCAGCTTTCCGGGGCTATTTTCAGGGCCATTCCAACATGATTCCCACAGCCTATTCCGAGGTGTTAGAGTCGGTTGCAAAGCTTGTTATCGGCCTTGCAGGCGCTTACTTTTTAATGTCGGTTTCTGTGGAACTGGCAGCGGCGGGTGCGGTGTTCGGCGTAACCCTGGGCGGCCTCTTTGCCCTGCTGTTATTGGTGTTTTTCTACTATAAAAACAAAAGAAGCACCCCATCTTACAACACAACTGCGGCTCGCTCCACCAGCACAATTTTTGTAAAGCTCTTAACCATTGCCGTGCCCATTACCATTGGCGCGGCGGTGATGTCGTTAACCAACGTTATCGACACGTTTATGATAGGAAACCGGCTTCAGGCAATTTCTGTTACGCCGGATTTGTTCCGCACACTGACGGAGTTTTTCGGTGTTAACCCGCAAGACGCCATGGTGGGGGCCAACATCTCTCACGAGGCAGCGGATGTGATGTATGGCTCCTATTCGGGCTATGCCATGTCTTTGTTTAACCTGCCGCCCTCCATTGTCACGTCCATCTCCATGAGCATTGTGCCTGCCATTTCCGCGGCGTTGGCAATCAGCAACAAATCTCAGGCTAGGTTGCTCACCGAGTCCTCCATTCGGATTACGACGATTTTCTCCCTGCCCTGCGCCATTGGCCTGGCTGTTTTATCCACGCCGATTTTAATTTGCCTTTATAATAATGCCCGGGCACAGGACACGCTGACGCTCCTTTCCCTGGCAATTGTGTTTGTTTGCACCGTTTCTGTTTCCACCGCCATTTTGCAGGCGGCGGGCCACGTGTTTATTCCCGTGCGCAACATGCTCATCGGCGGACTGTTCAAGGTGGTTTCAAACTATGTTTTAATTGCCGTGCCTGCCTTAAACATTGGCGGTGCTCCGGTCAGCACCTTTTGCTGTTACCTCTTAATTGCAGGTTTGAATCTTATGTCCATCAAAAAAATTATAAAGCCAAATTTCAATGTGCGGGATTTTATTATCAAGCCTTTCATATCGGCCTTGATTATGGGGCTGATTGTATATCTGTCGTTTAACGTGGCGGCGGGACTTTTAGGTTGCCCCTTAATTGATTTGTCCGTTCAGTTCGTGCCGCAAAACGCGCCTGTTACCCCTGTGCTCTCCAGCGTTCGGTTTAAAATCATCATTGCACTGGGAATCTCCATCTTTATCGGTGTAATTGCCTATGGCGCGGCCATTCTTTTGCTCCGGGCTGTTCAAAAAGAAGACATTGAAATGCTTCCAAAGGGCAAAAAAATTGCAATATTTTTGCAAAAACATAAGATTTTATCGTAAATTTCACATATGCTAACGAAAAAAGTGCAGAAATTGAGGAAAAAACAATGAATTTTACAAAAAAGGACTATACTTTTGAGGATTTAATTGATATAATGAAAGTACTACGAGGTGAGAACGGTTGCCCTTGGGACAGGGCGCAGACCCACCAGTCCATTAAATATTGCCTCTTGGAAGAAGCATGCGAAGCAATGGAGGCATTGGACGAAAAACAACCGGACAATTTTGCCGACGAATTGGGCGATGTTTTGCTTCAGGTCGTATTTCATTCTGAAATGGCGGAAGAGGAAGGCAACTTTTCCATTCAGAATGTTTTAAATCACATTTGCAAAAAGTTGATTTCCCGTCATACACACATCTTTGGAAACGACAAAACGAACAACACCACAGAAGCATTGGACCTTTGGGAGGAGAATAAAAAAGCGGAAAAGGGCCTAAAGACCCAGACAGAGCTGATGCGCGACGTTTGTTCCTATCTGCCTGCTTTAATGCGCGCCCAAAAGGTGCAGAAAAAAGCTGCCCAGGTGGGGTTTGACTGGGATGATTTCACCGGAGCATTTTGCAAGCTCACAGAGGAAGTAAACGAGCTGAAAGCTGCAGCGGCAGAACAAAACGCAGAGCATATGGAAGAGGAACTGGGCGACCTTTTGTTTTCTGCAGTGAATGTGAGCCGTTTTTTAGAGGTGAATCCGGAGGAGGCTTTAAAAAAGGCTACCGATAAATTTTTAGCGCGTTTTGAAAAAATGGAGCGCGCCGCTATAACGTCCGGCAGGGATCTAAACGGCATGACCCTCGCCGAGATGGACGAATTGTGGAACCAGGCAAAAGACGGGCGGATTTAATTGTTTATTTTATAGCCGTTTGGCTATATTAAGATTATTATACTAATAGGAGGAAGTAAAATGAACAAGACAGAATTAGTGTCGGCTATGGCTGAAAAGGCTGACGTAACGAAGAAAGACGCGGAAAAGGTGCTCGGCGCTTTTATCGATGTTGTGGGAGACGCATTAAAGAAGGGTGACAAAATCCAGCTTGTAGGATTTGGTACCTTTGAAACAAGAGAAAGAGCCGCAAGAGAAGGCAAAAATCCTCAGACAGGCGAGAAGATTAAAATTGCTGCCTGCACAGTACCTGCTTTTAAGGCTGGCAAAGCGTTAAAAGACTTAATTGCAAAATAAAATTGTAACCGAAAAAGAAGGGAACAGCAAAAGCTGTTCCCTTTTGGTTTTTAATAAGACCCCCTTCCGCAATGCGGAGGGGGGCGGTTTGGTTTCTACTTTGCCAGAAGATTTTTCAGCGCAGCGCCCTTCCAGCGGTTTATTCTGCCGTGAGGTACTCCCGGGTAAACAGGCCGTTTTTCATCGCTGGTGAAAGTTGCGGTAAAGCCGGCGTTTCTTAAGGCGCGGTCTGTATCTGTGTTGTAAATCCCATTCGGATAGGACAGCACAGCCACCTTTTTTCCTATTATTTTTTCGAGAATATTTGCGCTCTTTAAAAAGTCATCTGCTATCGGATTAGGATTTTTGCTGTCAAAACTTTGCTTGAGTTCAGAAACAGGCATGTTGTGTAAGCTATAAGAATGGCTGCCGATTTCCACCACATCTAATCTTGAAAGCGCAGACAGGTGTTCTTTGGCGATGTGGTCTTCCATGCCGATTTTTGAACCGATTACAAAAAAAGTAGCTTTGGCGCCATACCGTTCCAGAACAGGCTTAGCAAAATAAAAATCGCTTTCATATCCGTCGTCAAAAGTCACGGCAACATAGTTCCCCCGAGGCCTCTTACCGCTTAAAACATCGTCAACTTCAGAGGCAAAACAAAACGTATAGCCGTTTTCCTTTAAAAATCGGATATCCTCCTCAAATGTTTTTGAAGAGATGCAAAATGCATTGTTGGCATCAGCCGGGTCGTCTGAAATTTTGTGATACATCAGAACCGTTACACTGCTTTTCCCAGCAGGCTGCGGAGCATTTGACACAGCGTGCACAGCAGCGCTGACCGGCGCTGCGGAAAACAGCAGGGACGCCGCAACCAGAAATGCTGCAAGCTTTTTCAATGCTTTTCCTCCTTCACAGCAATTCAACAGGTCAGAATTCTGTTATTCCGTAAATGTGTAAACCGCACCGGGCACAAATGCGTCAAAATCACCCAGCGAATGGTTCACGCGGCTGATGGAATAAATAAACTCATCCGGGCCGCGGCCTGTTCTTCTCCACAGCTCAATTGCGGTGTCGGTAACCTTGATGTAAGAATTCGCATATTCACCGGTGGGAATTCTTAAAACAGGCGAGCCGTCGGCGTTATATGCCGGCTTTCCGTCAATATATTTCCACTCAATGATGTTAAAAGGATTGCTCGCCATGGGATAGTTTGCAAGATCTGTTCCTAAATCCATCCAATTCACATATCTCCACTCCACATTGGGCGTAGCCTTGCCATTGGTGTAACGATAAACTCTGGGCGTATCGTTTCTGCCGTCTAAAACCAGGCCGTTCACAACCAGATACTGATATTGCCTGTAAGGCTCCTCCATCTCATAGGACAGCGGCGTCCATGCAACTTTCGCGCCGCCATACCGAACAACATCCCAGTCCCAATTCCAGCCTTTATCGCTGTTTGCAAGATACAGCGCGGCAACATCCTTTGTGGGATTGTCGTTGTGGAATGACGGACCCGTAACAAATTTCGACTGAATGGCCCCCACCTGCGATGCAATTTCCTCATCAGACACAACATACTGACCATTGACGTCAATAGCGCTTAAATTAGCGTTGTGGAAAAACGTTCCTTCGGCGATTTCCCGGGTGTTATAGTCATAGTCAAAAATTTTGTTATTTACGCCAAAAGTTTCATACATGGCTGCTACCTCAGGCGAAACAAACCTTCCGTTTAAATCGAAATTGGCAACGCCAAACGCCTGAAAGGAGTAGGAAACCTGAGCATTGCGGTTGGTAGGCGAAAGCAGCACTGCTTCTACACTTTCATTTTCGCCAAAATCCCACGACCAGCCTTTGCCGGGAATGTTTGTCTGCTGGCGCTGATAAATTCTGTGGCCGCCTGTTGCCGGATCGACACAAACTTCCCACATGTAGTCCTTAAACCGGGTTTCCCACTGGGGAAACTGATTATTATAACGGGTAATTTTCTGATATGTACCTTCCAAATAGAGCCTGTCGTAGCCGGCATGAGGATAGTTATACTCATACCCTTCAAACCGCCACTCCACACTTTCCGGTGAAACGGGATCAATTTTCGACTTTGACGTGAAATAGCCGTTTACCTTTTCGTTGTAAATTTTACCAATGTTGTTCAGGTCTCTTGTGTCATATCCTGCAAAGTACCACTCTGCAGAAGCAGAAACCGAACCGAAAGCCATTGCCGCGGCAAGAAAAACGGCAATTCTTCTCTTTTTGAATTGCATATGAATTCCTCCCATAATGAATTTAAATGATTTTTTCTTCTAAACGGACTGTGTATTTTATTTCCGTTCATCAAAAACCTTATTCAGATTATAGCATACAAAAATTCCATTGTCAACACATTTTGTGTTATTTTTTTATATTTAAATTCATTTTGTTTCATAATAATGTTATCAAAAATTTGTTATGCTATAATGAAGTGGGATTATTCTATCTTGGGAGAAACAATATGTTTAGTGAACGTCTTCGCTTTTTGCGGGAAACCACCGGGTTGTCACAAATTGAATTAGCCAAAAAAATTGGCGTTGCCGCTTCGACCTACCGGAATTATGAAAACACATCCCGGGAGCCAAATTACGACACTTTGGTAAAAATTGCGTCGGTTTTGGAGGTAAGCACTGATTTTCTGCTTGGCGCCCAGCAGTCCGAAGCGCAAAACGACCGTCTGATGCTGGCCATTTCCCAGCTTCCGAAAGAGGCCATGCCTTATCTCTATGACTATGTGAACTATCTCGGATTTAAATATCGTATTATAGATGGAAAAAAAAAGTAAAGGGAACAGCAAAAGCTGTTCCCATTTTTTTGTTGCTATTTTACCGTTACGGTTGTTGCAGTGGTTTTTAAAATGCCCTGTTCAATAAAGTAATAGGTGATTTCTGCTGTTCCCGGCGCCCGGGCGGTTATCACGTTGTTCTCCACCGTCGCAACCTGTTCGTTGCTGCTTCTTGCATACATTTCCAGTCCGTTTACGGTGTAAAACGCATTTTTTACAGTGAAGCACACAGGATTGTTTAAAACGCTTTCACCGGTTGTAAGCGTTAAACTTTCAACGTTTTCGACCCTCTGCAGGCCATATTTAAAATTTTGCCGATAGCCGGCCGTAATGCCCGACCGGTTAATGATATCTAACGCTTCCTCCGGCAGGTGTCCCTCAGAGATTAAAATTGCCGGCTCGTAAACGCAGTTTGTTCCCCTCATTAAGTCGTTGGTGGTGGTAGCGTAGTTTTGGGAATATGTGTTGTCGTGAATGGAGGATGTGTGCACATGCAGCCATCTTGGTTCTAACACAGTGCTTCCGCTGCCTCGCCAAACCGGATTCGGTGAAAGGTCAATCACATTTTTTGTCAGCGACCAGAAAGCCGAGCCTTCGTCTGTGTAAAGCGCGCCATACTGGTTTCCTACATCGTAAATATAGTTTTCGCTGATAATGTTGGGGTTTTCCCAGGTTCCGCCGGTCATCCCCAGCGTATAAATAGCGCCGCCGTCAAAAATTCTGTCGTTCATCACATCATGAATATAGTTGTTCACAATTTTTAAGTTCACCGTTCCGGCGCCGCTTTCCTCTAACGACGCCCAGCCATATCCGATATGCATACCGCTGTAGGGCATGCCATAAAGCTCGTTGTTGGCAATGGTGGTGTTCTTCGGAAAGCCAGCCGAAATGGCTGCGGCGGACATAAAGTCCACCCCGATTTTATGAATATAGTTGTTCTCTATGGCGTTATCCGTGATAAAATACTCCGAATCGGTGGGATTTACCACCTGGCTGTTGTCCGATTTATTCTGGGGATCTCCAAGATTTACCGCCCCGGCTGAAAGCTCATAAAACTCGTTTCCCACGATGTTACAGCCCTGGATCGCGTCTGTCAGCCTCAGCGCCGTCGTACCCAGACGGTTAAAGTCGCAGTTTGTAAAATTAACGTTATGAGCGTTTTTCACCTCAACGGCCCCGTCCACAAGCCGATCTCCGTTCTGGCGGATATGGTTGTTCTGCGCGTCGGAATGTCCGTTTTCCGTGCTGGGCCGATTCCAGGTGGAATAGGCAAATTCAATGTTGTCAAAGGAAATGTTTTTAATAGGTTCTGAAACCGATTTTCCCTCAATGGCAACCAGCTTTTCTGTTGTAGGCAAAATTACCCGGGCCGTGTCTAAATTTTCAAAGAAGCGGGGCTTGTAATAAACATACCCATCAACAGAATCCAAATACCACTCGCCCTCTTCGTCTAAAAGCTCTAAAGCGTTTTCAATATATTGCGGCACGGTTACGCTGGTGCCGCCCTTGTTGCTCATGGCTTTCCAGCCAACTGCGTCCATAACTAAGGTGATGGTTCCGTCGCCGTTGTCCTGAATTTCCGACACCTGGCACCTGGGGTTGGTCCACTTTTCATAAAACACCAGTTCAATGTCGTCAATGCGGCGGAAATCTTTTAAAGAAACATCTGAGGTTTTAATTCCCAGCGGCGTTGTTCCGTCTTCTGTCTTCACGTTCTGAGCGTTTTGCAAGGGGCCTTCATTTCTGGCTTTAACGGCCCGCACACCATTTACAAACAGCTGGCGCGACATGGTTCCCACCGGCACCCTTGCCCGGTAAATCCCTTTGTTCTCGTCATACAGCTGAAATCCTGTTACGTCGGTTCCGCCTGTGAACTGCGCACGGTCGGTTTTATAAAGGGAGGTGTAAACCAAGTTTACGGATTCGCTGTAGTCCCGCTCGCCAAATTGCAGTGTGCTAGAAATTTTATATTCACCGGGATAAAAAACTACATAAACGTCTGTCTGTGCAGTCTTAATCAAATTCCGAACTTTGTTTTTTGCCTGGGACAGCGTGGCCAAAGGCGCTTCAAGCGAGCCGGAATTAGACGATTTTCCGTTCACCGGATCTACATAAATATAAGTTCCGCCCTCTGTTTTTTCTATTTTGTCCTCCGCTTTTAGCGGGCTTAAAGACGTCTCACCCCACAAAAACAGTTTCGCGCTTTTTGCTTCGCCGTCTGCGTTCACGGCCAGTTCGGCGGAAGCTTCGCCGGCTTCATTTATTGTGCATAGTTTCTGGGTTGTTTCTAAAAGCTGTCCGTTTTTCCCATAAACCGCCGCCACCGCAAGGAGCGTGCCCTCCTCCGGGTTGTCTGTTAAGTAAGAAACCGTTCCTGTCAGCTGTTTTATGTCTTCATTCCAAATGTTTTCACGAAACTCCGCAACAGCCTTTTTTGCATAATCAGAAGACACAGGTTTTGTAATGTGGATGTCCGTTGTCACAGGCTTCCCTACGTTTCCATAATCGTCTGTGGCCTGCACCACAAGTTTAAGCGAATTTAAGTTCACCTTTGGACCCAGCAGACTGTGAAATTGGCTGGTTGGCTCTTTACCGCTTTTCACAATTGCATAGTCTCCCTCAAAAGGAACAATCACCCGATAAACGCTGTGGCTTACCAGCCCGCCGCTGACCGAGGCATATCCGCTCACGCTTCGCGTTTCAATTACGCCGGAAAGATAGCTTACACTGTTTAAAATGTCACTCTGACCCAGTTCCGTAACCGTCAGCTCGTCCACCGCATAGGAAACCTGCTGCTGGCCGTCTCCCGCTCTGAAATAGAAATTGGGTTTTACGCTGTCTTCCGTCATTAAACTGTTGCTATACGTCATTTCATAACGCTGCCACTCCTCGGAGAGATAGAGATTATTGGGGTCCGTGATATACTCATAATTCGGAACGTTCTGATCCGTCTTCCGC